>VBKY01000467.1 GCA_005879255.1 Deltaproteobacteria bacterium
CGATTGTCAAAAGGCCAGCGGTGGTGCGTATGAACCTGACATCGGACTGCCGGCTGCAGCGCTAAAGATCACGGGTGCGGTGAAGTATTACGACACTAAAGCGGACAGTGGTAATACGTTGAGCCGCGGTTTTTGCCCGGAGTGCGGTGCGAGTTTGTTCGGAAAGACCAGCGCTGTGCCGGACCTCGCGATGATCACGGCCGGGAGCCTCGATGACCCGAGCCTGTATAAGCCGACCTTGGACATTTTCACAGCCAGTGCTCAGCCCTGGGATCACATGAATCCGGCGCTGGCCAAATTTCCAAAAATGCCGCCGATGGGGGGTTAGGTCAATGCCGCCGACGGTGATTTCATGTTGGAGCCGTTGCAGACCGGCGGTTCCTGGAGCGACAGATTTTCTGCCACAGCCAAAGAGGTAAGTACGTTATGACGCTCATCATCAACAACCAAGAAGTCCAACAGGTCCTCACAATGGAGGACACCATTGCGGCGCTGGAACAATCTTATTTGCAGCTCGCCGCCCAGGAGGCGGTCTGCCGGCCACGCATCGACATCCGTATTCCCATAAGCGATCCGGCCCGGAACTACCAGTGGGGCACCATGGAGGGAGGATCGACCGCCGGCTACTTCGCGATCCGCATGAAGTCCGACATCGTCTATGAAAAGGAATACAAAGGCGTGCTCACGCAGGAAAAGTACTGTGTGCGTCCCGGCCTTTACTGCGGCCTGATCCTGCTGACCTCGATCGAGAACGCCGAACCGCTTGCCTTCATCAACGACGGCTACCTGCAGCACATGCGGGTCGGCGCCGATGGCGGCATCGGTGTGAAGTACCTCGCGGACAAAGACGCGGAAGTGGTCGGTATGCTGGGTGCGGGCGGCATGGCGCGCACGCACATGGAGGCTTTCACGCGCGTGCGCAAAATCGAGAAGCTGCAGGTGTTCAGCCCGACGCGCGAAAACCGCGAGCGCTTCGCGCACGAGATGGCGGCGAAATACAATATCGAGGTAAAAGTGTGCAACCGCCCCGAAGAGGTCTACAAGGGCGCCCACATCTTGGCGGCGCTCACCGATTCTGCGGTCGAGGTGACCGACGGTGCATTGCTCGAAAAAGGCACCCACATCGTCGTGGTCGGCGGCTCCGGCAAACCCGACGGCGAGAGCCTGAAACGGGTCGACGTCTACCTGCGGTTCGGCGATACGCCGGCGCCCACTGGCCATCCCGAGCTCGCCACCGACGCCGAGCATATCGGCTACGAGGCGCGCCCACAGCAAGGTAAGTATGGCGATGGCCGCCGCGACCGCCGCAAGCACGGCAACACGCTGCCCGATCGCCGCGTCACGCTCGCCGATCTCGTCGCCGGCAAGGTGAAAGGGCGCAGCTCGCCGGATCAGATCACGTATTCCGAGCGCGGCAATCTGCAGGGCACCCAGTTCCACGCGGTGGCGGGTAAGGTCTACGAGCTCGCCAAGCGAGCCGGCCTCGGGCGTGAGATTCCGACCGAATGGTTTCTGCAGGACATTCGGGATTAAAATACGGTGGCCGGTTCCAATCGTTTCAAAGGTTCCACTCGTTCCAAACGTTTTCGAACCAAGAAGCACTTTGGCTTGTCGGTACTTATCAAAAAACAATCGACCCGTGGGTCGGACAGCGCAAGGTGTTGATTCGACGATACGAGATCGCACAAATAGAGCGACATCGAAGCTTAGCGCTCTTTTTTGGCGCCGCTCAACTATTGGAACGATTGGAACCTTTGGAACGTCTGAAACTGATTTCGTTTGCATGGAGGTAATTAGCCTGACTTCGCGGATTCGCGGGGTTCAAAGGTTATAAGTAGTTGATAAATCAATCAGTGACTCCCAAAGGTCTGCACTACAGAGCAGTGGCTGAGGTGGCTTGAGCAGCGCTGATTTTGGGCGGCAGTTGTGCCGGTAGTTGTAGCTTGAGTTTATCCAACAGTAATTTGAGTTCAGGCTCGGGCTGGGTGGTGCGCGTAAGAATGATCTGGCGACCGTCGGTAGTAGGCAGATGCACGTCGATCATTTGCATAGCGGCGAACTGCTCCAGCACACTGCGTGTCGTCAGTCCTGGCGCGAGCGAACGTAACCGTTGTCCCAGCGTCACGTGCAGACAATAGGCCAGAAACGATACGAAGATGTGTGCTTCGACACGCTTTTCATTTTGATGAAAGATCGGCCTGACCGCCAGATCGCCTTTGAGGTTCTTGAACGCTTCTTCCACCGCCACCACTTGGAGGTACAAGCTCCACAGCTTGGCTGGATCGCTCTCGGTCAGATTGGTGCGCAGCAAGTAGCGCCCTTCGCGCCGCCGCGCTCTACGCAGCTTCTCCCTGTGCAAGCGATAGGTGAATGAGGCGCCTGGTTTGGCCACCTCTATTTTGATTAAGCGCCAAGCGCTGGGAGCTGTCTGTTTTGCCGCCCCGAGCTTCATGAGCAGATCCTCGCGCGTGAGCGTCATGGCGCTCAGTTGCTTGAGCCGAGCCCACAGCCACTTCAGTCGCCGCCGGCGCATCGAGCGCTCCTTGGCGATTCGATCGCGGCTCTCGGCCAGTACGTAAAGCTCGCCTTGTTGCGCTAACAGTTTCACTTCGACTCCGGGCCGCGCGCTGTGCCAGGGCTTGTCCACAAGTTGCTTCTCCAACCGTGTCAAACGTCCCCTGGGCGTGCCCACCAGGTACTTGATCGGTGGATTACTGTGGCGCATCTCGTGGAGCACTTCTTCGGTCGGGATGCCCCGATCCATCAGCCAGATGCGCTCGGCCTTGCCGTATTGCGTTTCGATCTTGTTGAGAAACTCTCGTAGCGTCGTTTTGTCCGACGTGTTGCCCGCCAATACCTCGTAGGCCAACGGAAAGCCCTGCGGCGTGACGATCAGCGCGATCACCACCTGCACACAGTCTCTACGTTTGTCGCGGCTGTAGCCAAAGCGCCGCTTGTCGTTCTCATCTTGCGGCGGATCGCTCTCAAAATAGGTGCTGGTCAAATCATAGAGCAGCACCTCGAAACTGACGTTGAACAAATCGCGCCAGCGCCTAACCAGATGATCGAACAACGCCTGTTTGTGCTTGAGCAAAAGATCATGACAAGCATAGAGCTTATGGGACTCGGCCAGGCTGAAATCCGCTCCCAACAGATCGGCCAAAGCGGTGCGACCGAACCATTCCCGATGCAAGCGCCACTCGCTGCCGGGGGCAATCAACCGGTAAGCCACCAACACCAACAGCACTTGATCCCAGCGCGTCCCTTTACGGCTGGGAGAAAGACGCTCGCTCCAGAATCGATCCAGCTCCAACTCCCGCCACAGCTTGACTACCAGCCAGCATGCGCCCCACTGGCGTGGCCGGCACAGCGCCAACTCCGACAACCGCACCCGCACCACCGACTCATCAGCGATCCCCGCTTCATAGCGATCTGCGGGAAACAAGGCCAGCGTGCTTGCTCGCTCCTGACCGTCTTCGAATACTTCAATCGATTTGCGCCACGCCAACTCTTGCGAAGAATTGATCTCGCCCAGATACAACACGTGGCGTTGCATCACGCGCCCATCGGCCACGCGCTTGTTCTCCACAATGCTAAAGTAGCGGTGTTCTTTGCCGTCCTTCTTGCGGGCTGAGCAGCGCAGGAACATGACAGCCTGCGATTATCCACATCCAGTTAAGCTTGAACAGGGGGTAGGTCTGCACTACAAGCCGTTTTGGCTGCTTTGGATCATCTCATCCTTTGCAATCCAAACACTTGTGCGAGTGATATTTTTTTATTCAGCGTCGAATCTGTGAAGTCGGGCTAAGCCAGCGAATCAGTTAAGCACGAAGAAGAGAAAACACGCGAACACGTCGCCGGCCAATTTCCACGCAAGGTTCAACTTCGTCGCGCGATTCACATAGTCGACTCGGATTTCATCGGCCAGCTTCTCGAGCCTTGCTTTGATTCCGCACTCCGCTTTCGCACTGCGCTCCTGCAACGAAACGATTTTGGCCTCGGCCTCGCGCTTGATCGATGCCGCGTGCTGTCTGGCTCGGTCTTTCGTCGCCTGGAACCTGGCCCTCGCTAGATCGAGCTGCCGCTGCA
>VBKY01000001.1 GCA_005879255.1 Deltaproteobacteria bacterium
AGCAGCACTTCGACCTTTTTGACTCGTCCCCGTAGCGGCTCCTGTTTCCTTGCTTGAGGAAATCTTGCGCGCCCTGGAAATGGTCCAATGCCCGACGGGCGAGATCTTTATCATCGCGGCCCACATGAGGCAGTGAGGTCGAGACGGCACGCGCGGCTTCTTGTGGCGATTTGGCAGCGAAGCTTTTTTGTAGTGACTGTTCCATCGATTCTCACATTATCCGCCGAACCCGCACATTGACCCGCCGGTAGAAATGATGTTGCCGCTAGGAAGCGGGGCGAATGGTATAAAAAGCTACCCATTAAGGCAACGTTAAAAGTTTTTAGACAGCGTTGACGAGAATGAGCAAAAAAAAGTGGCGCTGGAAATTTCCAGCGCCACTTTTCGTCAAGATCGAGTTGTTGTTATCTTATCTATTCCGCACCAACCTTTGGACGCCACTTGTCGAAGCGGCGTTCGTACCGGTCGATGACGTCCGTCATGATCATTCCGGTAATGGCAAAAATCAAGACGCCGACGAAGACTTTGTCGGTTTGGAACGTGGCGCCGGCGACTGTGATCATGAATCCGATGCCGGCCGTGGCAGCATACAGTTCGCCGACCATGACGCCGATCAGAGCGCGGCCGACCGCCAAGCGGAGTCCAGTCAGGATGAACGGAACCGTTGAAGGGAGCACCACGGATCTGAATATTTGCCATTCCGACGCACCGAAGCTTCTGGCGGCAGTGAGCAAGTTGGCAGGGGTAGTTTTCACGCCGTCGCGGGTGTTGATTAAAAGAGGGAAGACTGCGCCCAGGAATATGATGCCGACCTTGGAAAGGACGCCGATGCCGAGCCAGATGATGACTAGCGGAAGGAGTGCGACACGCGGGGTCGCATTCATCGCATTCACGAACGGATCGCACACGTAGGCGAATCTCTTATACCAGCCTATGGCGATACCAAACGGGATTGCGAAGATAATGGATAGGAAATATCCCCAGAAAAACTCGATGCCGCTAATATAAAGATCATTCCAGATTTCGCCGGATGCAAAAAGCTGAACCGCCGCTTTCGCAATCAGCGAGGGCGCGCTCATGAACATCGGGTTGATGAGCTGCAAAGTGTTTCCAATTAGCTCCCAGACAGTCAAGAATACGACGACGGAAATAGTACCAAGAATCTTGGCTTCTTGATTGAGGTAAAATTTATACGCTGGCGACGCTTCGGCGACGCGTATGTCCAATAATTGTTCCTCTTGAGCGATTTGAGCCATAAAAATTGACCCTCCTGTTAGTTGGTTAAAAAGACGCTGCCGTTGCCCCAGCCTGCGAACCAGTAACAAAACGATCAGATGTTGTCAAGAGTTTACCGGTACGCCTTAACTCCCTCATTCTGCCTCCGATCGCAGTGCGAATGCAAGGCCCTTCTGCCTGCTCACCTTGACAATCCTTTAGGCATTAACTATTTTGATTTTCAACAATTCTTCAATAGCAGGAGACTAAATGAAACTCCTATTTATTACGCCACCTATGGGGAACTGGGCGCCATGGGGCGATCGCCATTTGGCGGTAAATTCGCTCCATTCGCAGGTCGCCGGTTTCATCCGCGAAAAGAAAAGCGCCGAGGTTTCGGTGCTTGACTGCCGCGCCCTCGGATTGGACGACGATCAAATGTTGGACGAAATTAAACAGCGCCGTCCCGACGTGGTATTTTTTGGTGCTATGATCGCCGCCGCCGGCGGAGCCGCGCAGCTCAACCGTTTCCACGAGGCGATGAAACGAATCAAGGAAGCCCTGCCGGAAACGATCACGGTGGGTGGCGGGTTGATGTACACCGCCATCCCAAAAAAAGTCATGACGGAAAACCGGCAATTGGATTTTGCGATAGTCGGTGTGTTCGGTGATGTCGAATATCCGTTGTCGGAATTGCTCGAGGAGCTCAAGAAGCCGGCACGGAATTTCGCCGATATTCGCGGACTCACCTGGCGCAATGGCGACGAGGTCGTATTGAATCCTGGCCGTCCAGTGATCGGGAACCTCGATGAGTTACCGATGCCTGCCTACGATCTCTTCCCGATGGATAAATATTACGGCTACTCCGTAATTCCGAACTACAACGAAGCCGTAACGTCCAGAGGCTGCGAAGGAGCGTGTCATTTTTGCTACGAGTGGTGGCTGGTCGATCAGCGCAACCCCCGTGATTTCAGCACTCACCGAACGCGTGGCGGCAGAGCTGTAGCCGAAGAAATGGAGCTGCTCAACAAAACGTATGGCGTCAAGGCGCTCACATTTATGGATGACGACTTCAGCTCGGATCGGCAAAAGATGGTCGACTTGGTAGAAGCGCTCGAAGAAAAGAAATTGGACATGAGCTGGTTTTGCTTAAGCCGGGCTCAGAACATGATACGCGACGCCGATCTGGTGCCGCGGCTGCGCAAGGTTGGGATGTATCAGGTCTTGATCGGCATCGACGGGGGCACGGACGAAGAGATCGCCGAGGCGCACAAAGGGCCCATGAAGGTAGGCGTGAAGGAATTGAAGGAGCTCGTGCAATTCCTGCGCAAGAACGACATCTCGACGATTTCCACGTATTTGAACGGTTTCTGGGAAGATGACGAAGCAAAAATTCGCCAGCGGGCCAAAGCCGTGGATGAAATTGATCCGGACATCGTCATGATCCAGCTGCTCAATCCGATTCCCGGCTCGCCGATCTACAAAAAGGCGGTTAAGGATAATGTGATCGAGACCGACAATCTCAGCCTGTACGATCTCGAGCATTGCGTCATGCCGACTAAACATCTGACGCGTCATCAGCTCGGCGAACTCACGGGCTGGGCATTTCAATCGTTTTACAGCAAGCCTGGAAGGATCGAGCGCATCTTGAATGGTTACAGCTCGCCCTATGTAAAGATGAAGTTCCTGTCGTTCAAAAACAACGCCGCCAAATACGAGAAGGGCGCTGCGGAAGACGCCGTCGCTATATAGCTGGGGCTCATGCATTGATGGCCCAGCTAAGCCAGACCCGCCCGCTTGAAGGAAAAGTTGCGCTGGTGACCGGTGCCAGCCGCGGTATTGGCGCAGCCGCCGCCAAGCGGCTTGCCGAAGGCGGCGCCGCTGTTGTTGTGAATTATCACCAGAACAAAGAGGCCGCGCGGAAAGTACTCGCACAGGTCGAAAGCGCCGGATCTCGAGGTATGATCTTCCAAGCGGACGTGACGCGGAAAGATCAAGCCGAGCACATGGTGCAAGCCGCAGAGCAGAAGCTTGGTCCGGTCGACGTGCTCGTGAACAATGCTTACTTTCCCTTCGAAATAGGTCCGTTGCACGATCTCTCGTGGGAGAGCTTTCACCGCGCCGTGGAACATGAGCTTGCGGCTTTCTTTTTTTGCGTTGGCGCGTGCTTGCCGGCGATGGAGCAGAAAAAAGAGGGGCGGATCATTGTCGTCAGCACGCGCCTGGCGCAGCAGCCGCTTCCGAAGTTGGGGGCTTACGCCGCGGCGAAATCCGCGCTGGAATCCATGGCAAACACGATGGCGATCGAATTAGGCCCCTTGGGTATCGCCGTCAATGTGGTGACGCCCGCCTTTACTCTAACCGACGCGTCGATGATCATGCCTGAGGCATACCGCGAACGGGTGAAAGAAACTCGACCTCTGAAAAAACATCTTTACCCTGAAGACGTGGCGGGAGCGATCGCGTTCCTAGCCGGCGATGAAGCAAACATGCTCACCGGCAGCCACATTCTGATTACCGGGGGCAGTCACCTGCAACTTTAGATCAAAGAAAAGGGCAGAGGGCAAAGTGAGAAACGAAAAACTTCGGTGTTTCTCCTGCACCAACTCCCTTCGTCGTGGTTGTGCTTTCGACTTGCCATGCTCATTCTGCGGTTGTTAATTAAGTATTTATAGTGATGTTAACCCTCGACGAGATCGTTGCCAGATTGAAGGAGATCGTCGGCCCCCGGCTCGTTTCAACCAATCCCATCGACAAGATCAATTACCAGCACACACTGGCGTACGGTGCCTATCGCGCCTTGCCTGATGTCATCGTGCGAATCGAGTCGGATCAGGCGGGCAATCACAAAGTTGCCGAGATTTTAAAATTCGCCAACGAACACAAGATCCCCATCGTCGCCAAAGGCGGCGTCGGTATGGGTATTAGCTCGCCGCTCAAGGGTGGCGTCCTCCTCGACATGCTCGGCATGGACAAGATTCTCGAAGTGAATCCGACCATGCAGTACGTGATCGCCGAAGGCGGTGCCAGTGTCTATGCCATCCATCACGCCCTGCGGCAGCATGGGCTCATGCTGCCCAACTTTGGCACCTACGGGCCGGCGGTGGTGATCGGCGCCATGATCAACAAAGGCGGCATCGGTTATGGCATGACCCGCTACGGCTGGATCGCCGACATGGTGCTAGGTTTGGAAGTGATCCTCGCCAACAGTGAAACCATTCGTCTCGGCGCTCTCGCCAATCAAGGTACGCAGTTCGGGCCATTTCAAAAATGGATCCATCTGCCGGACCTATTAGGACTCTTCACGCTCGCCGCCGGCTCGATGGGCATTATCAGCAAAGTTTGCCTGCGCGCCATTGAAGGCAAACGCGAGTGGCTGCATGACTACTGCTACTCATTTCGCCGCGATCAACTGGCCAATGTTCAGACTTCACTGATGGAGTTGGTTAAAGGCGAAGTGGTCTACGACATTCATTTTACCGACCGCTGGCAATACCACTGGCCGATGGAGGATGGGCTGTACGACAAAAGTAAGGTTCCGGCCGACGGCTGGTTCTTTTTGAAGACTGTCCTCATGGCACGGGACGATGAAGAGCTTCAGTTCAAAGAAAAACGAATGCGCCGAATCTATCATGACGCGGGCGGCATCGATGTGCCGGAAATCGCCGATAAGTCGATGGGCGCGAAGGCACAGGAGTACGGCCCGCACGGTTGGCCCGACTGGCATATCATGGGACCCGGCGGCTGGTGCGGCTCCGTCGTGCGCCATACCGGCATGTTCGCGGTTACGTCGAAAATGTATCCGCTGACCTTTCTCAAAGAAATGTACGACCTTGACGAAGCTGCCAAAAGAGAGTGCGGCATTTGGGATGCCGAACACTCACCGCAGCATGACAGCTACGTAACGCGCGATTTGGCGATCAAGGAAGAGTATTTCGTCTTTTACAATCCTTACGATGAAGAGGACGTCGGGAAGCTGCGCAAATGGATGGGCATGGTCCAGCAGTTTAGCAATGAACGCGGCGTCGTCTGGACCGCGCCGACACTGAGCACGAAGGGACCGCTGCCGTATCATCGATTGGGCAGCTTGTACGACGTGATCAAAGAGATCAAACAGCTGGTCGATCCGAACAACATTCTTAACCCCGGAGCACTTTATTAGCTAGCTGAGGAGAAAAAGCATGGGACTCGGGAGGCAAGATTTTTCCGGCAAGAAAGTCTCACCGCAAGAAGCCGACGCGGTGGTCGCTGATCTTAAAAAACATCTGATGGATATTGCCGACCGCTGGCTGCTCAAAGGACGTTTTCATTCGGACATGGCCGATGGCACGCTGCCGATGGAGGCAATCAAAGTCTTTTGGCAAAATTGGTACGGGTTCGTCGCTGAGATTAACAATTTCCACGGCGTCGCCTATCAGCGCCACCTGTCTTTCTTCAAACGCCATCCAGAATTGCAAAAACATTTTGCCAACCACGTGGCTGACGAGATGATCCATCCCACGCCGCCGGGTCATATCCAGATTGTGCTCGAGCAGGGTCGCAACTTTGGTTTGACCAACGATGAAATGATCGAATATGAGATGCTGGCAGAGTGCCGAGCGTTTCTCGAATATTACCGCGGCGTGCTCTACGAAGGCACCATGGTCGAGTGGTGGGCGTCCTTCTGTGTCGAAGAGGCAGTGGGCCACTGGGCGAGATTCTTTGGCGGCGCGCTGCGTAATGTTTATAAAATGCCTGAAGACAAGATCGTCTATTTCCGGGTGCATGCCCAAGCGGATCTCGAGGAACATGACGGCGTCATGGCACACGCTGATCTTGACTGGACGGTGCTCAAAAAAATGCTCGAAGAAGGCAGGGCCGAAACCCGACCAGGTTTTAACTTGGAATACTGCCTGCGCATGGGCACGGCGTACTTTGCTTGGTTCTTCGAGGGCGTCTATCAGTACGTCAAAAAAGAAGGGTTGTACAAAGCTTAATCATGTCCGGGCCAGGTTCGACGCAAGATCTTTCACCGCGTCCGCTGATGCGGATATTGGGCGATTTCGCCAACAGCCAGATCCTCGATGCCTCAATCGAATACGATTTTTTCACACTCATTCATCAAGGCTTTCAAACCGCCGATGAAATCGCGCGCGCGGCCGGCACCGATGGGCGCGCGACGCGTATCGTTCTCGATAGCCTGCCCGCCCTCGGCCTAGTGGAAAAGCGCGATGGTAGGTATTTTCTGACCCCGACGGCTGCTGCTTTCTTGGTGCAGGGGAAGCCGTCGTATATCGGCGACTTTCGTCACGTCGCGCTTGCGCTCTGGGACGGCATGGCACATCTCAAGGAGTCGCTCAAAACCGGCAAACCGCTGAGTCGCATGGACACCAGCGCCGAGCTCCAAGTCTGGGAGAAGTTGGTCCTCGGTATCATCGTCATTGCGGAGCCGGCAGCGAAGGCGCTTTGCGACGTGCTCAAGATCGGCATTGAACGAAAAGGGCTCAAGGTTCTCGACATCGCCGGCGGTTCCAGCATTTTTGGCATGACGATCGTGTCCCGCGACCCGTCGGCGCAAGTGACTCAGCTCGACTGGCCGAATGTCAACGCGGTAGCCAAGAAAGCCAACAAGAAGCGCGGACTGGACGGCAAGATTCGCTACGTCGACGGCGAACACCACACCGCCGCCATCGAAACAAATCATTACGATCTAGTGATCGCCAGCAACTTTTGCCGCTTCGAGTCACCCAAGGGCAATCAGGAGTTATTTGCCAAAGCCTATTCGGCGCTCAACCCCGGTGGCATTTTTGTCGTCAATGACTTCGTGCCGAACGAAGAACGCACCGAACCGACATTCGCTTTGCGCTTCTCCGTGTACACGCTGACGCACACGCCGGAGGGAGAGTGCTGGACGCTGTCGCAGTATTCCGATTGGCTGAAAAAGGCGGGCTTCGCGTCAATTCAAAGCCACGGGAACGTTCCAAAGACTTTACCGGGGGCGACTTTAATCCTGGCTACCAAATAGCGCGCAGACCGAAAACGACAATAATTTTGTCTCGGCGCCGCGAAGCAGGCCCTTAAATTATCTTTTTTCCGCCCGTCTCCCAACGGCTCAAGCCGCGGCCTTGCTCCTTGCGACTGGCAATGATGCGGCGCCACTTTTCTTCATCGGAAAGCAGCTCATCTTTCTGATTGGGCGCGTGGGCGGTGATCTGCAAACGGTTATTGTCCGGATCGAAGAAATAGATGCTGCATTCGCCTTCCGGTCTAAGCCCGTCCGCGGCGCGGTTATCGCCCTGAGTCTTGCCGCCGTAACGTTCCACGAGCGCGATCATCGAGTCGAAGTCTTTTCGCCGCACGTCCATGGCCATATGGCAGCCGCGCCCATGTTTTTTGCTTCGCTCCGACAGTTCCACCACTTCAACAAGCCCGATCATCTGACCGTTTTGTACGGGAGTCATCGTCTCATTACCGCAAGCGATGGGAACGGCGGTACCCAACGATTCGGTGTAGAAGGTGATGGATTTTTTGAGATCGCGAGTTTCGAAGACCACGTGGCTGATGCATTCGCTTAAGGGCTCGCTTCGCCGAATGCAAAACTCAAGGTGATTGCCATCGGGGTCATCGAAATAAATCGACTGCGCCAATGGATCGCCGTCGTGGTGCTCCACAGGGCCTGTAAATGAATGGTTTGCCGCCTTGAGATTCTGCTGTACCTGGTCGAATCGTTGCCGCGAAACGCTGACACCGATTCGCGGCGCGGTGCTGGAAGAAGCTCCGGCACTCACTCCGGGCAAGTGCAGGCCGATGATGTTCTCCCCAGCGAGCACGTAGGTTTGACGCGGACTGCCATCGGGATTGCGCCGGGTGGTCTTGTATTTCAAGCCCAGGACATTGAGGTAGAAGGCTTCGTTCGCTGCCAAATCGCGCACGGGAATGGCTATGTGGTCGATGGTTTCAACACCAAAACGAACTTCTGCGACCATGATTTGTATCCTCCGATACGCAATCGGTTGCGCGTGTGAAACTTACAAAAAACCGGCCCACGCCGTCAACCACTTGCCCAAAATCTCCCCTGGCCCCTCTTTTTTCAAAGGAGTGGTAATAGTATCCCTTTAACACAACCAATTTTATGGGGAAAGTCGGGGAAAGTAGGAATTTAATTTCGGATGATTCTAACTGATTTCAGGAAACGTGAAATTTCGTTTCCCTAAGCGGCGTGCGCCGCTTTTTTCGATTACAACCGTATCGCCGCAGCGGATCGAATCCGGCGCGTCCGAGGGCATGGCGCCGGGCTTGAGCACAAAAACATTGCCTTCGAGCAGCGGCAGATCGAGATGCATCGTGTACGTGGAGCCGCGGTAGATCTCGCCATCGATTTCGCCGGTGATCTGCGGCCGGTCCTCGCCGATGCCGCGGCCGTGGAGCAGCATTCCCTTGGGCGTGTGGCCGGCTTCGCGGACGAGCTTCTGATAGAAACTCACGACCTCGCCAAAAGATACTCCTGGCTTCATGAACTTTACCAAGTCGTCGAAAACTTGCACGCTGACGTCGAAGGCCCGTTTGAGTTCCGCAGGAATTTTTCCCAGACATGCCGCCTGCACGGTTTGTGCGATGTAGCCGCCGTATTTCGCTTCCAGCTCGGTGTTGATCATATCGCCCGCCCGCAACGGCCGGTGGGGCGCGATACGACAGGCCCATGGAACGCCTGCGCCTGCGCCCCAATGGGTCATCGACGGATAGTCGCCGCCGTGGGTGATGATCGTCTGCCAGATCTTTGCCACCATGTCGTTTTCCATGACGCCGGGTTTGGCCTTCGCAAGGATCGCGGCGACGACTTTATCCAAGATTTCCGCGGCGCGCTCGATCCAGGCGACTTCTTCGGGCCCCTTGACCGAACGGGCGTCCTGCAGCAGCTCCGTGGCGTTTTGAAATGTTGCCCTGGGGAACGCCGCTCTGACTTTCTCCAGCATTCCGGTCACGACGGTTCCCTCCGGCGCGCGCAATAAGCCGCTCAAACCACTGACGCCGATCAGCGCTTGATCAAGCTTCAATTCCCTCAAGCGTTCTGTAACCGGCTCGCCCCAGGAACGTCGGCTCGGCCGAATATCCGTTACCCAGTCCTGCGCGATGCTCCACCATTCGACTTCATTGCCGCCGCGCACGAAAGCCGTCACCTCGCCCGAAACCGGAAACACCACGGCGACCTCGGTCTGATGGCCGCCGATATGCGTCAGATATCGAACATCGGCTTGAAACTGGTCCCAATGACTTTGATTGGGAAAGCCGATGATGGCGTCGAGCTGTTCGCGGCGCATGCGCTCGCGCACGCGGGACCAGCGCCGCTCGCGCTCCGCGTGGCTGAACTTGGGTAACCCGAATCCTCTTTCGCCGCTGTTAATCATCGGCTCGCGTTCCACTCTCTTTGATAATCGTTAGCATATAAAGTGTTGCCCGCAACGGTTCAAGCTCGGGACCTAGCATTGGCCAAATTCAGATGATAGAGTTTCGGCCGTGCTGATCAGTGGCCTATCCGGCAATTCCATCTTGCAAGACGTTCCCACTAGATCCTCACAAGAGGTACGCGTATGCAATACCTAGCCATTTGTGAGGACGATCTATTGTTCCAGTTTATGCGCAACGTTGCGGCAGAGCAGGGAGAGGTCCGCTTTCTCGTCCCCAACGAAAAAATCGCCCGGGCCATTAAACGCCAAGGCGGCAAGGTTTGGCAAGGCGATCTGCTCAAACCAGAGACCTACAAGAAGGTCAAACTGCACCATGTCGACCAAGCGATCGTGTTTGTCCGCAATCCTGACCATCAGGAAGACATCTGCAGGCTGCTCAGAAGTCTGGACAAGAGAGTCTCCATCGTTTCGCTGACTTCCGACAATAACGGCTATAGAGAATCCACAGATCCATTGTTTCGCCACCTTCAGTTGGCCGATATCTTCGAAGAGTTTTGCGCGGTGCAACTCCTCGACACGCTAAACATCAAGAAAGTCGAGCGCATTCGCTCGCTCTTCGCCGACGGCAGAAAGATTCACATATTGCTGCAGCATGATCCGGATCCGGATGCCATTGGCAGCGCACTAGCTTTGCGCGAACTGCTCGGACGCAATCGTGCTACGACTCCTATTGTAACCTTTGGCAGCATCACACGGCCGGAAAATCTTGCCATGATTCGCTTGTTGGATATTCAAATTGACCAGATCTCCTACGAAGATCTGCACAAGGACGGCGCCCGTTTGGCTCTCGTCGATGTGCAACCGCCCTATTTCGACCGGCCATTGGGAAGAGTGGATTTGGTAGTGGACCATCACCCCAAACGAACTTCGTTCAAAGCGCGTTTCGCTGACTTGCGCAGCGGTTACGGCTCGACGTGTACCATCTTTACCGAATATTTGCGCGCGGCGGACATGGAGCCGTCGCAGCGGTTGGCGACCGCGTTAGTCTACGGCATCAAGACCGATACGCTGTTTCTCGAACGGGGCAGTAATCTCGCTGATCTAAACGCCTTTAATTTTCTCTACCCCATCGCCAACAAGGCGATGATCACGCGCATCGAGCGGCCGGCTTTGCCGAGGGAGGATCTCGAATCGTTAGGGCGCGCGCTTAGCCGACTGCAAATCGATAACGGCCTGGCCGTCGTCCATATGGGCGATGTCAGCCGCGAGGATGTGATCCCGCAGATGGCGGAGTTTTGCATGCAAATAGAAGGCGTCGATTGGAGTGTAGTCTCCGGCCTAGTCAATGACCGCGTGGTGATTTGCGTGCGCAATGTCGGCTACGTCAAGAGCGCCGGCGACATCATGAAAAAGCTTTACGACGATATCGGCAGCGCCGGCGGCCACCGTGCCATGGCCAAAGCCGTTGTGCCGCTCGACCGTTTCAAGGATCGTTTCGGCGAAGTGAGCGAGAAAGTAATTCGCGAGGCGATGCTGCCGATGATTACTGACCGCGACCAGATCGAGCTGCAGCTGCACTAAACCCTCCGCCTTTCGACATACATTCCCTTCCAAGCCAATTGAAGATCGACGCTGGATATTCATGACCGGACGGAACCGATCCAGAAGCGTTCCTTGACAACTCCAACCCTGGCGGACTAAGTGTGAAGCAAATGAACACTTCAAAGGGAGGTCTCTATGCCTAAGCTACGTCATTTGGCCATTCGGACGGAAGACACAGGGAAACTTGCGTCGTTTTATATGGACGTCTTTGAGATGCGGATGCTGCACAAGGGCAAGGAGGAAGGCGGGGCAATTTTTTTGACCGACGGTTATTTCAATCTCGCGATTCTCCCCAATAATGAGCAGAACGCGCCGAACGGTTTGTACCATTTTGGATTCGAAGTGGAGAGCGGCGAGAAGATCGTCGAGCGATTGAAAAAGATCAATCCCAATAAGTTGCCCAAGCCGCGTCCCAGCGGTCGGCCCTATGCCGAGACCCGCGGCTCCGATCCCGACGGCAACTATTTCGACATCTCGGAGCATGGCTTTGAAAATGTGGTGCCGCTGGGAGAGAAAAAACCCAGCTAAATTCTCCACGTGGCGCCCGTCACTGGAATAGAATTGCGGCGTAGGCGGCGGCATCTCCTGCTGTTATTGCTCCTCGTGCTGGTAGTCGGGCCGCCAGCGGACACGACTGCCCAGATTCGCAGCAATTTATCCTCCAGTGTGACGAGCGAGAGCATGACTCACGTCTGGGTGGCGCGGGACCGCGGCTTGTTCAAGAAGCATGGCGTCGACATGCAGTTCATCCTCATGCCGCGCAATCCCTTAGCCATTGCCGCTTTACTCGCCGGTGAGATAGACGCCGCGATCATCGGCCCCGGTCATCTTGTCAACGCCGGACTGAGCGGCGCGGAACTCGCCGGCATCGCCAACTTCAATCAGAAGCTAGACTTTCGCCTTAACACGCGCCCCGACATCAAGAAGCCGGAAGATCTGCGCGGCAAGCGGATCGCGGTGAGCGGTCCGGGATCGACGTCGCATCTAGTGTCGATGTTGGCGCTTCAAGGTCTCAATCTTGACCCCGTGCAAGCGAAGATTGCTTTTCTGACGATACCGGGGACTGAAATGAACCGGCGCTTGGCGCTCGAGAGCGGCAGTGTCGATGCCACCACGCTTAGAGGCGCGATGGGCGAGGTCTATGCCAACAAAGGTTACACCTTGCTTTATAACTTGAAGTCCGCCGGCGTGACCCTGCCGCAGAACATGATGGTGACGACGCGGCGCACGGCGGCGACAAAGCCGCAGGTGATCGAAGGCTATTTGAAAGCCATGATCGAGGCGATCGCGATGATCAACGATCCAGCCAACAAGGAACTGGTAAGCCGGC
The DNA here is from genome assembly GCA_005879255.1 of Deltaproteobacteria bacterium. The sequence continues at coordinate 12,532 of VBKY01000001.1, forward strand.
TCTTGGCATCGAACCTGCGTTTGACCAATCCGGCCGATATCGAGGAATCCTATCAAGCCGTGATCACCAACTACGAGCGCGCGCCGCACACCAGCGTGGAGGGAATGAAGCGGCTGCAAAAACTCTTGATCCAGCTCAATCCAAAGATCGCCGAGGTGCGGGTTGAGACGCTTATCGATAACTCTTTCATGAACAGGCTCGAAAGCTCCGGGTTCATCCAGAGTCTGTATAAGAAGAATTGATAATCCTCACGCCATAATAATTTCATTGAAGATGGAGACCGTGAACCGTGAGAACTGAGAATGTCCCAGTGGTGGTTGTCGGCGGCGGCAGCGCCGCGTTCGAAGCGGCCGTTGCCGCCAAGCAAGCGGGCGCTCCGAAAGTTGTCATGCTCGAAAAAGCGCCCGAGCCGGAGTTCGGCGGCAACGCGCGGTTTTCCCACACCGGCTTTCGCTGGGTTTTTTCCGGCGCCGAAGAGATTCGCCAATTTATCCCGGATTTGGATGAGGCGACATTTAAGAAACTTCATTTGCCGGCTTACACGGCGGAACAATTCCACGCTGACTTGCAGCGCGTGACCCGCGGCCGCATCGACAAAGAGCTCGCCGATGTCGTTGTGCAGCAGTCCAACGCGGCGATTCACTGGATGCGCGAGGTCGGTATCAAGTGGGATATCGATAGTTACGTGATTATCGACGGGCGCTACTACTTCGAGCCCGGGTTGGTGATTCATCCGACTGGCGGAGTCGGTGGTGGTCTGGCCCAGCTCATGCAGTGGCGCGAGATCGCGACCAAGATGGGCATAGAGCTGCGCTACGAGTCGCGCGTCTCGGCGCTGCTCGGCAATGACCGGCACATCGAAGGCCTGCGGGTGTCCGACCCTAATGAAGAATACGAGATCCGGGCAAACTCTTTGATTCTTTGCGCCGGTGGCTTTCAAGCCAGCGCGGAAAAGCGCGCGCGCTATCTCGGCGCCAATGCCGACTTGATGAAAGTACGCGGCAGCAAGCATGACACGGGCGAAGTGCTCATGATGGCCATTGACTTGGGCGCGAAGACAGCGGGTCACTGGCAGGGCGCGCATGCAACGCCGATCGATGCGACGTTCCCTGACGTCGAGATCAGCAACAAAGCCAATCGCTACGGTTACACCTACGGGATTACCGTGAATTCGCTCGGGCAGCGATTTTTTGATGAAGGCGAAGCGCGCCATTCCTACACGTACGCCAAGACTGGTTGGGCTGTGCTCGGCCAACCGGGCGCAATCGCTTATCAGATCTACGACCAGAAGGCGACGCCGCTTTTGAACAAGCGCTACTACGAGTTCTCCCATCCGATCGAAGCACAGACAATCGACGAACTGGCCGCAAAGATCAGCATCGAGCCCGCCGTGCTGAATCATACGATCCGTGAATTCAATAATGCCATCCGCAAGGACATCCCGTTCGACGCGACCAAGTTAGACGGCAGATGCACGGAAGGTATCACGCCGAAGAAGTCCCACTGGGCCGATACGATCGACAAACCGCCGTATTGGGCGTACGCCGTCACCGGCGGCATCACTTTTACCTTCGGCGGATTACAGATCAACACCCAAGCGCAGGTGCTGAACACCTCCAACAATCCGATCCGAGGCACAACTACCCGTCATGCACCGGGCAGACGCGCAACGTGGTGTTCTCACGATTGGCTGGGCGAAACGCGGCGGCGATGGGGCTTTAGGTATGTGGGCGTTTTAAATCTCAGGCGCCGGATTTGTTTCAAGTCGCGAATTCGGGATGAATTGTGGTTTAGCCTGCCAGTTAATCGCCATTGACCCTACAAAATATCGATGACACCAATTCCTTCACGGTTAACTACTTTCGTACCATAGCGTTTCGACAGACGCGCGACACGTTCGATCACCCGATCCGCCACTTGGCCTTCGGCGAGCAATGGCCTTCCTCGTTGCGGACGTGGACGGCCGAAACCTTGGTCGATCGGATGGATCTTAATTTCTTTAAGTTTGTTTTTGCTGAACTGGCAGACGGCGAACATGTTTTCCCAGTAGGCGGGATCGCTGGGATGGCCTTTTTTGCCGCCGTTGGTGCGGGCGTCGAGAAAATCGGCCGGGGTCGCTTTGAGATCGAGATCGAAACGTTCATAGGCATCGGCGGGGAAAAAACCGACGGTTTCATTTTGAAAAACGAAATTGCCGACGCTGTAGAAGATCGGTTTGCCTTGGTATATCTCAACACCCATTGGAAAATGCGAGCCGTGGCCGACGAACACGTCGGCGCCTTCATCGATCGCTTGGTGCGCGAATCGAGTTACGAACTCGGCGGTCTCTTCCAGATCCGCGCGGCTGCTCGCGGTAAGCAAACTCGCGCCGCCGAATTCGTGGCAGTGGACGCTGACGACCACCCAGTCTGCTTGGCGGCGCGCTTCGCGAATCCATCGTAGGTTTTCCTGCAGATCGCGTTCATCGGCCTGGGTTGTGATCGAAAAACCTTCGCCGGCGATATATCGATTGCCGAGCAAGCTCAACTCCAATGACTTGGCGTCGGGGATTTCTTTGTCGCTGTAAAAATGTTTTCGTGCCCGCTCGGTGCCTTTGTCGAAGCCAAGTTCACGGCTCATGCGCTTTAACTGGCCGAACGCGGGGGCATCGATGCAGTATGTCGTTTGGAAGCCTAGCGGATTGATTCCCGGTCGACCGCGCAGGTCGGGCCGTTGCTCGCCGGCCTGATTCCAAGATCGAAACGTCGCGGTTGCCGCGACCA
>VBKY01000468.1 GCA_005879255.1 Deltaproteobacteria bacterium
GTCGATTACGGTATGGTTATCCCGTTCAAACATCGGTTGCTCGAGAGAGCATGGAATAACTTCAGCGCTGCCGCATCTCCGGAGTTACAGGCCGCCTTTGAACAGTTCTGGCACGACCAGGGGCACTGGCTGGAAGATTACGCGCTATTTCGAGTATTGAAAGCCAGGCACAACGGCGCCTACTACCTCGAGTGGCCGGCGGAGTTGGTCAGGCGCGTGCCGGCAGCTCTGGCCCAGGCTCGGCGCGATCTGGCGAGCCAAATCGATCAAGTTCGCTTTGCTCAATTCTTACTGTTCCGCCAGGGGGAACGGCTCAAGAAACATGCCCGCGCCAAGGGCGTGCACTTGATCGGTGACCTGCCCTTTTTCGTTTCTCCTGACTCGAGCGACGTTTGGGCCAACCCGGAGCTGTTCCTGCTGGACGAACAACACAGGCCGCGCTTCGTGGCTGGTGTGCCCCCCGATTATTTCAGCTCCCAGGGACAGCTCTGGGGCAACCCCGTCTATAACTGGGACGCGCTGCGCCGGACCGGCTATCGCTGGTGCATCGGTCGTTTACGCGCGCTGCTCGCCCACGTGGATGTAATTCGTCTGGATCATTTCCGTGGGTTCGCGGCCGCCTGGCACATACCGGCTGGATCAACCACGGCCCAATCCGGCCAATGGGCGCCGGGTCCGGGCGCTGATTTCTTCAACGCGGTGAAGAAAGAGTTAGGCGTACTACCGTTCATCGCTGAGGATTTGGGCTTGATCACGCCGGATGTTTTTGCGCTCCGCGACCAGTTCCACGTGCCCGGGACACGTGTCCTGCAATTTGCGTTCGACGGCCATTCAGACAACCCGTACCTCCCTCACAACTACGTCCCTAACACAGTGGTCTATACCGGCACTCATGACAATCCCACGAGCCGCGGATGGTATGAAGAGCTGCTGCCTTACCAGCGGCAAAACTTGTGGCGTTATCTAAAGCGGTCCGACGGTGAAAGCGGCCAGGTCGCGTGGGACTTGATGCGCCTCGCGTGGTCATCGGTGGCTGCGCTCGCCGTCGCTCCTCTACAAGATCTGCTCAATCTCGGGGCAGAGGCCCGAATGAACATCCCCGGTCGTGCGGAAGGTAATTGGAGCTGGCGCTGTACGGAAGAGATGATGTCAGCTCCAGCCTTCGACTCGCTGCGGGACCTGACAAAAAGCTCAAACCGCATACGCATTGATCGAGCTCCGCTGGCGAGCGAAATCGCGGAGGCCGCGTCATGACCCCGAGCCCAATTGTTTTTCTAGTCGACGTCGACAACACACTAATCGACAACGACCGTATCCAGAATGACCTCAAGCGCCACCTTGAACGTGAGTTCGGGGCGGCCTGCCGCGACCGGTACTGGGCAATCCTCGAACAGCTGTTTGCCGATTTGGGCTACCGCGATTATCTCGGCGCCCTGCAGCGCTACCGGGTCGAGCACCCGCGAGATACTCACCTGCTGTCGATGTCGTCATTCTTGGTGGACTATCCATTCGCCAATCGTTTGTATCCCGGATCGCTCGACGTGCTGGAACAATTTCGCGCGTGGGGACAAACGGTAATCTTGTCGGACGGCGACGTGGTCTTTCAACCACGCAAGGTCGAACGCTCCGGCATCTTCGAAGCGGTGGAGGGACACGTGCTGATTTACATCCACAAGGAAAAGGCGTTGGATGACGTCGAGCGGCGTTACCCGGCTGAGCACTATGTCCTGGTGGACGACAAGCTGCGCATATTAACCGCAGTCAAAAAAGTCTGGAGTGACCGTGTGACCACCGTCTTTCCACGTCAAGGTCAATACGCTCACGACCCGAGTGTGCTTGCCGCATCTCCTCCTGCGGACCTGACGGTGGAGCGCATCGGTAACCTGCTTGACTATGACTTGCCCGCGCTGCTGGCGGGCCAACAATCGATCCAAATCTCTCCGGAGGTGAAACCATGAAAGCAACCCAACTACTCCACAACCTGGGCCAGAGTCTCTGGCTCGACAACATCACGCGCGATCTACTGACCAGCACCACGCTCAAGCGCTACATCGACGAGTTGTCGGTGACGGGGCTGACCTCAAATCCGACGATCTTCGATCACGCCATCAAGAACAGCAGTGCTTACGACCTTGCGATCCGCGCAGGTCTGGCAAAAGGAAAATCTGGCGAGGCGCTCTTTTTCGATCTGGCGCTGGAAGACCTCACCCAGGCCGCCGATCTTTTTCGACCCATTTACGACCGCACCAATGGCGTGGACGGGTGGGTATCGCTGGAGGTATCTCCCCTGCTGGCCTACAACACGGCCACCACTCTCGCCGCGGCGAAGGAACTGCACGCACGGGCGGGACGCCCAAATTTATTAATCAAGATTCCTGGCACCAAGGAAGGGCTGCCCGCTATCGAAGAGGCGATCTTTGCCGGAGTGCCTATAAACGTGACCTTGTTATTCTCGCGCGAGCAGTACGTGGTGGCGGCCGAGGCTTTCCTGCGCGGCATCGAGCGGCGCATCGATGCCGGGCTCAAGCCCGATGTCGGTTCCGTAGCTTCGGTTTTCATCAGTCGTTGGGACGCTGCAATCGCCAGCAAGGTGCCCGCTGCGCTGAACAACAAGCTCGGCATCGCCGTCGCAAAGCGCACCTACAAAGCGTACCGCGACCTGCTCGGCTCGCCGCGCTGGCAGCGCATCTACAACGCCGGCGCTCGTCCGCAACGCCTGCTGTGGGCCAGCACGGGAACCAAGGACCCGAAGGCCTCCGATGTCCTTTATATCAAGGCGCTCGCTGCGCCTTTCACAGTGAACACAATGCCCGAGGGTACGTTAAAGGCTCTCGCCGATCATGGCGAACTGAGCGAAATCATGTCGAACGATGGCGGCGATTGCGAAGCGGCCTTGGCCCAGTTCGCCAAGGCCGGCATCGACATCGACGCGTTGGCCGCAAAGCTCCAAGACGAAGGCGCCAAGTCTTTCGTCAATTCCTGGAACGATCTCATGAGCGTGATCGCGTCCAAGAGCGCCACCCTTGCGAAGGCCAGTTAGACACGGCGAGGTATCATCATGAATGTGCTGGTTGTCGATGTCGGCGGAACCCACGTGAAGATCCTCGCTACCGGACAAAAGCAATTTCGTGAATTTCCGTCCGGGCCCACGTTGAGTGCCAAACAGATGGTCGGCGGTGTCAAGAAACTCGCGAGGGATTGGAAGTATGACGCAGTTTCGATCGGCTATCCCGGCCCGGTCATCAGAAACCGACCGCTTGCGGAACCCCATAACCTCGGACGAGGTTGGATCGGATGTGACTTTAAAGCAGCGTTCAAGCGCCCGGTGAAGGTCGTGAACGACGCCGCAATGCAGGCCCTCGGGACTTACAAGGGTGGAAAGATGCTCTTCCTCGGCTTGGGGACCGGCCTCGGTTCCGCCATGATCGTGGATGGCATCGTGGAACCCATGGAGCTTGGCCATCTGCCTTACAAAAAACGCACGTTCGAAGACTATGTCGGGGTCCGCGGATACGATCGGCTAGGCAAAAAGAAATGGCGGAAGGAAGTCGCGGACGTTGTATCCCGCCTCGTTGCCGCTCTGGAACCAGAGGACGTCGTTTTGGGAGGAGGAAACGTCAAGAAACTGAAAGAGCTACCTCCAGGTTGCCGCGCGGGCGCGAACGCCAATGCATTCCTGGGAGGATTTCGCCTTTGGCAGAAAACAAGCCGAAGCAATTCTTCGACTTCCGGAAAGGCCTCGTTTTGATACCCAAAAAGAAGACTAAAAAAATACTTGTGCAGCACCTGGCAATCTTTCGGATGCGCGGCTCCATCGTCATCCTGGCGCTCTTCGGTTGGGCAGCTTTGGCCCGAGCCCAGGAAGGGTCCCAAGTGCCCGCGGGCACCCGGCCCATAGCAGATACGCCCTTCCAATTGATGCTGCCCAGCGAGCACCTGCTCGGAGATTGGTACGGCATGCGAAGCTGGCTCGAAGGTCACGGCATCACCCCGACCTTGACGTTCGTTACTGACGCCCTCG
>VBKY01000469.1 GCA_005879255.1 Deltaproteobacteria bacterium
ACCCTTCGCTCTCGAGCTCTGCGATCAGGCTCCGGTCAGTGAAATCTTCGACCTTGAGTTGGCTTGTCTGCGGCACGGTGGCGGCGAGTTGCGTAAGAGCGACACCCATCAACTTGGGATCAGGCGTGGGAACTTTCTCATGGACGGTTTTATAAACTTCGAAGAGCTTGTCGAGCACCGATCGATCGCTGGTCTTGAGAAACTTTTGCATCACCGAGACGGTGTATTCCTTATCGGTCTTCGCTGTCTTGATGCCCTCGATCCAGCCGCGCAAAAACCTTTTCACGGTGTCTCGCTTTGCCGCAAGAAAGGATCTGCTGACGATGATCGTGCTGCTGGGATATTGGATCGGCAGCCGGCTGAGATCGATCAGTTTATGAAAGCCCAATTTCTCGGCTTCTAGAGCGGTATCACCGGTGATGATGGCGCCGTCGACCGCGCCGATTTTGAGCGCGCCGAGCCGTTCGGGCAAGCCGCCGGTTTGAATCACCGCGACGTCGCGGTCGGGAACTAAATTGTAGTGTCGCAACGCCGCGCGCAGAATCAAATCCGAGAGCGAACCGTAGCGGTCGCCGCCGATCTTTTTACCTTTGAGTTCCTCCGGCTTTTTGATCGAGCTGCGGGTCATGATGACGTGCAGCAGACGATTCGATGTCACGCCGACGGCGCTCAGTTCCGCGCCCCGCGCCCAGGCGGTCAGGGCCGGCGCGGAGCTCATGTTGGCGATATCCACCTGGCCGGACAAGATCGCCGGCACGATCACCGAGCCGGCGGAAATATAGATCAGCTGCACGTCCAGGCCGTGCTTCTTGAAAAGTCCGGCCTGATCGGCGATCCACAGCGGAGCGTAGTTAGGCGACAGCGCCGCGAACGGGACTTTTAAACTTTGCGCCGCGGCGGGAGCGCCGTAGCAGCCAAGCCAGGCGATCGCCAACGCGAACGGCAGCTTCCGCGCGCGCCGCCGCATCGCTATGAGAAGCTCAGCTGCCGGACGCGCGCTGCAGTGGCATGCTTGCGGATACGAACTCGAGATCATCGGCGCGCGAAACCGTAACGTTGAAATTATAGGCGTTGGAGCGGAACTGATGCAGGGCGAACGGCTGCGACTGCGGATGGACGCCGTGAATGCAGTCTTCGGGCACGATGCTGTAGTAATTCCTGATGTGAAAGCCGATGACCGCATGATAGACGCAGTTGCTCGAACCGATGCCGGTAACGACGATCTTATCCCTGCACGGCCGCAGGTCGAGCTTTTCCAGCACCGCTTCCATCGAGGTTTTGTAGAAACAGTCATGCGAGGTTTTCTGCACGACATTCTCGCCGGGCAGCGGTCGCAGCTCCTGGACGAAATCCGCGCCCGGGCTGCCGAGCAGCAAGCCGTAAGGCCGTCCGAAGACGGTGAATTCAGGGTGATCTTTGGTGCGGACGGATTGGACGTGAACGATCTTCCCGTGCACCGCACGGAAGCGATCGAGCAAGCGCCGGATATTGCCGATGACAGGCCTCACGCCGGGCCCATGGCGCTCACACCCTTCCACCTGCATATCGACTATGACGAGACCAGTAGACTCCGGCTGCAATTCGATCTTCGCATTGGCCATCAGCGCATCCTCCGGGACGTGGTTTTCAGCCCGACTATTTCATGGGCCTTCGCGAGTTGTCAACGTGAGGGCGACTTTACGGCCTCGGCAAAGACTTCGCTGTCGTGATTCCGGGAAGCGCTTAGATCGGATGAGAAACTCCGCAACAGTTTTTAAAACAGTTCACGGTTGTGAGCGTTATTCTTTGATGAATTCGCGAATTATTTTGTGCGCTGCGTCCGGATTGGCAAAGAAATAACTGTGCCGCTCGTTTGGCAGCACGACCAGCTTTGAATTCGGAATTCCTTTGGCCAGGATATCCGACGACATGCGGTGATTGACCTCGCTGGTCATGTTACGGTCGTCCTCGCCTACCAGGATCAAGGTCGGTTGCCGAATTTCTTTCAAGCGTCCGCTGGTGTCATGGTTCTGCCGGGCGAGGAGATGACGAAGGTAAAACTCCACCGGGCAAAGATTCTGCATCCTTATTTTTAAGTAGCGCTCGACACGCTCGGGATGGTTTTTCACGAACTCGTCGGTGAAACCAACGAGAATCGAGTGATCGCGTTCGTACTTCTCATAGCCCCATTCGATCATTTCTTTACATATCTTAAGCGGCAGCCCCTTCGTTTTCGGAAAATGAGAGCCCGTCGATGCGAGGACGAGTCGCTTCACTCGATTCGGATAATCCAAAGCCAAGAGTTGGGCAACCCGGCCTCCCATGGAATGACCCACGACAATGGCATCGTCCGCCTTGAGGTGATCCATCAACGCAATGACGTCCTGCGCAAACATCTGGGTCGTATAGTCAATCGATGGCTTACTCGACTGACCGGTGCCGCGGTAGTCGTGAATGATGACTCGATGGTCCTTCGAAAACTCCGGCGCCTGGTAGATTTTCCAAACTTCTCCATCGCATGCAGTTTCGCTCAGAAATACCATGGGCTGGCCATGGCCATGAACTTCGTAATAGATCTCTCCGTCGGGCAGCTGCAAAGTCGCCACTTCATTTCCTCCGTCGATTGTGAATTCTGTTTCGGTTCATCGAATAAGCCGAAAGTAGACTTCCACTGAAAAACCTATGAATGCTTTTTTCATCCTTTAAGTCCGCTATCTCCACAACTGGTCGAAGAACCCTGACCGCTTCACCTCTTCGACATAGCGGTTGTCGTAGTAGGCGGTCACCGGCATCGCGGCTGCCGCTTGTGCTTCGATGAGATTACTCTGCACCATTTGTTTTGTCGTGGAGCGTAGCGCGCCCTCCGGCACCAAGCCCTCTTTGGAATAGTTTTCCGTCGCGAAGCGGTACACCTGCTCCAGCAGATCCGGGTCCTTCATGGGCATCCACTTCATGATCACTTTCTTGGTAAACTCTCGATCGGTTTGGATCAGCTTGATCGATTCAGCCGTGAATTTAATCACACGGATAATGGTGTCTTTATCTTTCTCCGCCACCGACCGACGGCCGACGATTCCATTGGTGATAAACTCGGTGACCTTCTGGAGATCGCTAGGCGAGAATAGCTCATTATAACCCTGCTTCTTCAATTGGAAATTGTAAGGCGGCGAAAACACCGCGCCGTCCACCGAGCCGCGCACAAGACCGGCCAATGCCTCCGGTTGTCCTCCCAATTGCAGGATGGTTACCCCTTTCAGACCTTGGCTGTCGATCGCCGTTTGCAAGGCGAAATGGGTGGCGGTGCCGAGCCGGCTGACGCCGATCTTTTTTCCCACCATGTCCTCCGGTTTCCTGATCTCAGGTTTTACGATCACCGATTGCGTGAACCGCGGCACCATCGCGGTAATCTGAATGATGTCGCCGCCCTTCAGGACATTTGAAATGACGGCGGGCCCGCCGGAGCCGGCAAAATTAGCCGCGCCTGACAACATGGACTGAAATAGCACGGCCGATGCGCCAATGAAGACAGGATCGAAGTCGATTCCATGCTTTTCAGGGATGCGCGCTTCCTTGGCGACGAACCACGGCAGCGAGTTGATGCCGATGGGCGAGAACGGGAACGGAACTTTTTTCAACGCCTGCGCGTGCAGTGTCGCACTGGACCAGAGAAACAAAACGAGGGGCAGAATCATCGGGAGCTTGAGAATAGCCCTCCGCAGCGGCGGACAGAACGGAAATTCCCGTGAGCCTTTCATTTCGAATCCCTTTACTTGTGGACGATCGCCGGTCTATTACACTCGGCCCTCGGGTGTCAATGAACCACGCCACTTCACGGGAGAGCTTTCAACCCCGCACTTGACCAAAAACGGGAGCCGACTTTCCGTGGAAGCGCTTCGAATGGTAGCGAGTTAACAAACAAGGTGACAATGTGGTACGACCTTGGAACGCGGAGGTTTATCATGCCGATCTTGAAGCTCAAAGATGCAGACATCTACTACGAGGTCCATGGGAACGGACCGCCGTTTCTCTTTTTCAGTGAAACAGCGTGCGACGGAGAAGTTTGGAAAATCTACCAGGTGCCCGAGTTTTCCCGCGATCACACCGTAGTCGCTTTCGACTATCGTGGAATGGGACAGTCCAGCAAGCCGTCCACGAAATATTCGATGGAGAT
>VBKY01000002.1 GCA_005879255.1 Deltaproteobacteria bacterium
CTACCAATTTTTCTGCAACGCGAGGCTTACTCGCAGAAGAGGCATCTAAATCCCGTAAAATCGTCTAGGATTGTCGGAAAGAATTTTCCGTTTGATCTGCGGATTGAGGCCCTCCATCGCTTTGAACCGGGAAATCGCGTTGAGCTCGCTTGAGGTATCGCCATGGCCGTAGTCGGTACCGATAACGAGATTTTCCTCGCCTGCATAAGAGATAACATAAGCAAAGTCGTCATCTGTCTGGGTTGAAACATAGATCCCGTAGTCGCGGAAGCAGTTCATCGAGACCGGGTGTTCGCCTCCCAAGGAGCGCCGCACGGCTTCGTGAACGACCCATGGCACCCACTGGCTCGATGTCTCGATGAAACCCCAGCGCAGCTTCGCGAAGACCCGCGGTATCTCGCTCATGATCAGCGCGTAGCATGCGGTGACTGTCGGGACTCGAAATGTCGAGAAACCGCCGCCGGATTCGTTGTTCAGCAATTTGAACAGATCGGGGTTGCCGTTGGCGATGTGCACGGTCACCGGAATGTCGAGTCGCTGCGCCTCGTCATAGATTGGATAGTAAAATGGGTCCGTCATCAGCTTACCCCTTTCGAAGGGGCGCACGCAGACGCCGACGGCGCCGTGCTCCTTGGCGAAGCGAATTTGCGGCGCGGCTTCGCTCGGGGTCAACGCCGGAACGACACAGGTCCAGCGCAAGCGGTTCTCGCCGAGTTTCCAGACCTCCGCCAGCCAGCGGTTCCAGCTCCAACAGAGCGCGATCTCCGCTTCCGGGCGGCGCGTGAGCGGCCGGAGCCAGAGCGAGTTGTAGAGCACTTGCACATCGATCCCTAACGCGTCCATGTGTCTCAGCCGTTGGGTCACATCGCTAAGCTCCCGGGCTTGCACCGGAGTTCCCACTTCTCGTCCGAATCTTTTGACATGCTCTTCAGATTGCTTATCGTTGGGCGAGGGAAACTTGGGACCGAGATCCTCGCCGTCGAGAACCCAATGCTGGCGCTCGGGATTGTCCGGCTCGGCCACTAACATAGGGCGATATTTCTCTTCGCCGGCCTCGAGATAATCCCATACGCGCTCGTTCTCTACCACATGCGCGTCCGCGTCGATCACGTCCGTTTTTACATTTGCCGTTAACATAGGATCTCCGTCGTCAAAAGCATTACCCATCCGACCTGACTTTGAACCTTGAACTTTTGAACTGCCGCTAGTCCCGATCTTGTTAGCGTGCTTCTCCCAGAGTCACGGCCACGTCGTCCTTGCTCACCTCGAACTGTGTGCCAAAGCGGGCGGAGATCTTCTGTATGTCCTTGACGATCTCCGGAGCGTGGGACGGTTGAAAGAAGTCAGGAGGCCCGTTCCCCTTGTACAGTCCAGGGACGAAGGAGAGACGTTGGAGTTTGCCATCTTGGATATGGCAGCGCACCAGCATCGCCAACAGGATATGGTTGGGGCGCTTTTGGTAGTGAAGGTCGTGAACAAAATTGCCCAGAGAGTAGAGAATGGGCTTACCCTTGTACACCTCAATGGCCTGGAGAACGTGAGAATGATGGCCGGCCACCATGTCCGCGCCGGCGTCGATAGCAAAATGGCCCATCTCTGTCTGGTATTCCGTAAGCTCGCCGGTTCCCCCCGTAGTGGGTGACACGCCCCAGTGCCAGGACACAATCACGACGTCCGCTTCTTTTCGCGCTTGGCGAATATCCTCTTCCAGAGCCGCACGGGCCGCGCCGCGATCAGGAACAGTGTGGATGATCGGTGGAGAGCCCGGCACATGGTGAACCCGAAGCCGGGGCTCGTAGAAAGTCTGAACGGGATAGTACGCAATACCGCCCCTGTCTTCTGTGGCTGCCGCCGTGATCGGATCGCACACCGAGGCGCGGCAGACGAAGGCGACCTTAGTCCCGTTGCGCTCGATGATGGGGGGCCTTCGTGCTTCGGCGAGATTGCGGCCGCCGCCGCCGCGCACGATGCCAGCCTTATCCAGAACGTCCAGGCAACGCAAAAAAGGCTCTAGGCCATGCCATGTGCTTGGATTGTTGGCGAGGTTCATGACATTGAAGCCTGCCCGGACGTAGGAGTCGAACATCCACTCATCGGTTCGCGGGTGGTGGTCATGGTCATGGGGCGCGAGATACTTGGCATCAGCCACCACGGTTTCCAGGTTGCAGAAGGCGATGTCTACATCTTTGAGCAGATGCTTGGCGGTGGCGAAGGCGGAATCGGGATCGGGGCGACCCACGAACGTATCGCCCACCAGCACCATATTGACGACACTCATAATGAGCCTCTTTCTCTAGAGCTGTGTATGGATTGCTGCTTTGAACGCAAACATTATGCGGTGACAGGCGATGATGTCAATCTGACAGCAAACGAAGCCTGTTCCAATCGTTCCAGCTGTTCCACCGCGTTGCTTCGTTCCAGGCGTTCCAATCGTTCCAATTGTTTCGAGGCCGAGGAGTTCTCCGGTTATGTCGAAGGGTTCAACATCTCAAGACATGCTCTACCGGTAAATCTCATCGAAAAATCCCTGGGCTTCGAGCATGCGGATGTAGTGAAGATCCCAGAGTTTCACGGGATTGCCCTTCTCTTCCAGCTCTGGATACACGAGTTCCGCGATCCGATAGGCGTTATGTAGAGAGGTTATCTTGGGACAAAGCCGCGGCTCAAGGTTACCTCGCATTCTCTGGTAAAAAATCTCCAGCTCAGCATCGTCTTTTATGCCCAGACGGTCCGCGACATTCCCGCCAAGGATTTCAAGCGTCTTTTCTTTGTCTTTATGAACCATAGCGATTCCCATCGCGATCGCTTTGATCATCCTGATATAGAGCTCAGGATTGTCCTGAACTAGCGGAACCAAACTGGTGAGCGTAATAGAGTTGACCATAGGGTAACGAGGCAGCAGTTGAGTGTGCAGTCCGAGGCGTTGGCAAGCTCTCTCTTGCGACGAGGGGGCAAATGCCACGTCCGCTTTGCCGTCGAGAAGGAGCTGCATTTTTTCGCCCTTTTCCAGCGGCTTGACGTCGAGCATTTCGGAGGAAAGCCCGGCGTCCCGCAAGTAGAGCTCGTAGGTACCTCGGACATGGCTCGTCAGATGCCCCTCATGGTCGCAAAATTCCTGTTCGGCCAAAACCCGATCCTTCAAATCTTTCACGCCGGCTAACGGCTTTGTACTGACCAGCATGTCCTGCGCTGTGTTCACTGTTTGGGCCATGCAGATCATCGGAACACCGTGCGCGACTCGCCAATGTGGCGTAATATGGCAGCCGAAGATCATGTTACACCGACCGTCGAGAAGCTCATCTTCGGCATTGAGCGCTCGTCGCTCTAAATCCATACGGCTCACCTCAAGTCCCAAACGCTCCCAGATACCGCCGTATTTCATGAGAGAGATCATGGCGAGCTGTGAATGGTTAGAACGATAGATCACTTTCGCTTCCAGGGTCTTTGGTTGACTCACGGGTTGTCTCCTCTGACGTTTATTGCGAGGAGCATAGTCACATCACGTGGGAACTGTCCACTGGCTGCGACGGATCAGTCCAGGTCTTGCCGTCAGATTATAACCAAAAGGTGGGTGTGGTTAGACGTCACGATATAAGGTTGACAGCATTGCAGCATTGGCATGCAGCATTGGGCAGCATTGGGGTCAGACATAACAATGCAATCTTGTCGCAGCGAGCGATTCGTGGCACAACGCGCTTCACGACTTCTCTCCTCCCCTTCCTTCATTCTTCTCCCCTGCCTGAAAGGCGTGTTAAACGAAGTCACCGGCTCTTTCAGTCTCAGCAATCGGACAGAGTTGCTTACGATGCAAAAATTTCAACTTCACAGTAACTTTTATGCTTAGCGTTGTCCTCACCGGACCGCGTTTGACTTTTGACTCATCGCTTCGCCAGGACTGAGCGCGTTCAAAGCGTTCAACCGCTACGCTCACTTAATAGCGCGGCCCGTTCCAGACATTCCACCGCTGCGCTACGTTCAAGCCGTTAAAATCGTTCGAGGAACTAAGATGAAAGAGGAAGAAATTCGACACTCGGAAATTCTCGAAAGGTCGACCGTGGTCTGAAGCAATTGCGGTTAGGTAGTTTGGTTTCGCCGAGAAGGCCAAAATCGAGCGTCTCCGCCGAAGGCGGAAGAAAGCTTGACGGAGGAGTCCTGCCGTTGCTATTGAATATCGGCAAGAATCGGTTCGACTGGAACTCGCACGTGGAGGTGATCAGGGTATGGCTTTGGTACGGTGCGTTACAGAAATGGGTATGGGAGTGGATGTTCACGGATTGGATTACACCAACGCCGCCAAGCGGGCGGTGTTCGATGCGATTCATCACAGCAGCTTGGGATTTCCGCGGCTACTGGGCAAGACCGCGGACGATATGCGTGTCGATGTAACCATCGGCGTGCCCAAGCCCGAGGCGGTGGATCGCCAGGCCGTACTGGAAACACTGCCTCACGGCGGCGGCCATATCAACGTGGTCCACGGCGGATTGCAGGTGCTGAATGAAAAGGGCGACGACGGCTGGCTGATTGCCAACGCTATCATCGTCGTCAGCCTCGACGACGGCAAATAGCGGCCCGCAGCGGCGGTTCAAAGTTCAATAGTCTACCCTGAGTCCCTCGAAGGGTTCAAAGTTCAAGGTAAACAATCGTTAGGGATATTCTACTGGTGCCAGTCGTTCAGATCAGCGAGCGGGTTCCAGTCGTTCGAGGGTTCCACCGCTTCGCTTACTTCCACGCGCTGCGGCTGGTTAGTTCTCACGGAAAAAAGTGCCCATTCGTCATTCAATTTGATCGCCATGTTTTTCTCCTAACGGCGTCTCACGCTTGACTGTCAACAAAAGATTTGACCCCTTGCTGATTGTAGCCGATCGTCACGAAACTATGACCAACGTTGAGTCGCAACGTGTTGCTCAACTTTCCTTGACAGCAGCGGTCCTGTCTATGTAATTTACGATTTTGATTGGGGAAACCTATGTGGAACGGAACGAAGGTTATCGATGCTGATGCTCACATGCACGAACCGCAATATCTTTGGGAGCGATATGTCGAGCCCAAATACCGTGACCAAGTTCCAAAGGTTAAGTTTATGGACGGCACGTTCATGGTCTATGAGCCGGACGGAAAGATTATCCCGAAGGGCGAGGTACAGAGGCCGCGGCCGGAGAACAGCGCGAAAGTCATGGAAGAGAAATACGGGGAAGCTTACCACACGTGGTGGTCACCGGAGACCCGTCTAAAAGACATGGACCGTTATGGGTGGGATATCCAGGTGTTGCTCCCTACAGGTAGCAACGGCAACTTCGCATACCGGGTGGCGCTAAAAGACATTAAACTTGGCGCTGCCATGTGCCGGGCCTACAACAACTGGTGCCACGAGTATTGCAGTACCGATCCGAAGCGTCTGAAGTTCGTCGCAGTACTGCCGGGTTCAGATATCGACGAGATGACGAAGGAAGCTCGCCGTGCGGTGGAAGAACTTGGCGCCGTGTCAGTCAGAAATCCATTGCTTCCTGTCGGAAAATGGTTGCACGACCCAGAATATGATGCTCTGTGGGATCTCGCCTGTGAATTGGACTTTCCCATTTCCGTCCATGGAGAGTCTCGCCAGCAACGCTTTCATCCCTTCAAGGGCGTAGCAACGGAAAACCGTCAAGACATCAAGCTCGCCATACTGAACCTGGACCACGCATTGGGTTTCCCCTGCGACAACATGGCGACGCTCGGGCATTTCATTTTTACTGGCATATTGGAGCGTTTTCCCAAGCTCAGACTCGGAATCTTGGAGTCCAACGCCGGGTGGCTGCCGTTCTGGCTAGGGCGTATGGATGACCATACTCACGGGCGTAACGCTGCGCTGCGGAAGCCGGAGAATATCTCGATGTTGCCGAGTGAATATTTCATGCGCCAATGCATGATCTCCTGCGACAGTGACGAGAAAGCGCTAAAGTACACCGTAGAGCACTTGAAGGGGGAGAACATCGTATGGAATACGGACTATCCCCATCCCGACGCCATCGAGCCTGCAAGGGCGCTTCCCGATTTCGACGCCCAGCCTATTTCAGACGAAGCCAAGCGCAAGATACTGTGGGATAACGCCATTAAGCTTTACGGACCAAGAATTGTCCGTTGACAGCCCGCACCTATGTCGCGGCGTGCGAGCGGATGAAGGGGCAGGCTATTTTGTCGTGCTCGCCTTGGGAAAACCGTACGCTTCCACTATTTTTCCCATCCACTGATCTATTATTGCATTGTTTTCCCAGCTTATTACAGACAACTTCTTGCCTCTCACCGCCCGCTCTGCGGCGGAGTCTTTGCTGTAAACCGAGGCAACCAAGGGTTCATACTTGTCGATGAGCTTTTGCGCTTCCGCGCCAGCCATGAACTCCAACCACAATAAGGCTGCGTGCGGATTCCGGGCAGTCGCCAATATTCCTTGTTCTATGGTGATTCTGAGAGGAACGGGCTCCAAAACGACAAATTGCATGACTCCCAGAGGATCCTTCTCTTGATACCCTTTGACGCCGCCATAGTTGGGGCCGAAGTAAGCAGGAGTTTCTCCTGCACCTACAGTTGTGAGAACACGGGCTGAGCTGCCTTGGATCCAAATCGGCTGTTGGGCGGCTATTTTACGAGCATAGTCGAGCGTCTTTTCTAAACCCCACGCCGGAACCAGCGCGGCGACCTCGAGCGGATTGACATCGATAGCGAACTTTCTTCCCTTCCATTCCGGCTTCAAGGGATCCTCCCAACTCTTGGGAACCTGCGCCGGAGCGACGAGATTCTTGTTATAAGCGAAAACGTGAAACCGGGTGAGCAACGCGACGAAATTCCGGTTTTTGGGGTCGATCATTTGGCGCGGAATCTCCAGGATCCCATGCTCGACCATGCCCAAGATGTCGACTTTCGAAAGATAGGGGGCCAATTCAGTGTGATACCCTGTGGGCGGCCGCACAACGTCCCAGTCCTTAGCGACGCCGGCCTTTATTTCCAAAAGGAGTTTTTGAGCATCACCTAATCCCGACAGAGTTTCTGCATGGATGTCGATAAAGGGATACCTTTTTCTAAAGGCTTCCGCGGTTGCCTGCACAGATCGGGTGACGCCAGCGACAACGCGTAACTTTCCTTCTTGTTTGGCCTTGCTCAGGATCTCGTCATGGTTCGTGAAAAAGACGTAACCCTTAGCCTCCGCTTCCTGTTTCGCTTTCAACAACGCAGGAGTCGGCGACGCGCTGAAGGCAAACGTGTTCAACAAACAGGACCCCAGGATCAGAGATAACGCAACTCTTTCAAAAAATCGGATCTTCAGAGCTTACTCCACTTCGGATGATCGAGAAGCCGGGACATATCACAGTACGTGATAAACGGATAACAGGTCAGCACTTCATTCTTGAAATGAGAACGTGGGGTCAGAGCGCCGGGTTAGACTTTTACTACAATCTGAAAAGAAAGTCTGGAAAGAAAAGTCTGACGCTTCTCCCCTTCTGTCAATTTCGGAGAGCAAACCGATCCCATGCGATCAGTTCTGTGATGAACTGTTGAGACCGTAAAATAGAAAAACAGCTGTCAGGCTCAGGGTCGAGAAATCCGTTCAGATTATCAAGATTGAAAGGCCTGTCTCCGATCTTCCTGACAGCACAAAAGAACTAAAGACAAGTTTAATGAGTTGGCGAAGAATCAGTGAGTCGGCCTTCGGGCTAAATTCGTAACGCGTTGCCAATAACGAGAAACACCTTGGCGAAACAGAAACGCTCCGCGTCTCGAAATTCCCCACCCGTAAGACTCTTGGCGCAATCCGATCTCGCAATAATCTTCCGACACGCTGGGATAGGGCTTTAGACTTATCGCAACGCTAGACGATCACGTTTGCAACCTTAGAGCCCGTAAAAGCGCGCCGTGTTATCAACGAGCAGCTTTCGCTTGCTCTCCTCGCTGATATCGTCTCGTTTGAGGAAGACGTCGACCGCGCCGTAGAGGCGGTCTCCGGATATCCGAGCCATAGTGTGGAGATTGGAGATTGGGGGACGTTGTTGATTAAATGGACAAGCTCTTCTACCCGAACGTTCATCGGAATATTTTCCACCCTCTGACAGTCATTCGTCCACTCAGTTAACAACACACTGTAAAGACACAGGCCCACGTCTGGCACCTCACTCGTCCACGTAGGAGGCAGTTCCAGTCGTTCCAGCCGTTCAACCGCTACGCTCAGTTCAACACGTTCAGGAAGATAGCGATCGGAAGCTTTATTTGCCTCCGAAGCACGACCGGCGCTGTTGTCTGCACTGATTATTCGAGGCCAAGAAGCGCTTCGGTCTGTCGGTGTTCAAGTAATTGGGTGGGCTGGCTCGTACTAACTGTCAGCCCTAGACCTGATATAGGCCCATAGCTGATCTATCTCTTCGGGACTGAGCATGCCGCTCCATGGCGGCATCTGGCCTTTGCCGTCGTTCACCGCTTTGTCGAAGCGCTCGCGTTCGTCCGGACGGAGTTTCAGAAGATCGAACGCGCCTCCGGTAGCACGCAGACGCTCGCCGTGGCAGACGGCGCAACGCTCCGCGTAGACTTCGGTTCCCGCTGCGATCTTGGCGCGGTCTTGCGCCAGCGCGGCCGATACGACCACGAGTGCGCCGACAATAAGGCCTGCTCGCAGACTATTTCGCATGAACGAATTCTGCGTCTGAACCTGTTGTCCGTGTGCTTTCGCGCGAAACTACCACGCGCCGAGTCGGATCGATCGCATTACGGCAACGCGAACACAACGACAGAATTATGGCCGCGTATCGCCTTGGGCATCGCCTCTTTAGTGAGGTTGAGCGGCCCGGAAGTCACCGACTGCCCCTCGCCGGTGTTGACCAGGAGGTATTGCTTGCCGTTCACGGCATAAGTGATGGTGCTCGTCATCACCATGCCGCCGACGACGGATTCCCAGAGTATTTTGCCCGTGTCAGCGTCAAACGCCCGGAAGCGCCGATTGAGATCGCCCCAGAACACCAGGTCGCCGGCGGTGGTCAGTGCCGATCCGTTGGCCGGTTGTGGTTGTGAATGAAGCACTCGCATCTCGCCGGTCGAAAGATTGATCTTGGCCAGGTTCATGAATTTGTTAGGATCGATGCCGGGGCGCATGACGCCGCCCCGCGGTCCCCAGCCGGCCTTGGTCTTGAGATTCGCGGTCATGGTAAGGCACTGGTCCTGGAAGGGAACGTACAAGGAGTTGTTCTTGGGACTATAGGCGATCGACCAGAGTCCACGTGTGTTGTGGTAACAGCCGAGGATTTTGTCGCCGTCTTTTTTGAACAGCTTGTCCGGATTGACCCGCGTCTGGCCAGTCTCCAGGTCGATGTGGTTCATGTTGATGTTGGGGTCGTCGTACGGGAACGGGTTTGCCCACAGGAACTTGCCGGATTCCTGGTCGACCACGAACATGCCGCCGCCCTCGCCGACCGTCACAACCAAATCGCGTTCTTGGTTGCGCGGTACGGCGTGAGCAATCCATTTGACGTGCTTGGGATCAGGGTTGACGCGCGCGCGTACGAGAATGCGCTCCTGGTTGTGGTCCGCGTCCCAGTCATCGCCCGGCAATTCCTGGTAATACCACGCGAGCTTTCCGGTGCTGATATCGAGCGCGAGGGTTGAGTTGCTGTAGAGGTTCACCGGCGCCGTAAACGGCACCGCGTCGTGGCGGCCGTGACGCGTCAGCCGCGTGTACGGATTCGGATTGGCGACGCCCCAATAGATGAGCTTGCGCTTCGGATCGTAGGAGCCTGGCAAACCCCAAGGACCGGCCGCGCGTTGGTCCACCGGCATGTCGGCCCAGGTATCGCCGCCGGGTTCGCCCGGCGCGGCGGTAACGTAGAATTTCCAAACTTCCTTGCCGGTCTTGGCGTCGTGCGCGGCGATGAAGCAGTTCTCGCGCTTGGCCATTTCGCAGGTCCGGCTGGTAATTACTTTACCGTCGGCGACGAGCATGCCGCCCGCCGTCTGCCCGCCGTGGTCGACCTTGGTCTCCCAACGGACTGCCCCGGTCTTGGCATCGAGGGCGATCAGCACGCCGTCCGGCGCGGCAAAATAGATCATGTCTTCGTAGATGCCGATATTCTTGTTACGCGCCGCCTGCGGATTGACACCCTTGGGGTAGTCGCGCTGGTACTCCCAAATCAGGTCGCCGTTGGTGCCGTCGACCGCCTGCACAGACGCGCCGGGCACATACATATAGATGATGCCGCGATAGACGATTGGCGTGGTTTCCTGGGTGCCAGCCGGCAGACCGCGCGTCCAGGCCATACGGAGCTGCCCGACGTTGTTCTTGTTGATCTGGTTGAGTGGGCTGAAGCGGTGTTGGTTGAACGTGCGATTGATCATCAGCCAGTCCGCTGGATCGGGATTGGTCAACACCGATTCGGTAACCGGCTTGAACTCTGGCACCTGTGATAACAGCGACGGTGTAAACGGCGCTGCCGTGAAGATGCCGAGGATTACGGCGCCAACGCCGTATCGAGCCTTGATCATGGGACGCCTCCTTTTGGTGCTCCGATTCCGTGAACAAGAAATTTTAACCGACACTTTTCGCAGGCGGAGCTATAGCGCCGAAACGTTGAGCAGTCAATTGAAATCACCGCTTCGGACCTGCACAACGTGCTGCTCTCGTGATCGAGGCGGATCGCGATCGCATCGCTGTTTCGACCGCACTGACTCGAACAGGGTGCGGCGTGACCTTGCAATCGATTCCGTTTTCGGTCGATCTCGCCGATTGGGTTTCGGGGAAAATCAGAGGGTCTACCATTTCGCAGGTAGCGGGAGCGGTGGCACCGCTCGAGAGTGGGCGGCCACGTCGAATCACAATCAACTCGGCGATCCGGCCAAAGGCGCGGCTGCAATCGTCGCCATTGCGACCTAGCACAAAGCCGCCGTTACGCGTCCAACTGGGAACCGACTCGCTGGCGAGGGTCGAAGCCAAGCTTGTCGCAGTGGCGATCGAACTCGCAAATCTAGGTGGGGCGCGGGGTCAGACTTTTACGACTCGACTATCTAAAATGTCAGGGCTCGCCCGGACTGCACAATCGCACCGATGCCGACAAAGACGGAATCAGTATCACGAGACGAAAGGCTAATCGAGTTAGCCAAGTCTTCTCTGGGGCGCTTCCGACGTAACTATCCCGCCGATTCGGCGAAAAACTTGCCGGGCATCTCGATCGGCGGTAGCGATTTGTTTTCTTCCGAGCCGCCGAGAATCTCGGTGCCATCGGTCATGATCCGCATCGCCTGGCCCTTTTGCGGCCGATCCGGCGTGTAGGCGCCGAAGCGCAACACCACCAGATTTCCCGTCCCGGTATTGAGGTAGCGGTAGTACGCGCCCTTGGGCAGCATGACGCCCTGATAGGGCTTCAACTTCATTTCGGCGCCGTTTTCGTCGAACACGCTCATCTCGCCTTCGAGGACGATAAAAGCGTGGTCTTGATTGAGATGGGTGTGGATCTCATTCTCGCCGCCTTCGGCGTTGATCTTACACGCGATCCACATGTTCTCGGTCTTCGCCACGGTCTGCGTGATCCGCCCTTGTTTCATGTAGGGTGTTTTCAAAGAAAACTTTTGCGCTTTCGGTGTCTCGCCGCTCTTTGCTCTAGCCGTCGCTTCCATGATCTCCTCCTTAAGCGATTTTCGCCGCAAACTTGACTGCCAGCATCATAGTACGGTGAGACTCAAGCGATCAAGCGGTCGATTCATTGTTGACCACTAAGCAATCTTTAGTTTCCACTGCGCACAAAATCCCAAGAGTCTCGCGCAGTGTATGCGCGCGCCGCTGCTTTTTGCTCCGAGCATTCCCTTGACCGCTAACTACGCCCGCCCTATGATCCGCGGGTGTTTCCCGTCTAACCCAGGCAGTCCGGAGGGTGCGATGAAACGCTTCGCGTGCGCGCTGGTGCTTCTATTGGCGTCGGTAACGAACCTTCAAGCTCAGGCGCCCTTCTATCAAGGAAAAACCATCCGGATCATCGTCGGCAATCTTGCCGGCGACGCCTACGATCTTTGGGCGAGAATCTTCGCCCAGCACATGGGCAAGTACATCCCGGGAAATCCCACCTTCATCGTGCAGAACATGACCGGAGCGGGTGGAGTGGTCGCGGCCAACTACGTTTATACCGTGGCGAAGCCGGACGGTCTGACCCTAGGCACCTTCGGGCCGTCGATGTACTTCGACCAACTGGCCCGGCGCCCGGAAGTCCAGTTCGACTGGGCAAAATTCACCTGGATCGGCAACCCGGAGCAAACAGAATTTATCCTGATCATGAGGACGGACAATCCGTACCAATCGATCGAGGACGTGCGCAAGGCCGCGCAGCCGCCCAAGTGCGGCGCCACGGGCACGAGCACTTCCGGTTATTACATGCCGAAGTTCCTGGACGAAGGCCTGGGGATTAGATTCAACATCGTGACCGGCTATCCCGGCGGCGGCGAGATCGACCTCGGAATCGAGCGCGGCGAGCTGCACTGCCGCAATTTGACGATCAGCACCTACTTCGCCCGCGAGCCGTTTCTGACCTGGCACAAGAAAGGATTTGTCCGGCCGATCCTGCAAACAGGGAAAAAAAAGAGATCCTCTAGTCCCCGACGTTCCGTCCATCTATGAATTGATGGATCAATACAAAACGCCGGAGGCGACCCGGCGGGTGGCCACGGTGCTGCTCGCCCCCGCGGTCTTCGGCCGGCCGATGGTGGCCACACCGGGCGTGCCGCCCGACCGAGTAAAAATCTTGCGCGACGCGTATCACACGTCGCTCAAAGATCCGGCGCTGCTGGAAGAGTTGAAGAAAAGACGCTGGGTCGTGGATGCGATCAGCGGCGAGGAGTTGGCGAAGCTGGCGAAAGAAGTGGTCTCGCAGCCGCCCGAGGTCATCGAGCGGATGAAGAAATTACTAGGAAACTAGTGCGGCTGAAATTCGTATTGATTTTCGCAAATTGTTTGGTTGGACGCCATCGACACGCCGTTTGTCAAAAACATGAACGCGATCTTTTACGAGCAGTACTAGATCAGGTCCCCAATAGGTCGGACCACGCTATGTCTGTGCGTTATCGCCGTTTCTCTGCCAACGAAGATTGTTTTCCGGCCTTATCGCAACATTTTTGTCGCCAAAATTACAGCCCTAAGTTTCGCTCCTTTGAGCCAACTCACGATTTTTAGAGCGTAGGTTTTATTTCTAAAAAGCCACTTTCTTGATCACCCCGCCCGCATCTTCAGCAGCGCGGGAATATCGATCGTTTCCTGATACGGTCGCAGTTTTTTTTCTTTACGCTGCGCGCCGAGCATGGCCATGCGGTCGGCGAGTTCGTTGCCTTCGGTGTCGATGTGGGCGGCGACGTGGGTGAGCTTCAGTTCTTTTTCAAGGCTTCGGTAGATCGCGCAACAGTGCTGTATAATTTCCAGGTTCTTAATCCCACCGCCAGGTTTTTTCCAGCCCTTCTTTTCCCAGTTCGGTGCCCAACTGCGAATGCAGTTGATGAAGTA
>VBKY01000003.1 GCA_005879255.1 Deltaproteobacteria bacterium
GTCTCCGCGATCGGGGTATTTCGCGACGGCCCCTCACGGCAAGCAACCACCTTATTTTTGAGATCCGCCAGCTTTGTGATTGCTGGAGCCGCGATCAGATAATAAGGGCAGCTATTCATCGCGCAACCAAGAATCCTCGTGGTCCTCGAAGTGAGGAAATGTTGTAGCGATGCTCTACCGACGACGAGGGAGATTTGCGCGCTGCCGTTTTCCAGTCGCCGGTAGCGTTCTTCCGTGCCTTGAACATGGTTCCACGAAACATCCAAGCCATGCTTGCGAAAAATACCGGTTTCAATCGACAGGTAGCCGCTCGGATCGCGGGCGAAGTTACCTCCCGCGCCTTCAAGGTGACCGTACATGACTGTGAGATTAACCAGGCTCATCGCTAGTCTCCTTCCATCGAACTGTTGCTTCTTTTCTATATTACGGCTCGCTGCAGCAAACAAACTTCTCATTGACAAGTCATGGCCGGCGGTAATAGAGTTCAAGCAATCAGGAGACACGGTTGCGACAAGTTGTCGTCCAAACCAAAAGGAGGTCGCTATGAAAGTCTTAGATGTTTTGGCAATGGCCAAAGAGAGAAAGAAAGGGCAACGACGGTTGGACCTGTTCAGGAGAGAAAATTTAGACACCTGGATTCTGTATTTTCCTCCGGGTGATGTGCAGAGAATGCATAACCATCCTTCAGATCGAACTTACTACGTGCTCACCGGCCGGGGCATTATGAAAGGCCTGAACGAAACTCACGAGCTTTCCCAAGGACAAATTATCAGCATTCCGGCACATGAGTACTACGAGGGGTCTAACCCGTACGATGAGCCGATGATTTTGCTCGGCAACAGCCACAAAGCAACGGCGGAAGATGTCGCCAAGTCGGGCGGCCAGCGCAATGAAATCGACGAGAAGACCGGTAAAAGAATTATCTATCAGCATGGTGGCGGCCAAGACCAGGGAGTATTGGCCGACTAAAACCGCGGCATCGCACAAACACTTAGTAAAAAGCCCAGTCGGTAAATCCCGGCTGGGCTTTTTTTTCAAAAGGACTCAATGGGCAAATTCGGGACGCGGCAACTTATTTTATCATCGGTTCATGCTCTGACCGAGCCTGGTGTGGATGCGCCGGACACGTTCCACTTGTCCCTTGGCCGGGAAACGTTCGTAGAAACCTTCGGCGCGAAACTCTCGCGTTAAATCCGCCCAGGGTTTCACGACGTTTGTAAAAACCTTGGGGGAACGATCTTCAGCCCAAGACTGAACGATTTTGCGGTCGCGAATGAGATCGCCGAACACGCGAAAGAGCGCCTTCAGGGTTACGTCTCGCGTAAACATGAATTTGTCATTATCGCCCCAAATGGCGTCCATGACATCGCGCACCGCCTTGAGATAATCCCGAACGATAGCGTAGGCGCGGTCTGCGCGCATACTAAAGTGGTCGTCGAAGAACCGCCGGTTTCCCTGCACGACTTTGAAGATCTCATTGAATACTTCCGACTGCAAAATCCATTTTTCCTGCCGGCTTCGACCGCCCAGACGATTGATGCGATAGCGCAGCGGCGAGTCGGATTCTTCGTAGAGCAGATTGACCAGCTTGGCGGCGAACTTCTTTTCCGGTGTTTCCCAGGAGACCCGCTCGTAGAGATCCACCAAATGGGATTTGTTGATCCTGGTATGGGTCGAATTGATGATCACGAACATCTCGGTGGCGAAATCCGCGCTCTTGCCGTCGAACAACACACAGGGAACTTCGATCCGATCGATCTGCTCGGGATGTTTTTGGCGGAAGAAATGAAGCGCCGCAAGACGATGCTGACCGTCGATAATAAGATAATTGCCTTTGGGCTCGGTGACGAAACCCACGCTTTCCGATGAGTCAGAGCGCCGAAAGCGCAGAGTTTCGTCTGTAAAGAGCAGGATCGTGCCCGGTATCAACGGCTGGCTGACCGCCGTTTCGTAGAAATTTACGATCTGGCGGATCTTTCGCCGGTTAAGCAGCCGTTGAAATGATTTTTCGCTTTTCTCGATCCCGGCGATGAACTTGGCAACCTCATCTTCGCCCGGTTCGTCGGCTTCGATCTGCTCGCCTTCGAAATAATAGCGGCTCGAAAAACTCACCCGGTCGAGCAGCTCCGACGCCTTGTAGGCGATGAAGTAGAAAGCCCCTTCCTTTTGCAGCACTCGCGTTGCCAGCATAAATTTCTCTCCTCCTCATCCGGTTATTGCTCGGAAATGGCTGAAATGAACCATCTAGACACATGGCAACCTATACCATTGCGAAAGACAAGATCAGTCGGTTTGTCACTTACCCAGTACTTTGCCGGGCCGCCTGCGCAAGCTGCGTTAGTATCCCCAGACCGGTTAATCTTATTCGTCCCCCTGCGCTCCGCCCTTTCTTCCATAAGCGCCTTGCAACGTGCGCGTCTTGACGAATCCCGCCATCTGCTCGTCGCTGCGAAATTTGCTCATGTCGTAGGTTTCGTAGTGGATGATTTCCTCCAAGCTCCGGCGTGGCGGAGCAACGACGTTTCCCTTGCCGTAACCGATCGGCACCAAGTGATAGATGCGCAACGGCTCGGGAATCTTTAGCAAAACCTTGAGCATCGTTTCCATGTACGGCGAGTTGGCGTCACTGACGTATTGCGACGCCAGCCCCAGTGAGGTGGCCGCCAGGTGGATGATCAACGTTGCGTTGGCCAATCCGGTTATAAAGTGTGACTCCGCTTTCTCTAATTTCGTGCGAATCGGATACGATTCCTTAACTCTAGGGTCGCCGAGAATAACGATGTGCACCGGTGCTCGGCGAAAGCCGTCGCCGGTCATCTTCGCCGTGCCGCGCACGGCGAGATCCATTTCGCGCTTTTGCTCCATCTGCTTCATATAATAGTCGGCGATCTTGTAGCGGGTCGCCGGATCTCGCACGACGATGAATTCCCACGGTTGACCATTGCCGCCGGAAGGAGCCCACCGGGCGACGTCAAGAATTGTTTGAATCGTGCCGTCGGAAATTTCTCGGCTTTCGTCGTAACCGCGAATACTCCGCCGTTTTTCCACCAAGGTTCGTAAAGCGTCGATGTTCATCTGAAGAACTCCCTTTAACTTAAGTGCAGGTTACGGAAATATCATCTCGCCGGAAAAAAGTTGACAAACTATGCCAAATCCTCCCGCCGGTCAAGCTGTTGCAATCCCTCGTGATTCGACCTGCCTGTCCTGAGCGAAGTCGAGGCGCTCAATAGCGGATTTGTCTATTCAGCAAGTTCAAGTAATTAGCCGTTCATTCCTTCGACCAATTCAGGACGCGAGATTTTCGCCGTCAATGACGAACAGCGAGTTTTCACACACAGCCTGCCGCGGAGAGCCAATTATCGTTCCGGTCGGAATTCTTTCGCTAGCAAAAGATCTCGATAGAGAGTGTCTCGTTCAATCGATTTGCGCACATATTTCTTAGATTTTCATCTCCGTTATGGTATTCTTGGCGTCTCATTTCAATGAACGGAAAAACTGTCCCGTCTGAGTTGCCTCGGGCCCTCTCACTCGCTTCCCGGCTATTGTGGTTCGTCAACATGAGACGGCTAAAGCACTTGCTCTATTGGCTTGGCGCCCTTCTCGTAATATTTCTCTGCATTTTCATTGAGTTTCAAACCTCGATCCTGCAGTCGTGGATCTTCACGAGCACCAATGAGCGCTTATATTTCAAGCTAAAGGAAGGGCCGAGCAAAGAAATTGCCTATCCGCGCTCGGCGCCCTTCGACGATCGGCGCGGCTATTCAAAGCTGCCAGCGTTTCAATCCCGTCTCGAATCTCAAGGCTATAAGATCACGCATCAGGTGCGCCAATCAGAAACCATGCTGACGCTTTTCGAGCATGGCATTTCCACGCCTTATACAGAGCGGCCCGACGCAGGTCTCGATATCCGTGGCGTCGATGGCGACTCGCTGTTTCGCTACGGGCAATCGGAATTTCTCTTTGGCAAGATTGATGACATTCCGCCGCTTTTGGTCAAGACGTTGCTTTTCCTTGAGAACCGGGATCTCGACCGTCCCGCCACATCGTGGCAAAACCCGGTGATCGAATGGGACCGCATACTCAAGGCCGCTCTAATGTACGTCGGCGCCAAGCTACAACTCCCGGTGCCGGTGCAGGGCGGCAGCACGCTTGCGGTGCAGCTGGAAAAATTCCGCCATTCCCCCAATGGCCGCACTGACACTCCGGTAGAGAAGTTGCGCCAGATCATCGGCGCCAGCCTCAAGGCTTACCACGAGGGGGCCAATACGCGTGCTTGGCGCGAACGCATCATTGTGGATTATTTGAATACTGTGCCGCTTGCCGCTGCGCCCGGTTACGGTGAGATCCACGGACTTGGTGAAGGACTGCATGCATGGTTCGGCATGCCCCTTGCCGCTGTGGTCGCGGCATTGAATTCACCCGGGCCATCGGCCGCAAAAATCCGCGCTTTCAAATATGCTTTGACGTTGCTCATTTCGGTACGCGCCCCATCGGTATTTCTCGTCGAGGAACGGGAGTCTTTGGAAGAAAAAGTCAACCAATTCACTCGACTGCTGGCACGGGCCGGTATCATCGATTGGGAGATGGCAGCCCAACTGCAAGAGACGCCCATTCGATTTATTCCCAGCGCGCCATTGGCGCCGCAACCATCGTCAAACAAGAATAAGGCGGCCAACGCCATTCGCACTAATATGATGGACGCGCTCGGCGTTACCAATCTCTACGATCTCAATCGGCTTCACTTGCAAGTGGATAGCACTTTCGATGTCTCGCTGCAAAAAAAAGTGACCGAGTTCCTGCATCGCTTGGCCGATCCGAAGATGGTCAGCGCATACGGGCTGAACGGTGAGCGACTCTTGGAAAGCGCCGACCCCACCAAAGTGATTTACTCCTTTCTGTTGGTCGAAGCGACACCGGGCGGCAATCTCGTTCGCGTTCAGGCGGATAATTTCGCTGCGCCGTTCGATTTCAACAGAAGCGTCAAGCTGGAGCTCGGCAGCACGGCCAAGCTGCGAACCCTCACCCATTATCTGGAAGTGATCGCAGAGATCCATCGCGACCTTACGGGCTTGACTGGAAAACAGCTCACCCAAAAGGCTCAAATGGGGCGCGATCCGTTGACCCGGTGGGGCATCGAAACGTTACGGAATGAAAAAAATCTGGAGCTACAGCCGTTCCTCGATCGCGCGATGGAGCGGCGCTACTCGGCCAGCCCTTATGAAGAGTTTTTTACCGGCGGCGGGCTGCTTCACTTCGAGAACTTCGCCAAGGAAGATAATAACCGGATCGTCGAGCTGCGCGACGCGTTTCGCAATTCGATCAATCTCGCATTCATCCGTTTGATGCGCGACGTAGTGAGCTATCATCGCGCGCGTCTTGCTTATGACTCTGATGATGTGCTCGAGAATCCGGCCAATAGCCATCGGCAGAAAATGCTCCAAGAAATTGGCGAGGAGGAATCGCGCGCCACAATGCGCCGCGCTTATCAAAGTTATGCTAAGCAGGCACCCGACGAAATCGTACGGCGTTTGGTCGGAACTAAACGTAGTATCGAACGGCGCTTGACCATTCTCTTTTATGCCTGGCATATCGGCACCAGCGAAGCAGATCTAAAAGCGTGGCTGGAGAAGAACAAATTGCCAACCGCGGGTGTCGATGTAGCGAAGTTGTTGCACGCCTATCAAAACCCGCGTCTGACGTCGGTCGACTACGCCTACCTTCTTGCCTTGCACCCGCTCGACCTTTGGTGCGCTGGTGAGTTTCGCAAAGACTCCAATCTTTCGTGGGAAAGACTCTATGCCGCGAGCGGCGAAGCGCGCCGCATGGGCTCTGCGTGGCTACTCAACAGCCACAATCGCCGTGCCCAGGATCTGCGCCTGCGCATCCGCATCGAACGAGACGCCTTTAGCCGGATGGCGCCGTATTGGCAGCGCCTCGGCTTTCCCTTTAAGACTATGGTTCCGAGCTACGCCAGCGCCATCGGCAGTTCTTCGGATCGTCCCGTAGCGCTCGCTGAACTTGTCGGTATTGTCGTCAACGACGGAGTGCGCCGGCCTTCGGCAAGCCTCGCCAAAGTGCATTTCGCCGGTGGGACTCCTTACGAGACACTGCTCGAACGGACACCGAAAGAAGGCGAGCGAGTGCTCGCCCCTGAAATTGCTGGAACGGTACGCAAGGCCATGGCCGAAGTCGTCGAGCAAGGGAGCGCCCGCCGTCTTAACGGCGTATTTAAATTATCCGACGGTAAAGTCGTTACGGTCGGCGGCAAGACCGGATCGGGCGATAACCGCTTTGAGACTTTCAACCGTGCCGGCGGTGTGATCACGTCGCGCGCTACCAATAGGACGGCGACTTTCGTTTTTTATATCGGCGAGCGCTACTTCGGTGTCATTACCGCCTATGTCCAAGGACGCGAGGCGGACAATTACCACTTTACCAGCTCCCTGCCGGTGACTTTGTTGAAACTTCTTGCGCCTACCGTGCTCGCGAAGTTGGACAAGAATTTTAAGGAACCTCCGGCGGTGTCGCTCGAGAAAGACACTTCCGCCGAAGGAAAGCTGCGTCCCACGGGCTTATCCAGTTCGCAAGCTCCTGTTGCTCCGGTCGCACAGTGAAATCCCGCGCTCAATCTTGAGACCGCCGAGACTAGCACTGAATATCTACGAACCGAGCCCCGGGCTGCTTTCGGCGTACTCGGCCAGCCGGCATAGCGCGTTCACCAACTCCATTTCCTCAATCGAGTCGCAGCGCGCTTCGAGCAGGCGTGGTGAGCAGACCAGAAAAGCGAGACACTGCGCACGTGAGATCGCTACGTTAAGGCGGTTGCGGGAAAAAAGGAAAGCGAGATTGTGCGGGGCATCTTCACCACTTGAGGTTGCCATTGAGAAAAAGACGATCGGTGCCTGTTGACCCTGAAATTTGTCAACAGTTCCGACCCCCACGCCTTTGCGGAGCGTCGCTCGCAGCCGGCGTACCTGCGCATTGTACGGCGCAACAACCATGAAGTCTTTCTCGCACAACGGCCGGGTAGACCCATCCTCAGCCGTGAATGAGCCTTCGAGCATGTTCGTAATAATCGCAGCAATCTGGGCGACCTCCTCGTCGGAGGCGGAACGATTCCCTTCGTGCTCGACAGGGACGAACCGAATGCCAGTGCCAAAGCTGGTAGTGCGCTGCACCGCCAAAGTGTCGGAACGTAACCGGCCAGCGTAAACTATTTCCGAGATGAACGCGCATACGTCAGGATGCATCCTGTAGCTCCGCTCGAGAAAAATACCGCGATCTTCCGTAATCGTGGGCGCTTCTCCAAGCAGGTGTTCGAGCACTGAAGCGCCGCAACCGGGCGGATGTACGCCTTGGGACACTTGTGCAAGCTGCAGGGGATCGCCGAGCAAGATTAAGTTGTGTGTGGAGGTACCTACAGCAAGCGCATCCGCGAGTGACACCTGACCCGCTTCATCAATCACGAGATAATCAAGTTGACGATCGAGCTCGCTTCGGGCAAAAAGCCAAGCTGTACCAGCAACAACCTGGGCTTGACGGCTCATCTCGAAAAATCTTGAGTTGTTCGATTCACTCTTGAAGAAATCGCTTTCATACTCTGACTCGGGATTTTCCTTTGTCGATTTCTTGAGTCCCCGGAAGCGTACGTCGTCTTCGCGCGCAACGTCCTCAAGTTCACGTAATAAATTGTGGATCGCCTTGTGGCTTTGTGCTGTCACCCCAACCCGCTTTCCATTGGCGAGCAGGTGTGCAATAAGGCGTGCGTCGGTCCACGTTTTACCTGTGCCAGGCGGACCCTGTACGAAAAGATAGCTTTCATCGAGACGCAACGACAGTGCTTTCATTTCCGCGAGATCGGTCGTTTGAATTCGTTCACCTGCGGCGATTCCCTGGACGCGGGGGCAGTCGCGCTTGAGAATTGCTTCGAGCGCCGGATAGCGTGCCTCGCCCCGTTGGATCGATTCGGCGAACCTAAACACTGCGTTGCGCTGCTGCGAATCATCAAACGGGCCGCCGGAAATTAGCGATCGAGGAAGTGGAACTGCGGTCAACTTAGGCCCGCGCAGCAGCTTGAGCATTCCGGTCGCATCGTTGATCTCTAAGATTTCCCCTGCGTTCTCGCCTGTAGCCGGATCGTAGACACGGCCAGGTCCGAGTTTGTGATCTTGCGCGGGAAATCGAAGAGTATGAACCAGCGACTTCTTACGCCCCTCAGGTGGAACGAGCGGGTCCGGTTCCAGACAGCCAATCGACTCTGAATCGTCAACGAGCTCTTCAGGACTCATACCCAGCTGTTCGAAATACCACCACCAAGCGGGTCGCGCTTCACGGCGATGGTACTCAAGCAGCTCGGCCGCGAGCCAGCGAGCGCTCCCCGCCTCAGCGCTTTCAAGCAATTGATCACGAAGAAGCTGTCGCGCATTTCCAGCTTCGGCCGCGTCCTCGGAGACGGTGCGTACAGTCAGAGGCTGAGGCCAAGTCAACTCGGCCGGGCGTAAACTATGCAGCCACTTGAGGAGTCCGTAGGTAGCCTGGCAGTCCTCCTCGTTGTACGCGGCGATTTGCTCGAGGAACTTACTGTCTTTGGTTTGAAGCCATTGCTCGTAGTCGAGAATGGCCTCCATGCCGGACCGCACGGAAGCGGCACGGGTAAACTCAAAGAGAGGTTCTAATTTCTTGAGCGAGTAGCTTGGGACGCCCGCTCTCAGGGCCTGGCGAAAAACGGTGTAGAGATTGACGAATATTTTTCGTCGCAGGAGATCGTCGACTTCAGACTCGCGTGTCGCGTACTCTCCCATCAGTCGCTTGATGGCACTCTCTTCGTAGGCACCGAAGTGGTACACGTGAAGATCGGGATAATCCGCAAGGCGTCCATGAACGAGGTCGATAAATGCCTCGAATGCGCGACACTCTCCGTCACGATCGTGCGCCCAGAGCGCTTCATATCGGGGCGCGTCTCCGTCTACGGTGACTACGCCAAAGAGAAAGGTGAGTCCCCGCGCCGGCTCGAAAAAGGGATGTCCTTCGAGATCTAGGATGATGTCGCCTTTGGAGCGCTGGCGGAGGAACGCGAATCCACGCCCTTCTTCAACTGGAAGCTTGTGCCACGCGATCTTGTCGCAATGTTCAGTCTCCAATTGCAACACGGCCTGATCATGTAGGCCGTCAAATGTCGAGGCGGGGATCTTTGGAATACGGGTATTCGGTCGCGCTTCAGCCAGGACCGTCAGCGTGCTGATTCCCGCAGCCGTAAGTCGGCTGACTTGATCGCGGCGAATCCCGGCAACACGTACAAGATGGTCCTCACTCTCCCAGCGCGCTTCGCACGTCGATAGGAAGCCGCAGAGGGGGCAGTGCTCGCACGGGTAGGGAGCGGTTTGCCCCCGAATAGTAATTGTGTCACGAAAGCGGCGTTGCAACCGGCGGAAGTAAGCCGACACATTCGCGAGCCTAATTGGGAAGCGGTTGCGTGTTCCGAGGACGACGTACGCAACCTCCGGCTCGAATTTCTGAATCTGCCCCAGCGCACGGCTATAAAAACAGAGCTGCAGCGCGTGCTCGGGTCGAGGATGGCGCG
Source organism: Deltaproteobacteria bacterium (assembly GCA_005879255.1). Next base: position 9,581 of record VBKY01000003.1, read on the forward strand.
CGAGCTTGGTATCGAGGACTTGATAGCTCCACCCATCCAGCGCGGAGGGCCGATCGATCCGTTCTAAAAAGTCGGCGATTCCATGCCAGCCGTCTGAAGCGAATACGGCCTGATAAATGTACTCCGACCCGTCGCGCATCGCCGCCGCGGTCGCCTCAGCCGCAGCTGCGAAGTCTCGATCTTGGCCGAGGCCAATCTCTTTCACCATATGACCCGCCGCACGAATTGAATCGAGGAAATCGCGCTCGTGCTCCAGACCTTTGCGCACAATCAAATCGACGTACGCGTTGCCGAAGTTTGGACGAGTGATTTCTCCCCGCGCAACAGCAATCTCAAGCTGTGTTAAGTGTTCGCAGGCGACGAAGTTCGCGAGGTCTGAGGGGGAAAAAAGAAATTGGCCGTTGAGTACCTGCATTTTGCTCCGCCTCTGGCGGCAAATTACACAAAGACTTCCATTTTCTCTAGCGTAATCGAAATCACTCTAGACCCGGATAGAAGAGCTCGTTCGATGTCATCCCACTCAGAGGTGAGCACACCAAAGAACCGAGTATTACTACGGTTGCCAACTGCGACGTGGATGACCTGCGGCGGAGAACCGAACAGCAGCGCGCGATCGTGGAACTCCACGTCTTTACTGAAGACAACAAGCTTCTCTACTTTAGCGCGCTCCCAAATTTCCGTGTCAGTCGCCATCAGGAAGACTGCGGTCAAAAACAACGCAATCTGACTCGGATTCCAAAGCGTCAATTGGTTTGCTTGATCGACGATCCTGGATCATGCTTATAAGCGTAATCGAGTCTGCAGGAACAATAAGTTACTACTCAGGCCAGGTACCAAGACTTCCAGCTTGTTCGCGCCCCTGCACGGCTTAAAGTATTTCCCTTTTTTTCCCTTTTTTCTCTTCACCTAGACCGTTCCCTTTTCTCCCGCTTTGACTTCCACCGAGACTTCCGGCGCCGTCAACCCGGAACCGGGCGGAGGAAACCGGACCGTTAAGGCTTTGCACTCCGTGATTCCCGTTAGGGTCACAGATGTGTTCGGCTTTGGTTTCAGTGTCCGAAGGGGATTCGGAAAAATTTTCACAACCGTGTCGTAGCCCTCCTCGAGCCCAGCAACCACCGCTAAAGAGAACTTATTGCCTTCGCGAAGCGCACGCTCGACCTGATTCCCCAAGAGCGTTACGTCATCCGGTATTTCGCCAAAAGACGCTTTAATTTCGAAATAGCGACCAAGTTTGTCGAGCGCATCTGCGCCGATCCCGCGCAGATGATGGTAATCGCGCAGTTCAGCCGAATCACCGTTGATCGCCGATTGGAGAATTTTGAGCGCGAGATCCTCCTTCTCCTCGGCCGAATAGGCCAACGGCGCCGACTGGGGCGCGGGTCTCGATTCTCCGATTCGCTTTCCAACGGGAACGTCGTCACGCAAACCGCGCCGCCGACTTTGCTTTGCAGCAATTTCATTGTTTTCAGCAGCCACATCGACGATCTTCTCGGAGAGATCTTCGATCCGTTTCAGACGTCGCACCGGAAGGGAAGGCTCAGCGGCAGTACGGGTTTTGGGGGCCTCGTGCGCCTGCTTTGCTTTCGCGCGTCTCGTGATCGGGGTCGTTCCCTTCGCCTGCTCAAACAACGAATCCAGCGCTCCGCCGTCCGCGCGGTCCTGAACGAGCGTCACCGCTCCTCGCTCACCTTTCGCGGCCTTGTGCCATGAATCGCTCCACGCGAGTGCCAACTTGTCTCGGTCACCTTCGGTGAAGAGGCGCGCTATCACTCGGCCGCCGGCGTCCGCTTCACCCGGCGCCTCCGAATCGGCGAAGTAGAACGCAAGCGGAGTGCGCATCAGATGCGCTTGAGCCGCGACTGAGACTGGCATCCGACGGTTTAGCCGCAGCTCGATTTGCAGCTGCGGATCAATTGCGATTTGGGCACGAGCCAATTTCTCCCAGGGCATTGACAGCGCCCCGAACAGTTTGGGATCGCGTCGCGCCAACCAATCGCGCAAGAGATCGACGGCTGCCTCGAAGTGTCGCTCAAGAGTTGCGCCCGGTACGAATGCTCCCTCGTGAACAACAGGATTGAAATCATCCTCGGCGAGGAGCGTGGCGTTAGTGGCCGCGATCAGACGAGGCACCGCAGCCGGCGCGACGGGAAGGTCCCAGACGGCGACGTGCGATGACAAGGCCTGAGCGGTCTCGCCATGCGCAATAACGTAAATCGGGCGATCAGCCTGCCATACGCTACCGTTCCAAAGCGGGAGACCGCGTAAGCGAGTCAGTTCTCGGGTTGAGGCTCGCGGAAGCTGCTGCTCAAGATAGACATAAGTGTTGACGAGGATTTCGTCCTGATCGTCCGACGTTGCTTGGGCGATCTCGTTGAGTACGTCGACGCAATCTGTGATGGAGGGTGGAGGAATTCGTAAAGCTCGCCAAAGCTGTTCGGCCGCTGATCGCTCGGAAACGAACGGGCGGAGACGGCCGAAGATTGGTGCGCCGCGGAACACCTTAGAAGGCACAAACCAACTGCCGTTCGCGTAGATGAGACCGGGTCTATTGGGCTGACTCCCGAAACGGGCCCTGAGCTTTCGCATGGCAGATCGCCGACAATGTCGTCCGGCGCGGGCTCTCTTTTCTTGCAGTTAGCGGCGATGGCCGCATACCGGAGCATCACCGATGGTTCGTCGACAAACCCCACCCTGGTCGCGGATATTTGTCAGCTGGTCGACCATCTCGCTGACTTGAGGGTCGGTCTGAATACCGAGAGCGCGGATCGCAGCCGATGCGGCGTCGCTCTCATCAAGACCAAACGCAAAAAGACTTGGGTTGTTACCGGAAATGGCTTCGGTAGCTGGAGTGCGAACGGCAAGCTCGCATGGCGCTTTTTTCTTGCCGTTCTCACTCGTGAGCCATGGCTCGCACATGGCATTTGCAACCCAGGATGGTGGTATCTCTCCTGCGTCACGCCAGGTGTGCTCTGACCATACAGCGTCTGCCGTGGTATGTGACGCATAGAGACGTTCCCATTCCCGTTCGAGTGTATTTAACAGAGCACGAGCGCGCTCGCGCCGGGCTCCCAGCCCGCGCTCACGCTGAATATCCTTGAGCACGGCGAGGAGGTCAGGCGATAACCGATCTCTTTTGAGATGAGTGGCGTGTCGTTCAAACGCCCGAAGGGCGTCAATCTGAGGCGCAATCAGCTGAAGAGAGGCAATTGGTGTTGCAGGGTCGCCGTGCCGAGTCTCGACGTCGGTGGACGTGATAAGCCTTGGTGCTGTTTCAGCGCCAAGGAGCCTGAAAAATGTGCGAGCGCCGAGTGGCCTCGGCTCATCGGATCCGGCACGGCGCCGACCGGGCTGACGGAGCACCTCCTCGTACCGAGGGTTAATCCAGCTCAGTCCCTCCGTCCCCCCGGCCGCCTTGCTCCACCCATCCTTGCGGTCCTCGATTGATGCCGGCAAATAGGCGTTCACAGGTTGCCCAGCATCCGTTACCCGCTTCGACCCCTCCCAACGCTGCACGTCAACTTCGATCTTCTGCCCAACCTCCGGCCCTAGTTCCTCCTGCAGCTCCTGGTCCAGCTCGGCAAATGCGTCGCGAATGAGTCGAAGGTCATCGTCGCCGATGCGCGGCAGTTGGTCATCCCAATTATGTGAAGCCAATGCTCGGAGCGTGCTCTCGGGATCAACGGTGTCCTTGAGCATACCCTCGTCCTCGAGCCATTTTCTGACGATCGCTGCATCCCTCCACTGCGAGAGATAGACGGGATCGATCACGTGCGCGAGCCTGAGCCGGAAGGCGAGCGAGTCGTTCTGAGCTGAGCGAAGGAGCAGTTTGCCCTCGTGAGCCATAGGCGGGGCGACCCGGCTACCGTCCACCGCGACAATCGATCGTAACGACGACAGACTATCGCCGAGATCGCCCTCGATCGCAGCTCGGGCGAGTTTGATGAACCAGCGCACATCCCGTAGCTCGAGGTCATCGTCTTCCCGTTCGAGGAGCCCAAGGCCTTCGAGAACCTCTATTAAAGTCGCGTCTCCAATGTCGTTGAGGACTGCGCGCCAACGGCCATCCCGATCTCTCGCAGAATGGGGAAGAAGCGTAAGGCCCCTCCGGAGAAACTGGATGTCACTCTGCGTTAACAGTCTATCGAGCGCCGGCGTCTCGTACGCAAGGCTACTCAGCCGGCGCTCCTCTCCCGCGATCCGGATTCGGAATCGACGGCGCACACATGCTTGTATCGCCTCGACAAAATCGGCGATGCGCTCGGCGACCCATGCATCACCAGGAAAAGTTCGCTCATCCTTGAGAGGGATTGCTCGCCACGCTGATTCGGGATCGTCCCCCAATCGGTACAACGCAACTGAAGCGGTTAGGTCGGCGAGACGCTCGAACAACCACGCGTTCAGCCGCTCGTGCTGGATCTCGCGTCGGGCGACGTCGATGTCGAACTGGGCGTTCATGCTAAACGGAAGGTGACTTGACGCCTCCAACG
>VBKY01000004.1 GCA_005879255.1 Deltaproteobacteria bacterium
ATTTATGGTAGAAGAGACAGCGGAACAAAGATTGGCTCGACTGGAAGCTGAAAACAAAGCGTTGCGCGACCAGATCGAGCAACGAAAGCCGGGACAACTGCGTCTAAAGGTCAGTGAAAAGGGAGGTCTTTCGGTTTACGGATTGGGAAGATTCCCTGTGACGCTGTACAAGGAACAGTGGGTGAGGTTGCTGGACCATGGCGAGGAGATCAAAAAATTTCTCCACGAGAACGATCAACAGCTCAAGGCCAAGCAGTGAAGCTGTCCCTAGAATAGCCCTATCCGGCACGAGCATACTTTTCGAATAGCCAAAACAAATCGGTCCACCGGCAGTCAACATTCCGATTGTCAGCGGGGCAAGTTTGGATCGGGACGCCAGTTGGTCTCTAGTGGATGATTCGCGGCTTAAGCGTTTTGAAGATCCGCTCGCTATCTCTTCTCTGGCGAATGAAAAGTATCCAAAAGCCGCCGGCGCATAGCTTCTTCACCGCCCGGTAGCAGGTCGAACTTTGTCGTGTTGTCGATGCTCCGCAGAATGCTTTGACCTTCGCCGTCCTCATGCATCGATTGCAAGACACGCGCGAGCCGCTCAATCAGTTCGGGCGCAAGATTCTTTCGAACTGAGACGAGGTGACGCGGAAGTAATTCTGTTTGGGCCAGAATATTAAGATCGGCTTTTCTTTTGTCGTCCAATGCCGCGTAATCGTCGTCACTGAGAGCGCCGGCCGCTACCTGTTTCGAGAGAACCCATCCAACGAGAACATCCTGCGTCTGGGCAAACACGTAGCCCACTTCCGTTGCGGGAACGGTTGCGCTCAACGCGGATACTGGCAATAGCTTAAAGCCGTTTCTTTGGAGGAACAACTTGGGTAAAAAGTAACCCGATGTCGATTCGGCATCCTCGAAGGCGATGATTTTGCCGCGTAAGTCTTGGATATGGTTGGTGCCGCCGTTTTTGTTTGTGGCAATCAGGCTGCGATACTCCGCTTTGCCCCCTTTCCACCGTCTCAGCAACAACTTTGCCGCCCCATGAACTTGGTTAACGACATAGGTTGGATAAGGGCTCTCCATGAAGAAGTCGACTTTATTCTGGTCGAGAAGCTTGGCGAGCTCAGACAAGCTACGGGCGACCACTACTTGTCCCTCGGCATCCATCGGAGCCGACAATTTACGCGCGACGTAGCGCGCCAGATCACGAAAATGCTCTGCAATATCTTGCTGATTTGTCTCAGATACGAGCCCCAGGGTGATGGTTTTCACTTCGTTTCGAAGCGGCGTTTGGCCGGCGACCTCAGAGCAGAGATTGGCGCCTAGTAGGAACATCGCGGCTGCCAGAGCAATTGAGAACTTGAGCGTTTGTCGTATCATCGTGCTATCCAGGTGGATTGAATAGTATTGTAACTATACGACTGCGGAGGACTTGACAAGAATCACCGCCGGGCTATCAATCTGTACTGCGGAGGCACGACCCTCCACACTCGAATGCTGTGCGTGCAGCGAAGCCGCCAACCGGTTTGTCCATTCTGTTTGCGCCACTCGCTCGAGTTCGGTATCCATGGGCGTGAAACGGCTGTGTCCTGTACAGCGAGAATGGTCATGATGGTCCAATGGGTGGCGGGCGTAGGTTGCACGGACAAGGTCGTTTTTTGGCAGTATTTGCCAAACCGGTGCTATTTTGGGTTAGCAAATCACCGACAAATTTCTTTGGCAAATCGTATCCAGAAGCGTAAAATACGCAGATCACGAAAGGCGTAGTCCATCGCCTTACAATCGAGGCGTAACTCTTTATGAGGACACGAGAAAAAGTTGTTGTTTTGCTGCTTCTGGCGGCGCTCATCTTGGGCGCGCTGATTTTCTTTGCGTTTAGAGATAACGAGGTCGAAGCCAATCGTTTTCGTTGGCTCCTCGCAAACAATATCAAATTCGGTCTGTCATCTCCCGGTAAGTTTCTCGACGAGCTACCCGCCGGCAGTTTGGTTTATGGGGGCTTGGCAATCTTCGCGGTAGTCATGGCGATTATCGTCTTGAAAATGGTCCGAGACGGCGAAATCCAGGCGCTCAGAAGGCACTTGTTGAATTTGCGAGCAGAGAAGAATCAGACGGAGAGTTTACTCCAGGAGGAAGTCTGGAAAGGAAAACACGAACGCCAGGCCAGGGACTCTGTGAGGAAAGATCTCGAGTCCAGCATTGACAAGATAGAGTTATTGATCAGCGAGCTTAATGAAAAGGAGAAACTGTTAAAGGCCCGCGACACGGAACTGATGGCCGCGAAGTCAAGCGCCCTGGATTATGCCGATTCAGCGCCATCCAAGGACCCAGCCGAACGATTGCTACGGGAAGAGCTAAAGAAAAAAACTGAGATGTTGCAGTCGAGCAACTCTACCATCAACGAACTGCAGCAACGCCTGAGCGCCAAGACCAGGCTGTGGGAGAGTCAATTACGCGAGAAAGACGGGCTTTTGAAAGGCCGTGAACAAGAATTAGACGGGCTCCGGACTGAGATTGTTGATCTTGGGGGGCGGTTGGGTGAAATGGAAGCCGCCAAAAAACGAGCGGAGGATCTCCTCCACGAAGAGCTGCGGCAGAAGAAGGAAGTGCTCGAAGCGAACGACCTCGCGATGAGAACCGAGGAGAAACGCTTAAGTGAAAAGATTCGCATTCTCGAAAGCCAGGTTAGCGAGAAAGAGAGACTCCTGAGAACCCGCGACACTGAGGTTAACGGCTTTCGCAGACAACTGAGCGAGCTTGATGCCGCCAAGGAACAGATGGAAAGCCGCTTTCAGGAGGAACTTGGAAAGCTAGATCAGGATCGCCGTGCCAAGGAAGATATCATTAATGATCTCGAACAAAGATTGGGTACGAGCCTCCACGGTTTGCGCAATGAGGTCGGCGAAAAAGATCTACTGCTACAGGCGCGCGACGGAGAATTAAAAGCACTCAATTCGGAAGTAAAGGCCATTTCGCTAAGACTGAGTGAAATGGCGGCGGCCAAAGTTCGCGCGGAAGAGTCTCTGGGAGAAGAGCTCAGGAAAGAAAAGCAGCAGCGCGACGCGGATAAAACCGCCTTTCGAGAGAAAGAAGAACACCTCAATAAGGAAATCCATCTCTTGACGGCTCAGTTGAACGAAAGAAACGAAGCTTTAAAGAGCCGTGACGGAGACATAAAATCGCTCAAGCAGGAAGTTAAAGCCGTCGCACTGCGGTTGGACGAGCTCAATGCGGCGAAAGAGCGCACTGAAGCATTGCTGCAGAAAGAGTTACAGGAGGAAAAGCAGCAACGCGAGGCCAAGGAACTCGCCAGCCGTGATCTCGAAGAGCGATATGGCAAACAGGTTCAGAGTCTAAAGACTCAGCTGGGCGAGAAGGACGCGTTTCTAGCGAGGCGCAATGAAGAGATAAAATCGCTCAAGATCCAAGTCGACTCGCTGGCCGAACAATTGAGCAAGGTGGGATCGGCAAAGGAACGGGCGGCAAGCTTGCTCCAGCAAAAGCTGAGAACGGAAAAAGAAGTACTCCAAGCGAGCGACTCGGCGATCAAAGAAATCGAAGACAGTTTCAAAGCGAAGATTGAATCCCTCGAAGACCAGTTGCACGCCAAGCAGGAACTCGTGGGCAGTCGGGATAGAGAAGTTGAGGCGCTCACGTCCGAGATGGCTTCGCTCAATCAACGAATGGCCGAGTTGGGGGCAGCCAAGGAGCATACCGAGAGATTGTTCCAAGAAGCCGTGAGGGAAAGAGCCGATCTACTACAATCGAAAGATGCCGGCATTAAGAGACTTGAGGAAGACCTAGCAGAAAAGCTGCGAAGACTGGAGAGCCAGTTACGAGAAAAGGACGAATTGATCCATAGCGGTGAAGCCGAGCTGAACGCATTCAAGAATCAGCTTACCGAGCTGGCGAGCTCAAAAGAGCAGGCGGCGCGCACGCTGCAGGATGACCTCAGGCAGAAGTCCGAGTTGCTCGACGAGAATGCCGCGGCGATCAATGCGCTGGAGGAGCGCTTCAGTACAAGGATCCACACCCTGGAAAGTGCTCTAAGTGAAAAACAGGAGCTTGTTGAAGCCCGCGACGCGGAGCTCAAGGAGCTCCGGTCCAAGACAAACACGCTGTCCGGAGAGCTAGTCGAGTTGGAAACATCGAAGGATCACGCGACCCGTTTACTCCACGAAGACCTCAGGCAAAAGACCGAATTGCTCCAGTCGAAAGAGTCTGCCATGAAAGCGTTGGAAGAACGTTTGACCGGCAAACTTCGTTCCCTAGAAAATCAGGTGAGTCAAAAACAGGAGCTCTTAGCTGCGCGTGATACCGAGCTTGACGCGCTGATGGCTAAGGTGAGTGAGTTAACCCAGAAACTTAGCGAGCTAGGCGCTGAACGGGAACGGTCGGATCGTCTGCTCCAGGAAGGGCTTCGGGAAAAGACCGCACTGCTGCAGTCTAAAGAGACTTCCATCGGCGAGTTGGAGGAACGCTTGAAGGGAAGAGTGGAATCTCTTGAGCGCCAGCTCATGGAAAGGCAGAAGCTCCTGGAAGCCAGCGGCGTGGAGCTAAGCGAACTCCACACGCAAATGAATGTCATAACCGAGCGGCTCAACGAGACGGAAACAGCGAAGGTATATCTGGAAGGCTTGCTCCACCAACAACAGAGCAAAGCAGATCAAGCGCTTGTGTCCGCCGCCGGCCTAAACGGCGAGGCACACGATTTGGACACACTGGTTAGCGAAAGAGAACAGCTGCTCAAGGCGCGCGATAAGTTGATTCAAGATCTAATGACGGAGCTGAAAGAAAAGAAAACGCAACTCGCCAGACAAGAGATCGACGTTTGGCAGAAAATCGAACGTCGCGAGGCATGGAAGCATCGGCTATCGAAGATTGGCATACGGATTAAGGACTGATCGGTTTCACCGGCATTCTTGTAGATTGTTCGTTATTTCTTCCGTCCGTACACGCCATCGATATAACCACTCTTGTCGAGCTCTTCGATGAAGCGCGCATCGACGAAATCCTGCGGCTTGACCGCTTTGGCCCTGGGAGGCCGGAGCTACTTTAGTAAGTAGCTCGCGGGAGGCGGAACACGCAGGATATTAACGTCTTCGGTCTCTTCGACGTAGCGGATGAATCGATACTTGTTCTCCAATTCATCGTAGCGCAGCGGCGGCGCTTCGGCGCGGCCGGCTTCGATGCGCGCCCAGATAAAATGGGGGCCGTCATTCTTCAAGGCTAGACCCACGGCGTCTTTCAATTCATGGACGCTGGTCGCGGTTTGCGAGCTCTTGATCCCGGCGTTGCGCGCGACGCCGGCGAAATCGATATTTTCCGCAGTCGCGACCGTGGGTTCGCCGCCGGAGGATTCGTATTGCTGGTTGTCCCAGCAAATGTGAATGAGATTCTTTGGCTGATGCAGCCCGATGGTCGCCAGCGATCCGAGGTTCATCCACAAGGCGCCGTCACCGTCGAAGACAAAGACTTTTCGTTTGGGCAAGGCGATGGCGAGGCCGAGGCCGATCGATGAGCACAGGCCGAGCGTCTTGACCTGAATATTCCCATCGCTTGGGTGTACCGCGTTCCATTCCGCGGTAGCGCCGCCGGCCGTGGTGACGAACAATTCGTCCTTGATCAACGGCGCGATTATCTGAAGACATTCAAAGCGCTTCATTTTCTTCTCGGTTACAATACCGCGCGCGTGAGCAGCAACGCCACGGGTCGTTTTGAGCTGGTGGCTAACGTCACCGCGCCGGCAATGTCTTGCTTCACCTTTGCCGGATCACGCATCACAATATATTTGATTCCCAGTCCTTGGAGCACTGGCTCGGTGACGAGTCCGACCATGTGAAAGGCATTGTCGCCGATATCGCCGGCGTAATAGATCAGCAGCAAAACTGGAATGCCGAATTGTAGCGCCGTGGTCGTGAGGCCGTTGCAGCTGTTCAAGAGCCCGCCGTTCTGCATCAGCATGGCGGCTTTCTTGCCGCCGAGATGAGCGCCGGTGCAAACGCCAATGCCCTCTTCTTCGCGGCCCACCGGAACATGCGTAATCTCCTTGTCTTGATAGAGGAGATTGATTAGCTGCAACATGTTGATGTCGGGAACGCTGGACACGAGATCGATGCCGGCTTCTTTCAAGCCAGATAGAATTTGTTGTGCTCCAGCGACGGTTCCCACGTCCAAATGTCCTCTGTGGCTTCCTTGTAGAAAACCTCGCCGCTCGTGTCAAGATTCACGATAGAATTGATTGACAGTGGACGGCAGATTCTGTTAGCAAAACGATCTAAATCGGCGGCACAAATTTAGTGTTCTGTTGGGAGTGAAAGCATGTTGACGCTCAACTTTAAGGGATTGTTTTTCATCGTTGCACTAGCGTTGTTTATCCCGTTGGCGGACGCCGCCGAGTATCCGAACAAGACGATACAGATCATCAATCCGTTTCCACCGGGCGCAGTGACCGATATCGTGGCGCGGATTGTCGCGCCGAAAATGTCGACGGCGCTCGGCCAACAGGTGGTCGTCGTCAATAAGGCCGGCGGCGGCGGCGCGGTCGGAATTCAAGCCGCCAAGGATGCCGCGCCGGACGGTTATACGATTCTCGTCACGCCGCCGCCAATTCTGCTCATTCCCATCGTCAACAAAAATTCCGGTTTTACAATGAAAGACTTTGCGCCGCTTTCCTTGGCGACCAGCAGCCCGAATACAACGGTCGTGAAAGGCGATGCGCCGTGGAAGACGCTCGAAGAATTCATCGCGGATGCGAAGAAGAATGCGGGTCAGCTCACCTATGGTTCCGCCGGCCCCGGAACCACGCCGCACTTTATCGGGGAGCTGGTGAAGCTTAAAACCAAGATTGATTTGACCCATGTTCCTTTGGGCTCAGAATCGGCGGCGGCCACCGCTGTGCTGGGCGGTCACGTGAATATCGCGTTTCTTACCTTGGGCACGACTCGCAGTCACATCGAAGCGGGCACGATGCGGGCGCTGGCGGTGGCGTCCAACCGGCGTCTTAAAGATTTTCCGAACGTACCGACGACGGTTGAAAAAGGGTTCTCCGAGCTGAACCTGAAAATCTGGGTGGGCTTTTTCGCTCCGGCAAAAACGCCGCCGGCGATCGTAAAGAGACTCGCCGCGGCGGTCGGCGACAGTCTCAAGGATCCGGAGATCATCGCCAATATCGAGAAGAGCCAAGCGCTCATTGAAAATCTCGGTCCGCAGGAAGCGGCGAAGTTTTACGCCGAAGAGGAACGTAAGTGGACCGAAGTGGCGCACAGCGCCAAGATCACTAACTGAGCGCGCGTCGAGTTATCTGCGGTTCTGATCGATGAAACAATCCAATATTGCGATTTCGCTGATCCTGATTGGATTGGCCGGGTTCATTCTGCTCCAAAGCCGCAATCTTGCGTTCGGCAGTCTGCGCGCGCCGCAGACCGCCTTTTTCCCGACGACGTTGGCGACTTTACTGTTGATCTTTTCGGTTATCTTATTGGCGCAGACGCTTCTCGGAGGAGAAATACGCCGCGGCCCCGATAAGATCGTCGCCGAAGGGTGGGTGAGAATCGGCGGGACGCTGGCCACGATGGTCGGTTTTGCTCTTGCGCTGGAGCGCCTGGGCTTTTTGTTGACGACCTTCCTTCTGATGGTCCTGCTGCTGCGCGCCATCGAATCTCAGAGGTGGCCTAAAGTCGTTGCTATCGCGCTTATGACCGCGCTGATCTCATACGCCATCTTTGGATGGCTTCTCGGTATTCCTCTGCCCGCCGGTGTCCTGGGAATTTAGGGTGGATTTTTTTTCCAATGTAGCACTCGGCTTCTCGGTCGCGCTCTCGCCAACAAATTTACTCTTTTGTTTTCTCGGCACGCTCGTTGGCACACTGGTCGGAGTGTTGCCCGGTTTGGGCCCGGTCGGCGCGGTCGCGTTCCTGCTTTCGCTAACGTTCAAAATGGAACCCGCGACCGCTGTCATCATGCTCGCCGGCATTTATTACGGCGCGATGTACGGCGGCTCGACGACATCGATATTGGTCAATATCCCGGGCGAAACGGCCTCCGTCGTGACTTGTCTCGATGGCTATCGGATGGCACGACAGGGTCGGGCAGGAGCGGCGTTGGGCATCTCCGCGTTCGGCTCGTTTATCGCCGGGACCTTCGGTGTGATCGGTCTCATGTTTCTCGCGCCAATGCTCGGCAGAGCGGCGCTCCGATTCGGACCGGCGGAATACTTCACGCTCACGCTCACCGGCTTGACTCTCGTCGCCTACCTGACGCAGGGATCGATGACCAAGGCTTTAATCATGACCATTCTCGGGCTCCTTGCCGGCAGCGTCGGCATGGATCCGATTTCGGGCGAAGAGCGCTTTACCTATGGCAATCTAACCCTGCGCGACGGCTTTGGCCTGGTACCGGTGGCTATGGGGCTTTTCGGGATCGCCGAACTGTTGGAGAACTTGACCGCCATCGGCCCGCAATCGATTTACGAAACCAAGATCATCGGCCTGCTGCCCAATTTGAAAGACTGGAAAGACAGCGGCTGGCCGATTGCGCGCGGTTCCGTTATCGGTTTTTTCCTGGGTATCCTGCCCGGGCCGGGCCCGGTGATCGCATCATTTGTTTCCTACGCGGTGGAAAAACGCATGTCGCCCTATCCGGAAAAATTCGGCACCGGCATGATCGAGGGCGTCGCCGGGCCGGAGGCAGCCAATAATTCCGCCACGGCTGGATCATTTATTCCGTTGCTCTCCCTGGGAATCCCGACCAGTGCCATCATGGCGCTCTTTATGGGCGCGTTGATGATCCATGGGATCCAGCCGGGTCCGCTCTTCATCAGCAAATATCCGCAGCTGTTTTGGGGCTTCATCGCCAGCATGTACATCGGCAACGCGATGCTATTGGTGCTGAATCTGCCGCTGATCGGCATCTGGGTGCGATTGCTCAAGACACCGTACACGATCTTGTTTCCGTTGATCCTGTTGTTCTGTCTGATCGGCGTCTACAGCCTCAATGCGAACGTGGCGGAAATCATCATCATGCTCATCTTCGGTGTAGCGGGCTTTTTCCTGCGCCGGCTTGGTTTCGAAGGCGCGCCATTTATTCTGGCGATGGTGCTTGGCCCGATCATGGAAACTTCGTTGCGCCAAACGCTGCTCATCTCGCGCGGCAGCTTCAGCGTCTTTTACACACGACCGATTTGCGCCACGCTGCTGGTCCTGACTGCCGCATTTCTGATTTGGCCGCTGTTCAGGCGAAGAAAGAATCAAATCGGGGAGTAACCACGAAGAGCGGGAAGGCAACGAAGTAGGAGTTCTGTCATTTCGACCGGCGGGAGAAATCTTTCTTTACACGGGCAGCCCCGTGGTTGCCCTGATTCCCTATTTGCTTTTTTTCATTTCGTCGTTAAGCGCGCGGATCATGCCAAAGTCATAGACCTGTTCGGGAGCCACTTCACGCTCGATTTTCAGCGATCGGCGCTGAAAGGCGATCATTTTCTCCTGGAGGCTTCGCGGGATCGTGCCGTCGGCGGACATGATTTTCAACGCCGACTTGTAGACCTCACCGGCTTCGCTCTCGCTGATCTTCATCGCCGTGGCAAATTTTTGCACGGCTTCCTTTTCACTCGATTTAAGCCAGAGAAAACCTCTGAGCGTGCCGCGGAGAAATCGCTGCACTAGATCCGGCCTTTGGGCCAGCGTCTTTTCCGCCACGACAACGCCGGCGGTGACAAATTCCAAGTCGTCGCCGTAGAAAAGCAGCTCGTTAAAGCCGTTCTTTTTAGCGATTAGACGGTCTAGCTGGTTCAATACCGCGGCATCGACGGCGCCGGTTAGAAGGGCGGCTAATCGACTCGGTGTGGGTTCGATGGCCCGAAGCACTACGTCGCGTTGCGGATCGATGCCATGCTTTGTTAGCAACTCACGGGTCATCTGATCCAAGGCGGCGCCGAAGCTCGAGACCGCGATTTGTTTTCCGCCCTTGAGATCTTGGAGCGTGTTGATGTTTTTGCTTGCATAGAGCCAATTGAGCGGCGTGTGTCGAAAACCATCACGATCTTTAGCGGCAGACCGCGCAGGATGCCGCCGGCGCCTTGGCCGAGAATCTGGCTAAAATGAAAACTGCCGCCGACCAGCCCCTGGATGCCGGGTAACATTCCGGCTTGAATGAGCAAGGCATCCATTCCTTCTTCGCGATAGAAGCCTTTCTCCTTGGTGAATCGGTAGAGCAACGTGTTCGGGCTAATACCCGCGGAGACATGGACGTGGACTTGATCCAAGGCGAATAGGTCAAGAGGAAAAACCAATCCGAGCGCCGTGAGCGCAACAAACACCAGATTGGCAATCGCGGTGTATCGGTTAGTCGTTCGCGCATTCGGTATCATTTGCATAACTTAGAACCCGTACTTCTCCTGAGCCGCCAGCGCGACATTCAGCGCAGACTTTAGTTCACGCCGCGCGCTTACTTCACGGTAGGCTTGTTTCACCGGCTGGTCGCGCAGAATATCTTTGACTGGAATAGAGCGCGCGAGTTTTCCCCCTTTGACCATTTCGTCGACGATTCTTTCGATCGCCGGCGCGGCGACGCCGCCGTCGATGGGTAGCGCCCAGCTCTCGAGCCGGTCGGGCGAGGTCACGATCGCGACAACGCCATACTCGTCTTCGTTGTGTGTGTTGGTTCTCCTGAGCCGCGCTTCCAAATCCTTGAGATATTCAAAGTTTTTCACGTCGCGCATGAACCAGAAGGCTCTGATGATCGCGCGAAAGTACGCCTTCAATTCATCGCAACGCTTTTCGATCATCTGTCCCGTCGCTATGGTTAGTTTGCCGGGTCGACGAGGAAAAATCTTGTTCGGATCGAGAATCATCGGATAGCCTTCGCGTTCGAGCTGATCGGAAAACGGCGGTTGCGAGGTAATGGCATCGATTTTTCCCGAGCGCAGCATCTCCATATGCGACGGGTTGTTGCGATAACCGAAGACTGGATCGTAGACCCATTGAACCTCTTTGTACGGATCGACGCCGGCCTGGCGCAGCGCGTCCGTGATGAACACTTCGACCAAGCCTTCCTTCTCGCGCATGCCGATCCTACCGCCGCGCAATTTGCTCATATCGGTGAGATGCTTGGCGCCATACCATTTGAGAAAGGGCGTATAGCGCCAACCGCCGGCGATATAGACATCGGCGCCCAAAGAGCGCTGGTAGATCGCCGCTTCGACGTCGACAGCGGGGGCGATGTCCACCCCATGATTCTTAATCGCCATGGCCAAACCTTCGCGCTCGATGGGACCCGGAATCAAGCCGCGCGAGTCGTATTCAAATTCTTTGAGTCCTTCGTCGGTGAAAAAACCCTGCTCTTTGGCGACGAAGATCGCGATCTGGTGACCGACGTGGTAGTTGCTATTGGCGATGAGAATAGGCTGGTCGAGTGTGCTCATCATGGCTCCTTTGCACTTTGCTATTTCAACGCGACACGACTTCCGCCAGGTCCATACGGCGCCGAAAACTGGGGAACTAGCTCGCCTTACCACTCCGGGAATCGACGCGTCAAGGATAGAGAGAGGTCTTATTGATTTTTCGCCACGAAGGACCCAGCGCGGGGTAGCCGTAACCAAAGGTCGGAATATCTATCGCGCAAAGCCTTATATTAGGTCTGTTGCAGATTATCATATTGGAGATCATGTTTATGTGACACCGATTTCAAGAGCTTGCTGGAATGAGGACCATCGAAGCCTAATCCCTCTGACGAGGATCAAGGACAGACTGTCCCGACCAGCGAGAGAACGGAGCTAGAAGTTCAATAGAAAGTTGTCCCTTTGTTGAGGACCGATATAAGGCGAACTTTCCGTTCAGAGCTATTGCAATGGGAAATACAAAATGAAGGAGAAAGATTTGAAGCGATACTATATGGGAGTGGATTGGGCCGATGAATTTCACCAAGTTTGGGTCAGCGATTCCCAAGGGAAAAAAGTAGCCGAGATGAAGATAGAGCAAAGTCCCAAGGGCATGAGCGAATTGGGTCGCTGGCTGCACGAACGTAAGGCGGAAGACATAGAGCTTTGGGCAGCCATCGAAAAGCCCCACGGGCGGATCGTTGATTTTCTTCTGGACCATGGAGTGGTGGTCTATCCGGTCAATCCCAAGGCTGTGGATCGGGCCAGAGATCGGTTTCGCATGAGCCAATCCAAGAGCGATTCCTTTGATGCGTATGTGTTGGCAGAGTTTTTGAGGACCGATCATGTTCATTTGCGCGCTTTGAAGCCTGACTCCGAACAGGCGCAGGAACTTAAGATGCTCACCCGCGATCACCACCGGCTGGGGCGGCACAAGACTCGGCTCCTCAACCAGATCGAGGTGACGCTCAAAGAGTATTACCCTAGGCCGCTGGAAGTCTTTTCTGATCTGGAATCGAAGATTGCCCTGGATTTTCTCGAGCAGTATCCCACCCCACGGGCTCTGTCTAACCTTACCCGTCGCAAGTGGAACCGCTTTGCCAAGCGCGAGCACCATCTCGGCGAGGAGCGCTGTAAGGAGCTGTGGGAGAAGCTTAGTCAGCCGCAACTTAAGATTCCCGAGCACGTAGTCAGAGCCAAGTCGCAGCTGCTTTTGGTGCTCGTTATCCAGCTCAGGTCGTTGACTGAGGCGGTGAAGAACTACAGCGAAGAGGTCGAACGTTTTTTCGCCTCTATGCCGGCAGCTAAGCTTGTTAAGACGCTGCCGGGAGGAAAAAGTGGGATCACCGTACCCATGCTTTGGGCTGAGCTGGGGGATGCCAAGAGTCGATGGCAATCCTTTCGCCACCTTCAAGCCGAGGCGGGTGGAGTCCCGGTAACCAAAGCGAGTGGCAAGAGCCGTGTGGTACAGTTTCGTTATGCCTGCAATAAGCTGCTGCGCTACGCCTCGTACTGGTTTTCGTTTAACTCGCTCAATCGCTGTGAGTGGGCGAAGAAATATTATCGCGACCAACGAGCGAAGGGACACAGCCATCATGAAGCACTCAGAGCTCTGGGAGCAAAGTGGCTGAAGATTATTTTTGTCATGTGGCGAGATCATAAACCGTACGACGAAAACTACCATTTGGCTAACATCGCTCGTCAGCAGATGCGCCAGGCAGCATGAAAAAAAATTAAAAAATAAAAAAGGGGCTTGACAAGTCTCATAGAAAGTCTGTCCTGAGCGAAATCGAAGGAACGCAAAGGGCGCCAAGGAAAACGGTAAATTCGAAGCACGAAATTCGAAGCTCGAAACAATGTCAAATGACCAAAAACCCAATGTTTCAAACAAATTCGTTGCGGACTTGAGTTCTGGATTTTAATATTTTGAATTTTGAAATTGTTTCGGATTTCGATATTCGAATTTCGAATTTAGGAAACAAGCTTGGCGCGAGTAAATTCCCACGTCCCGGAGTTCAGGCCCGTCTGAAAATTTGCGCGGGCTACGAGAAGTTTCAAGGATAGTAGGACGAAGAACACGGACAAAAGAAGATCTATCTAAAAAGATCACAAAGTAGGGGACGAAGACCTTTCCCGTTAACAAAGGCCAAAATTCGTGATCTTTGGCCAAATATGTCCTTTCGCCAAGCCAACTTTAACCGGGGTTCGAGCAGTCGATTTCCGCGTTCGTAGAAATTTCGCAGTCCTACAGGCGGTAGTCCTTCGGCTGCTCGACATGGTGTTGGCATAGCTCCTGCTCACTTAATTTATCCGGAGCCATCTAAGTTACAGTCGTGGGCAAACACCCCTTGGAAGCGCTAATAGAAGAAACTGTCGATTTGCGACTGCCCAATTAAACTCTACGAAAGAAAAGCACATATGAAAACGATTAAATTCTCTGTTTCTCTAATAACCCTATTGGTCTCATACGCGAGTGCGGCGGATGCTGTCGTGCGAGAGATTTTTCCTGCCAACGCTGACATTAGCTGCAATGAAGAGTTCGAGAACATCGCCAATACACTGCAGCCTGGAGATACTCTAATCCTGCACGGCGGCGTTTACTCACAAAGTTGCCGGCGGCTTGTC
>VBKY01000466.1 GCA_005879255.1 Deltaproteobacteria bacterium
TCTGTCAACAGAATCGGCAAGTCAACTTGAAAAAACCAGTCGATGGCAATATGACTGGCTGCATTCGCCGCGTGCGCGAATTTTTGGAGGCTCGTCATGCTCATTCTCTCGAACGAAGACATTGAAAAGATTCTACCGGTGGGCGCTTGTCTCGACGTGCTCGAAGAAGCCTATCGCGATCTCGGTAACGGCATGGCGGCGACCGTGCCGCGCTACGATGTTTTCAGTCCGACCAAGCCCGGTGAATTTTACGAGTACAAAACCATGAGCGGCGTCTTGCCCAATCGCAACGTCGCCGCGTTGCGACTCAATTCGAGCGTCGTCAAATGGTACGAAAAGGCCGGCGGCGTGCGCAAAGACAAATTGCCTGTCGCCGGGGGCGACAAATTCGTCGGATTGGTGATGCTCTTCAGCACCGAGACCGGCGAGCCGCTGGCAATTTTTCCCGACGGCTACGTGCAAAAATTGCGCGTTGCAGGCGCCAGTGCGATCGCGGCGCGCTATCTCGCGCGCAAGAATTCCCAAGTGATGGCTTTGTTGGGCGCCGGCTGGCAGGCCAGCGCGCATTTAGTCACGATGTCGATGATGCGAGAGCTAAAGCAAGTGAAGGTTTTCAGCCCGACCCCGGAATCGCGGCGGCGCTTTATTAAAGAATGGTCGGAAAAGGTTTCGCCAAGCCTAATCGAATCGGACAGCGCCGCGGCAGCGATCGACGGCGCGGATATGGTGATCTGCACGACCAATTCGATTTCTGCGCTGTTTCCTGGTGAAATTTTGCAGTCGGGAATGCATGTCTCCTGCGTGAAACCCTGTGAGCTCGACGTTACGACTTACAAACGCGCCGATCCATTGATCATTCACTGGCGCGAAGCAAAACCGTTCCAAATCGCCATCGGCGTCGATCGGCAGTCGATTCCCGATGTCGCGGAAGGTTGGCAGCATCCGCTCACGCGTGAGGACTGCGCCATTTGGGACTTTCCTACGCTCTCCGAGCTGGTCAACGGTCAACATCCCGGCCGCACTAAGGACGATGCCATCAGTTGCTTTTGCAACAACGTCGGTCTCGGTTTGCAGTTCGCCGCAGTCGGCAGCGAAGTATTGGCACGCGCGCGGGAGGCACGGGTAGGACGCGAGATTCCGACGGATTGGTTTCTGGAGTCGGTGCATCCGTAAGGCGCTTGCGGTTTTCCATCGTTCCGCGCGTCAATAGCGCGTCGTAATTAAAATCGCACCAACTATGGCTAAGCCAGGCCGCTCAGCGCCTCGTTGCATCATCATCGCGGGACCCAACGGGGCAGGGAAAACCACGTTTGCCCGTGAATTCTTATCCAAAGAGGCAGGCGTGGTTCATTTCGTCAATCCTGATTTGATCGCCAGCGGACTCTCGCCATTGCGGCCGGAACTTGCCGCGCTGGCGGCAGGTCGACTATTTCTACTTCAACTGGATCGGCTCGCCAGATCCAGGGAGGACTTTGCTTTTGAGAGTACGTTGAGTGGACTGACTTACATCAACCGGCTCAAGCGCTGGAAAGCCGTCGGTTGGCGAATCGAAATTGTGTACCTACGGATCTCATCGCCGCAACTCGGACTACGGCGAATCTCCACTCGGGTCAAACAAGGCGGCCATGACGTGCCGCGCAGAGATGTGTTGCGCCGATTCA
Organism: Deltaproteobacteria bacterium; assembly: GCA_005879255.1. The sequence goes on from VBKY01000466.1 coordinate 1,662, forward strand.
CTCGAAGCTGGATCAATTTCCAGAAATCGTATCGGCTTTTGGCTGACGAGTGGACGGTGTATGATAACTCAGGTGATGTTGCTAAAGTTTTAGAGCAGGGACCATGAAACCACAAAGCAAGAAGATCGTACCATCTCCGCTAACTCTCGCAGCCGGACGTGCGCTCCGCCGCGCCGCTAAGGTCGCCCGCAAGACCGCGCGCATGCACGGCACTCCCATCTACGTCTGGAAAAACGGCAAAGTCGTCGCCGAAAAACCGTGACCTAATTCTTCGTAATCATCGGAGCAGGTTTCAATCCTAGGAGAGTCACCATGGCTCATCACAAACGTAAACGCTCAAAGAACCAAAGGGCCGGCTGCTTACTTTGCAAACCATGGAAGATGAATGGATTTGCCCAGACTAGGCCGGACGCCGAATCCTTTTCTGATCACCGCCGACGCCGGGAAGCTGATAGCGAGTTGAAACAGTTCAGAGGGAGCCTCTGAGGTATGATCAGTTATTTTAATTTGCCTTTGGCGCAACGAAAAACGCAGCAAATTGCAGCTCAATTCAACGCCGCCGAAGAGATATGGCGCAGCTTGGAACTTAAGCGCCTCCGTCGCCGTGAGCTTTGTCCAGACCTATCGGCGGAAATTCAAATCCAGCTAGACTTGCTCGATTTTGCGATGGCCCAATCCCCAAAAGATTGTATCGGCTTTGTCGTTGAACCTTGAGAGCCGATCGTCCTTGCCGACGTCCGTCATTTCGACGTTTCGGGAATTCTCGAAACGTGGAAGTTCCCCCCGGCTAAAGTCAGCCCGCAACACCCCGGCATCTTTCGGAGCCCGACACGATCATGTTTTCCCCCGATCCACGATCACGTCTTTCCCAGGACCCGCTCGCGTCATACATCAACACGTCCCTCGATCCACAGTTGCACTGTGGTAACGTATGTGTTACCATAAGTTGTGATTGAGGTTCGTGAGTATCTTGCCGCGGATGGCACCAGCCCCTATGCAAAGTGGTTTGATAGCCTCAATGCTCAAGCTGCCGCAAAAGCGGCAACCGCAGTCACGCGAATGGCACAAGGTAATCTATCAAATGCAAAGAGCGTTGGCGCCGGAGTTCAAGAATATCGCATCGATTTTGGGCCTGGTTATCGAATCTATTTTGGCAGAGACGGTGACCGTCTGGTGATTTTGCTCGCCGGTGGGACTAAAAAGCGTCAACAAGATGATATCCGGCACGCCCGGGAGCTGTGGACTGATTACAAACGCCGCAGCAAAAAGGAGAAGTAAGATGCCACTGACTAGAGACTTTAAAGAAACGATTCGGGAGCGCGCTCACCGCGACGCGGCGTTCCGTGAAGCACTTTTGAAAGAGGCTGTCGACGCCCTACTCTCAGGAGATGTCGAAACCGGCAAAATCGTCCTCCGTGATTACATCAATGCCACGGTCGGATTTGCCAAGCTAGCGACCGTCACCAAAAAATCACCAAAAAGCCTCATGCGAATGCTCGGGCCCAAAGGTAACCCTCAGGCTCGCAACTTTTTTGAGATCGTCGCCTATCTTCAGAAAAAAGAAGGCCTCCGCCTAAAAGTACGCGCGATATAGGATTCCTTGCCCGCGATCCGACATGCTTGACGCAGCAGATGCACCTGAAAACGTGTTCGGCCACCAAAGTGTTTCCAAGAGAAGAATTATTCAGGTTGCGAGAGCCAACTCGACGGGCCGCCGGCTTTACCGACAACTGATCTCGCGACCATCCAATCTGGTGCTCATTTCGACGTTTCGAGAATTCCCGAAACGTGGAAGTTTCCCCCTCAGGTTTATCCTCCCTTGAACTTTTAAACCTCGAACGTCTGAACGGGCGTTAGGCTGAAACGTTTTTGAACGTAGCGCATCCTTCGACACTCTCAGGACGAGCGGAAGATCGAGCCGGTCATGGTGAGCCTGCCGAACCATTGAACGTTTTGAACGTCTGGAACGGACCGATCCCCATGATCACGAATCACGAACACGCGTCTTCCCCCGCCACGATCATGGGCTTTTAGCCCTCATCCCTCTGCCCTTATCCTCAGTACGACCGACGCATCTTTTTTATGCTATAATAAACGCGATTGTGATTCCGAGGTTTTGGCATGGTATTTAGCCGCTTGGTGTTTCGAGTTCACGCGATCCAGCGAATGTATCAGCGGACTATAAGCGCGGCCGAAGTTCGACATGTAATTGCCACGGGAGAAACGGTTGAAGATTATCCTGATGACACTCCATATCCGAGCCGTCTTGTCCTCGGTTGGAACGGCAGCCGACCCATTCACGTTGTCGTGGCCGACAATATCGATGATGAG
>VBKY01000473.1 GCA_005879255.1 Deltaproteobacteria bacterium
CCTGGAAGCTGGCGAGCCAATCCCGATGAGGAAACCACCGACTGGAGAGCCGTGTGCGGGAGAACCGCACGCACGGTTCGGAGGGCGGGGACGGCGAAAGCCGTTCCCGACCCCTATCGCTTTTGGGGTAAATTCTTATCGCTATGTTCTTATACCCCGCCAGCTCGTGGCGGGGCAGTTCCTTCGTGGGTAGTATCGCGCAACGCTCGCGGTTGTCGGTCTAGCTAGGCACCGCTCGTGAGCTCCCACCAGTTTTTATCCAAGTCGCTGAAAATAAAATTTGCCGTGCCGTTGGCGCTTTCGAGCATGCCCAGCTCGGTGATGCCGCTGTCTCTTCCATGGGCGGCAAACTCGCGGTGAGCTTCTTCGACTTGCGCTGTGGACGCCATTTGCAACGTGAAACGATTCACCGGAGCCAGATATTGACGCGGACTTCGTTGCAGAACGACGATGTACCAGGGCGTCGATGGATGTTTGATGTATTGGGCCGTATTGAAACCGGCGGCGATCTCCAATCCCAAAACTTCGACGTAAAAGCGGCGGCTTCTCGCGACGTCGTCACACTGCAGTGTGCCGTGAGTAAAAGCCTGCGGCAGATACCCGCGTCCAGGAAACCGGTCGCTGGTTAACGGATTATCCCAGTGGCCGGCGGTGTGCGCGCGGCCGTGCAGCGCGCCGCCGGGATTGTAATACTCGATCTCGAGATGGTTACCGCCAGGCTCGCGAAAATAGATCGAGTAGGCGAAGTGTGCGCTCTGCGGCTTGGTGATCTTTGTTAGCCGGTATTTTTCCTTGTGAGCTTCGATATATTCCCAGGCAGCCTCGACTTCTTCATGGGTGCCGACCCGAAAACCGTAGTGGTTGTCAAAACCTTTTTCCGGGGCGTTGGGTCCGCCTGCGTGGACGATCAAGCGCCAATCCGTGTTCGGATGTTTCAGCGTCGCTTCACCCGGCTTGCGTTCGACGACTTCCATAGCCAAAAGGTCGGTGAAGACGGGTAGGGTATCGTCAAGCGAACGACACTCGTAGTGGCCGGCAATGAGCCCCGTGGTTTTAATCATTTTTCTTCCCCCGGTTCGCGAATTTTGCAAGCAGGTATTAGCAAAATTACTTTCCTGTGTCGTCGGACGCAAGAGGCCGTCAAATCACCCGCGAGTAAATTGTCATCGAAATCTCCCGATCGGCGAAAACATCCTGACCGAATAACCGTCGCTCATCGTTTTGCGGCGTCAGGATAAAGCTCCCGGAGGAATCCTTCTTTTTCCAGTTCTTGAATCAGCGAATTGTCGATGAGATTGTCGAGATTCAGCTTTGCGCTCTTGGCTGAGGCTTCCGGGATGGTGTCCAATGCTTGCTGGATGCCTTCGCGCCTGACGAGCGGCACGCTCTCCCAAGCCTCTCGGTAAACGTCATAGGTCTTCGACAGAATGTCTCGGTCGCTGGTTTTGATATATCTACCCAATGTTTGCATCGAGAATTCCTTTTCGGTCTTAAAAATTTTGATGCCTTCGATGTAGACTTTTAAAAAACGTTTCACAGCGGAGCGCTGGGCGCGCAGGAAATCTTTGCTGACGACGATGCCCTGGGTCGAATAGGTCAACGGCAACTTGCGTAGATCGATCAAAATATGAAAGCCCAACTTCTCTGCTTGAAAAACCTGATCAACGTTTAGAATGGCGCCATCGACGGTGCCGGACGTGAGCGCGACCATGCGCTCGCCGAGACCGCCCATTTGTGCGACCGAAACGTCTTGATTGGCTTTCAGCTTGTAAAACGCCAAGGCATCGCGCAGCGAAATGTCCGATAACGAGCCGAAACGGCTGATCGCCACTCGTTTACCTTTGAGGTCGTCGGGTGTTTTGATCTTGGGATTGACCATGAGTACGTTGAGCGCGCGCTCGATGCCGCCGGCGACCAGCGCCAGTTCGGCGCCTTTCACCCACGCGGCAACTGCGGACGGCGGGGCAAGGCTGGCGATCCCAACATCGCCTGAAAGCAAAGTCTGTACGATCAGCGAACCGCCGGGCATGTAGATAAGTTGAGCTTCCAGTTGGTTCTTCTTGAACAAACCGGCGCGCTCGCCGAGATAAAGCGGTGCTTGAAAGCCGGAAATCGAGACGTAGGGAACTTTGAGAGTTTGTGCCAGTGGAGCCTCCGGCAAAAACGAATTCAGCAACAACAAGGAAATAACGATCGACGGTTTCAACGGCACGGTGCTTATTCCTTCCCGTATCGGGAGGGGGCGCAATGTCATCCTGAGGTGAAGCCGAAGGATCTCGCCTTTTGTACCCAAGGATGGTCGAGATTCTTCACTTCGTTCAGAATGACAACCCTACCAAATTCGTCATTGGGACGCAGTCTTATGAAGTGGCGTACCAAGCATTCCTTTCCGCTCAGTTTTTATACAGCGTTTTAAGAAAGCCTTCTTTCTCGAGCTCATCGAGGATCGTCGAATCGATAAAGCGTCGCGGATCGGCGGTTTTGGCTCCCGGAATTTTTTCCATGCCTTCAAGAATTGTCTTGACGCCTTCGATCGAAGTGCGTGGGATACGCAGCATGTTCCTGGCCTGCAAGGCGTAGGCTTCCCGTATTTCATCGCGGTTTTTCGCCCGCGTCCATTTCTGAATCACTTTGATGCTAAAGTCCTCGTCTTCGAGATAAGTCTTCATCCCGCCGAGAAAACCGCGCATGAAACGTTTGGCGGTGTCGCGCTGGCTGTCGATAAAGCGTTTGCGCGTGACCACGGTTCCGGTGATGTAAGTTTTGCCGATCTTGGTCATGTCGAAGAGCTCGGTGAAGCCGAGATTCTTGGCGCGAATGTTGCCCGGAATCGAGATCGGTGCGGCATCGATCACGTTGTTGACCAAACCTTGAACCAGCAGGCCCATTTCGTTGAGCTGCACCATCATCACATCGGTCGCCGGGTCGAGATTCCACATTTTGAGCATGGCCCTGGCGAGGGCGTCGGGAGTGGCGCCGAAGCGCGTGACGCCCACCCTTTTGCCTTTTAAATCCTGCGGGGTCTTGATCTTCGGATTAACGATGAAACTGTAGAGTGGTTTGTCGAGAATGGCACCCAGGAAAAGAGTATCCGCGCCGCTCAGATTCGAGCTGACACAAGCGTCGGTGACCGATTGGGCTATCGAAACTTCATTCGCGAGCAATGCCTGCAGTGCGGTGATGCTGCTCGCATGAATGAGCTCGACGTCGAGCCCATGTTTTTTGAAGTGACCGGCTTCGTATGCGATCCACGGGATGGCTTGATTGACGGTAATGGCGCTGTAGGCCACGCGCAAGGAAGTAGGTTTTGAAATCTCGGCGGCGTTGGCTATGCCGCTTGCGATGGTGGCGATCAAAGCCGCGGTAAAACCCAGTGCAAAGCGACGACGCTTTTTTGCCAGGGAGCTTCTGTCCATCACGCCTCCGGGTCACAACGAAAAGTGTCTCATTCTACTCTGGCCAAGCGTGCGGTCAAACGAAGGACCGCAGGGATCGAACGGTGCGCGCAGCGCACCCTACATTCTGGGTGTTTTCGCACGATGGAATTGTAGGGACGACCGGCCGGTCGCCCTACACACAACCGCAAATGGTTGGTTGTGAATAATCCAGGCTGATTGCGCGCGGGTGTGGCGAATTAATGGCCGAGCGTTGACAACTTTGGGCTGCGGGTGTAATTCGGGCGCTGATTCATTTGCGAGAGGAAATATGAAGTATAAATGCATTTCAGCCGATTCCCACCTGGAAATCCGCCCCGATCGCTATGCCAAACGCGTGGCGGTAAAGTATCGCGATCGCGCGCCGAAAGTCATCACGCTCGAAGACGGAACGTTGGCGGTGCTGCAAGAAGGGCAACCCTTGGAGCGATTGATTTCGAACATCTCCTGCGGCCTGCCGTACGAAGAGCGCCGGCCGTTTGACCCGTTGCCTGGCGAGAACTACGAGAGCTCTCCAGGCACCGGCTCGCCGGAACAACGTCTGCGCGAGCAAGACAAGGACGGCGTCGATGCCGAAATATTATTTCCCGGCAACGTCGGCCCGGGATTCTGGCGCGGCATTGGAAATGACGATGCCTACAAAGCGGTCGTGCGCGCTTATAACGATTGGCTTGCCGAGGAATACTGCTGTTGCGCGCCCGAACG
>VBKY01000474.1 GCA_005879255.1 Deltaproteobacteria bacterium
TAAACACGGCATTATCCCGAAAATTGACCTAGCCACGAAGGACGTCCACGACGGGATTTTGATTTCAACCATTGCGTTCTTTGCGGCTAAATTCCGACTCTTTCAGCCCATCACTCCAATATTCCAGTATTCCATTATTCCATTCCTCTACGCCAACGGATTCTTGCAAATCACGTTCAGCAGGGCCTGGCGTCCTTCTTCCTTGACAACCTTCAACGCCTTTGCCAATGCGTCGGGAACTTCCGATGGTTCCTCGACGCGCGCCGCATAAGCGCCGCAGGCTTGCGCGGTGAGCTCGAAGCTCGGTGAAGGGGTTAAATCCGTGCCCGGAAAGTTTCGCGTCCGGGCCGCTACGCCGTCGGGGTACAATCCGCGGGCGGCATTCAAGCTCGCGTTCCACACCTGGTTCTTGTAGATCACGGTGAGAAATGGAATGCGATATTTCTGCGCCGTGAAGTGACAGGCGGTCGGCGCGCAGAACATGTAAGAGCCGTCGCCTTCAGCGGCAATAACCGTCGCGTCGGGCGCCCCCAACTTCATGCCGATGGCCGCGCCCAATCCCCAGCCGAGATGGCCGGCCAGTGGCGTGCTGAATTGAGAACCGGGCCGGTTCAAGTGAATCACCTCCGCGAGTCTTGAGGTGACCGTTTCGTTGACGATGATCGTCTTGTCGTCCATGACATCGCCGATGCACTTCGACAACCAAACTGGATTGATCGGTTTGTGATTCTTGGCCGCCTCGATGCTCGCTTCAATTTCGCCGATCATGGCATGATGTTCTGCCGCGGTTTTCTTGCGCCGCTCTTCGAGCTTGCTTTTTGCTACGGCGCCCGCCGCAAGCTTCGCCTTGATGATCTCGGTCAAAACCGGCAGCGATACTTGCGAACAACCCGTCACCGGCAGATCCGCCGGAAAACCCCAACCGGGTATCCCTGTGAACATTGGATCCCGTTCCAGGTGAATGATTTTTACTCCGTCGCGCAGAACGTTTCGGGTCGGCGGCTCCCACGGCACGTCAGTATCGATGAAGAACAGCAGATCGGAGTTGCGCACGTACTTGGTCGTTTGCGTGCCGAGGTTTAGCGGATGATCCGTCGGAAAATTGACGTAGCTCAGCTGCTGCACCACGGGGATCGCCAGCAACTCGGCGAGATCGACTAAATATTGCACCGCTTCGGGATTGCGTCCGAGATATTTGGTGACGATCAGCGGGCTGTCGGAAGCGATCAACCATTCGGCCGCCTTCTCGAGCGACGCCTGGTCCGCTTGCATCTTGCTCGCCGGCGACAAGGACTCGGGCGATAGCACTTGAGTAGACTCCATCGTTTCGAAGAGCCACTCGCGTGGCAAGGTCAGGTAAACCGGGCCGCGGGGCTCGCTCATGCTGATCTTGTAGGCGCGCGATACCACCGCGGCAAGATTTTGATTGGTCCGCACTTCATAGTCCCACTTGACGAACTCGCGCACGATATTGCCTTGATCGCGCGACTCCTGGCGCCAGTGAATATTTTGGCTCTTGCCGGCGCGTAACTCTCCCTCGGTAATCGGCGTCCGGCCGGCGACGAGAAATAGCGGCACGTTACACGACGCGGCGTTGATGATGCCGCCGAGCGCATTGGCCGTGCCGGGCAAAGTGTGCACCAATACCATCTGCGGTTTTTGTGTCACATTGTAATAACCGTGCGCCATCGACACCGCGGCAATTTCATGCGGCACGACGACCGGCTGAATATCGCGCGGATCTTCTTTCGCCGTCTTCGCCATCGCTTCGATCAGCGGCCCATGATCGGTGCCGGTATTGGCAAACATGTAGCGCACCGAACCGAGCGCTTTCATTTGCGCCAAGAAAGCTTCAGCCCCGCTGGAAACCGGAACACTCGTCGTGGATTTCGCAGTCATAATGAGTTCCTTTCTCGCAGGCTATTGAAAGTCGTGGAAAGACCGCCCAACTGTGTCAAGAACGGACTGCTTTTTCAACATGAAATTTCACACCAGTAGCCCAGACGCGCAACCACTCGAATCGTTGTATACAGAAGCAATGTCGTAGTATACGGAACTAGATACAAGGGTAGCGAATCTCGGTGGCGGCAAGTAAGAGCATAGTAAAACGAAGGCCCAAGTTCACCGGGCGTTCATCCAGACATACACGACGCTCCATGGCGTGGCTCCGGCGGAGGCCGACATGCAGCGCTTCTTTCGCGTAACGCCGCCTACGGTTCATCGAATGGTGCTGGCGCTGGAGCGGCGCAAGCTCCTTGAGCATATTCCTGGCCGGAGCAGGAGCATAACGCTGCTTGTATCTTCGGATGAGATTCCGAAGCTTGAGCGACGTGGGACAGACGGCGCCTTCTAACCCGCCGCTGGAGCCGACAATCTCTTATGGTACTTTACGGCCAGTTTATGACGGCTCAGCGACATTGCGATACACAGGAGAGAAGCATGACTACCCTAAGAGAGATGAAGATCTACCAAGGTTCATGCCACTGCCAACGCGTCCGCTTTGAGGTTCGAACCGAGCTTACCCGCGTCAGCGAGTGCAACTGTTCCATCTGCCGGCGCAAGGGCTACCTCCACCACATGGTCACCCCTGATAGATTTCGCCTCCTCCAAGGCGAGGCTGATCTTGCGACGTATCAGTTCGGCACCAAGCGCGCGCTTCACCACTTCTGCCACCACTGCGGCGTTGCCGCCTTCTATCGTCCACGAGCGAATCCCTCCAACTACATGATAAACGCCCGCTGTCTTGAGGGCGTCGATCTTGACTCCGTCGAACGGGTCGCCTTCGATGGACAGGATTGGGAGCTGCGCCCTGACGCCCCGTACACCGGCATTTGAAAACCCTCGTAAGCATCAGACCTCGACCAAGCACCGGTGAGGTTTTTTTCCGATATACCGAATGATCTGTAGGATGGGTGGAGCGAAGCGATACCCATCGGTATTTGCGTTGCAGCAACCGCGGGGAGCAATGCACGTGAGTCTTTTTCGGAGGCCTGCTAAGATTATTTCTCTACAGCCCTAAAGAAAGCGGAAGAAACCTGCCATGCTCATCGACGCCCATGTTCACCTGGACAGATACGGTTTTCACCGTCGCTACGGCGATGGATCTGCCTTCCTATTTGGAGCTTCAAAAAATCGCTGAGCGCTCCAAATTAGTTTTGCCGACCTTCGGCATCCATCCCAGGCGCGCGGCGGAGTACGCCGATCGATTGCCGGAAATCAGCCGCCACATCGAATCGAGTCCAGCGATCGGCGAGATCGGCCTCGACTTCCACTGGGTGAAAGACACGTCGACTTATCCGGCACAAAAAAAGGTGCTGGAATATTTCATCGCCGCCGCCCGCGAACAAAAAAAATTCGTCAACCTGCACACCAAAGGCGGGGAAAGAGAAATTCTTGATTTACTTGAGAAATATGAGGTTAAACGCGCGATTATACATTGGTATTCGGGGCCCGTGGATATCTTACATGCCATGATCGATTTCGGCTGCTACTTCACGATCGGCGTAGAAGTGCTTTTTTCTGATTACATCAAAACAATCGCCAAAGCAGTGCCTGATCATCTGCTGCTTACCGAGACCGACAACCCCGGCGCACTCAGATGGTTGAAGAAAAATGATGAGGTCGGAATGCCGACGGCGATCAAAGACGTCGTCAAGGCGGTTGCTGAGTTACGAGGTTTAACGCTGGAGCGGATCGAAAAATTAGTTCAGACGAATTTTATACGGCTCATCGCTGACGATCCCTGGCTTCGCGAAATTAATAGTGAATTATTGTCTTCAAGCTGGTAGCAAATGAACCCAAGATCGTGCTGAATTTTGCCCCAAACGAGGCAGTAGTGAAAAATTGTTCTCTGACCCCAATTTTCGGCTCCCCTCACCCCCTTACTTTTTCACTACCCGAGCGCCACTCTCATCATAATTTCCGCTTCGTAGAAACCCAGCGGCCTGCCATACCGCGTCAAAGGCCGGTCGGAGGATGGCGGCCGCATGGGAGCCATATTCTTCCACTACGATGTCCGGGAGTAGTAGCACATTGCGGTCAATAGGGCGTGAGTTGCCGGAGCGGTAATCGCTCCTAATAGCCAAAGTGTAATCCTTAACGTCAAGCAAGCTGACCATGACGAAAATTGGGGGATCTAAACTGAACGTGTTTTGAAATTTCAGATACTTATCTAATGCTGAAATTAAATCCTCTTCCAAGCTTGTGGAAGTAATGGTCTTTCTACCATCTCCGTCGTCGAAAATGTCGGTCTCAACTGCCTCTATTTCTCCGTTTCGAAAAATCTGAACGTAGGAGGTACATGGGAATTGAGTCGCCCCATAGTTAAAGATAACGACTCCGTCAAAATTGATTCGGTGACTCTGGTTACCAGGAGCTATCGGTCCTATTTGATTCCGTTCCTTATACAACTCGGCAACGTTGAATTGTGAGATAATGTTTAGCGCAGCAATAGGGAAAAGATGCAAAACAATCTTGGGACGTTGCGCGAGTGATACTGGAGTGTCACCCGCGATAATTCTTGAAATTCGATCATCACGGAAGCGGCGAATCTTATCCGCTAAAGATTCGGAAAGTGTAAATGCTGAGCGAATCTCGGTGACGTCCAGGGCGTATTTGCCATTGCTACTCCGAGAATAGAAACGGGAGTGGTTCTTATAAATTACCATGTGCGGTGACGACCAGCTTTTTGGAATCCACAACACCAGAACTGGGCCCTTCGTAAAACCCTCTACTGCTTTTGTCCGAATGCCCGGGACTCTAGGATCTAACCCCGTGCGAATGCTCGATTCCAGCCGCAGGATTTCGCTATCTGCGTTGACGGCTTCCAGGCCGTCTGCACTTTCAGGGATTCCAGTCGGCTTCCCATTTTCATCGCGTCTTTCTCGAACTCCATACAGGATGTAACCACCGGTTGCGTTAGCGAAAGATGAAACGTCAGCGATAAATTCAGTCTTCTCACTGTCAGAGCTGCCAGGAACCTTTTCCTTATAGTCAAGCATCCGTCCTTCCCGCACCTCGTTTGTAACTAGAGCATCGATATCAGATTTCTCGATGTGGGCGAATGGCTTGTTGATCACAGATGATATCCCTCCATTGATCACTCGGGAAAAAGTAATTCCTTAGTTATCCCCTTGTCAGTAAGATATTGAGAACAGTCTTCATATGTTCCGGCTGGCAAGACGAGTTTTACGAGAATGCTTTCTGCTCCTTTGCGGTCTTGAAGATTATGCCACACCTCCGATAGGTCCACTCTTAGGTCCATCTGGGCTATATAAACCGCGTCCTGATTTGTAGCTCTCTTCTGAGCGATTTGTTTCTTTGGGTGAAATATTAGCGGGATGCCGAGTGACGCATCACGCTCTCCCAATTCGGCCATCCGTTGCATAATTTCCTCCACAGGGAGCACCTGGAGAGTTTTTCCCGTTGCCGTCGCATCGCATATCCATAGGGCACCTTCTCCCTTTCGCGATTCGTTGGCAAAGTACAGTGCAACATCCATCTTCTGAGTCCAGTCGATCAGAAAAGTTCCTTTAAAGTAAGTTGGATCTTCTTCAGGATACTGCTGCAGGCGTTTCATGAATTCGAACCACGGATCGATTCCAGTCTTTTCTCCCACACTAAACAGTTCTGCGCTCGGCCGAGCTACAAAATCAAATTTAAAGAAGAAGAGATTTAGAACTATTTGCTGATGCTTAGTTGACATTCGGAAATCTTTGAATTTCAATTTTTGCCAGGGATCGATTCCAAAAATCTTGCTCTTGCACGACCTCGCGAATGTTGAGTCTAAGAGCCATTTTCTATCCTGGTGACCACGATACAACACGAGATGCGCCGATTCTTTGCAGTGGGCTATAATAGATTCGAGTTCCTCAATAAAATCTGCAAAGGTATTGGGAATCCATTCCCAAGAACTATTGCCGATCGTAGTTGAGGTCAATTTTGGCGAAAGTATTCGCAATTAATACTCGCAGTAAATCACAGGTTCCCATTAAACGCTTTGTCGAGGATGGACGGAAGCAGCGCGTCGAGTTCGGCCGCGGTCTCAGCCTGCAATTTTTTCAACGCGTTCACTTGCACCCGCAATGCGTCCAACTCCGATACGATGCCGCGTTGCTCTGGGAGCGGAGGAACCGGAATCTCGGTTGAACTTATGTGTCCCTGGTTAACCTTCCAAATACCCGATGTTGTCTTTGCCTTTTCTTCAATGACCTGACGCGTCGCAGCTGAATTCCATGCCGCGACAAAGAATTCAGGCAATATGTACCGTTTAGGTAAAGGAACGCGAATGAAAAGGTCGGGAAAAATCACCGAATCGCTCTCTTCGGTGACGAGCCCCGCCATTCCACAAAGATTCTTACTGCCGTTGCCGCGTACGATGAAAAACGTCACCCTTCCTAATAAGAAACGGTTCGGCTTCGTCAGGACCTAGCGGCACAACCTTGTTATCGTGAATATCTATGCGACCGTTCCGCATGGCCGAAAGAGTTAGACAGCGAACTTCACCGATATCGCCGCTTGATTTCACTGATTTTCCGTTTCGGAGAGAATCATTACTGACTAGTTCGCTGACAGCCATCGTCTTCCAATTCGAAGAACGGCAGAGACACGAAACCGAGATAGCAACAAGCGTCTCCACTTCTCCCAGCGCCTTCTGACGAAGCCCCCGCGCCTCGTCGATATTGGCGGCCAGTTGTTCGATCCGCGCCACGATCCGCCGCTGCTCGGTAAGCGGGGGAAGCGGAATTTCGATCTCCAAGAATGAAGCCGACGACATTATCGTAAACAAGATTTGGGCTCGAAACGGTAGCGTCGCGGTGGTTCCAACAAAACTCGCGGGGTGCTATGTCTCCGGCGAGTTCCCTACATTCACTCCGATTTCAGACAAACTCGATCCACGATGGTTTCATTGGATTACAAAGACTCGTTTCTTTTGGGATCAGTGCGATGTGAAATCGCGCCAACTCGGGACAATGTCTTGTATTGGGTTCCGCCACCGTCTATCGCCTCTCGTTCGTAAGCGCCTACTCCCCACAGTTTTACTCCGACTTGGCGGTAGGAATTTCCTGTGACAGGGACTTCGGCGCGCTCTATTGGCTTGGCTATCCGAGATAGCGGCACAGATGGCCAATTACTCATTGAGTACTCGCCCCCAGTAATCGTTTAATGTCACCCATGATTTCAGAAATGCGCTCCTCTTTCTTGAGAATTTCATCGGCGAGTTGTTCGGGAGGAAGATGCTCGAAGTCGGCTGCGCCGTTGGGATTCTTTCGGTCGAGGTTGCAGCCGTTAGTGAGCAATTCAGTTGCGGACACTTTCCACGCGCGTTCGTTCTCTTCCCGCTTGTTCCACCATTTGAGGCAGTCGGCGAACTCCTCGTATTGGATCGGCTGAGTCTTAGTATAGTTCTTCCGACCATTTGGTAGCGGTTGTTCGTAGTACCAAACTTCTTCCGTTGGGTGGGAACGATCAAGGAAAAGAAGATTAGTCGAGATGCTCGTGTACGGCGCGAAGACGCCGTTGGGCAGGCGAACGATGGTGTGGAGATTAAAATCCTTGAGCAACTCGTCTTTTATGCGGGCGCAGATTCCGTCGCCAAAGAGCGTGCCGTTGGGCACAACGACGGCGGCGCTACCAGGTTTGGGCGGCCGTTTGAGTTTGCGCATTATCAGTTGAAGAAACAGCAATGCGGTTTCCGATGTTTGTTTGTCTTCGGGGAAGTTGCCAAGGATGCCGCGTTCTTCTTCGCCACCGAAGGGCGGGTTCGTCATGATGATATCGACGCGGTCTCTGTCGCCGATCTCGCGCAGCGGAAAACGCAGGCTATTCAGCGGGTCGATCTTGGGCGACTCGAGTCCGTGCAAAACCAGATTCATCTGTGCCAGCAAATATGGAAGCGGCTTTGCCTCGCCGCCAAAAATGGTCTGACTCTGGAGCATCTGCCGGTCCTCTACCGTC
>VBKY01000475.1 GCA_005879255.1 Deltaproteobacteria bacterium
TACTTGCGCCGCAGTGCGATGTTCAAAGGCCGCCGGTGGGGGATCGGTGGGAGCATTGCCGGAGTCCTAGTGTTGTGCGGGGGCGTTTATCTTATCGCGAACCCAGGCGAGGGACGAAACTCAACCGGTACTCTCGCACATGCTCCTACGCCAATTCCCTCTAGTGGCACAACGGTTCAGCCGGTGCTGCCTCCATGTCCGCCTGATGCACACGTCCGTCCCACATCCGGTGCTGAACTCGGCGGATACCATCGTGGCGGGTTGGGTAGACTGCGAGTCGCCAATGGCACGGAATCCGACGCCGTAGCCGTCCTCATCGATGACGCGACAGAAGTGCCACGTCGGGCAATTTTTATTCGGAGCGGCGAATCAGGCGCCGTTACTTCCGTTCCTTCAGGGCGCTATCGTCTCCGATTCCAATTAGGATCGGATTGGCTTAGTGAACGGCGGTTCTGTCGAATACGCGGCACGTCTGAGTTCGAGCGTGCGTTTGAATTTCAGGAGGTCGAGTCTGACAGAGGAACCAGGTATAGCGCCTACGAGGTAACACTGCACCCAGTGCCACAGGGGTCAGCCCGAACTCATGCGCTATCGGATTCACGTTTTGAGTTACCACCGCTGTAGACTGGACTAACATAACAAACGGCTTGAGAAGGATTTTCGACCCGCTTGCTGCGCGCGCTGGCCTCGACCTCTCAGCCTTCGCGTTAGCCGTCAGTTAGAAACTCTGCTAAAGTTGTGAACCAGGAGGTCTCCATGAGCAAAGTCGAAAATATCGAGCAAGAAGTTCAAGCTCTCACACCGGCCGAACTTGCCGCTTTCCGTAGATGGTTTCTTGAGTTTGACGCTCAGGTTTGGGATCGTCAGATCGAAGAGGATGTTCGAAAGGGGAGACTAGATAAGCTTGCCGAAGAAGCACTGGCAGCACATCGCGCTGGAAAGAGTAAGGAGCTTTGAGACATTTTGCTGCTCCAAGCTTTTGGTCTTGCTATCGAACGCTTCCGAAATCAGTCCGCGATCTGGCTGATAAAAACTACGAACTTCTGAAGTCAAACCCTGCACACCCGTCTCTGCATTTCAAGAAAGTTAGAAAGTACCGCGCCGTCCGAGTTGGTTTACAGTACCGGGCGCTGGCCATTGAAGCAGACGATGATTTACTGTGGTTTTGGATTGGCTCCCATTCAGAGTACGACAAGTTGGTTGGCTAACTTCACACTTCAGACCGACGCCCTAAAAGGGCGCGGCTGAGCGTGGCGTTAGCCGCCATCGCATGGCGTGCTTTCTGGCAAACTTCATTCCTGGTACTATTGGCAAGTCCGGAGGAATTGAGCCATGAGAAGGATTTCCAAGGTCAAGGTCTTGCCCGGGTATCGCCTGGAGCTGGAATTTGACGACGGGGTGTCCGGAACTGTGGACCTCTCTGAAGCGGTCGGCAAAGGTGTGTTTGCTGTATGGCGCGACCCACTCGTCTTCGAGCAGGTTCGTATCGGTTCATCCGGTGAACTGGTTTGGGGCGAACAGGTTGATCTATGCCCGGATGCGCTCTACCTCAAGGTAACGGGTAAGAAACCGGAAGACATTTTTCCCGCACTACGCGACTAGCCCCATGCCTGAGATCAGCCGTTTCTTCGGCATCGTCATCAAGATGTTCTTCGACGATCACAATCCGCCGCACTTTCATGCGGAGTATGGCGGTGACCTTGCGTTGATCGATATTCGTACTCTGGCAGTGTTTTCTGGACGGTTGCCGCCTCGCGTAACAGGTCTTGTGATCGAGTGGGCGACGCTTCATCAGCAGGAGCTTCTCGCCGATTGGGATCGGGCACGCGCGCGGGAGGAGCTCCAGAAAATCGCACCGTTGGAATGAGACCGGCTAACTATTGGGTTGAGACGGTCGCGGCAGACCGCGCCTCTCACCCAAAACGTTAGGCGGGCTCGGAAGAACCCGCTCGCGTGCTGCTCTGAGTCGTACGATGCGTCGGTTGGCCGGTGGTCCTGCGGCAGGCGGGTGGTGCAGCTTTGAGCGTGAATGCGAAGGAGATTGTGATGGGACGCTGTACGAGGACGTATCTGTGGATGGTAGCTTGGTGCCTGCTGTTGGAAGGTCTATGGGGATCGATTGCGCATGCCGGGCCAATCCTCACGTTCGCCGACCCCCAGACCTTCTTCAGTGCCGTTCAGGTCGTGACCACCGAAACCTTTGACGAGTTCCGGTCCAATACCAACATCGGGGTAGGGAGCGTGACACTGGATGGAATTACCTATACCTCCTCCAACCCCTCGGCCATATGGTTTGTGAGCGATACCTTTGTCACCCCCAGCCCACCTAATAGCTTGGTGACCAGCAATGCCATCGCACCGGTCACGTTGACGTTTGAAGGGGAAGGATTCACCGATGCGATCGGTTTCTTCTTGGTCGGAGTCGGTGGAATTCCGTCCGCGTCCTACCGAGTCGATGTGGTAGCAGTCGACGGCGAACGATTGGACCAGATGATATCCCCAGGGGTGATCACTACTAACATTTTCAGAGGATTTGCAGCAGAAGGAGGGATATTATCTCTAACAATATCACCTGTTGAGGTAGGCGGTAGTATCGCGAACTTCCATTTGGATAGTGTTTCTCATGGGGCCATCAGTACGAACGTTGTCCCTGAGCCCTCGACGCTGTCGATGGCTGGTGCTGGCGTACTGATTAGCCTCGGCTATGCTTGGCGGCGTAGGTGTCGGCTATCACCTGAGGCGCCCTCGGCATGATCTCCTCCGACCGCCGGATCACGCTCGGCCGGTGGCACTGGCGGGCAAGGCACCGGTGCTCATGTCTGAATTTGCCTAACCAACGGTTGCAGCGGACCCGCTTCGCGGGCCGCTGAACCTGGGCGTTATCTTTCCGACCCTTGACCTGTATGCATGATTTGGGCATCCTGATGCATATGAGAACAACACTTCACATTGATGATTCTCTCCTAAACAATGCCGCCAAGCTGACCGGTGTCAAAGAGAAAACCTCATTGGTGCGCTTGGGGCTTGAGGCGCTGATCGCTAAAGAGAGTGCCCGCCGCTTGGCCAATCTCGGAGGGACTGAGAGACAGCTTCGCGCGATTCGCAGACGGCGACCTCGCAAGAGCGCATGATTCTAGTCGACACCTCGGTCTGGATTGAGCATCTACGAGCGGGAAGCGATCGCTTAAAAACCCTGCTGTTTGACCAGCAGGTCCTTTGCCATCCATTTGTTATCGGCGAGTTGGCATGTGGGATGCTGCAGAAGCGAGGGGAGATTCTCACTATGCTGAAGGCCTTGCCCGAAGCGCATTTGCTCGAACACCAAGAAGTCATGAGCTTTTTAGACGCACGGCGTTTGTACGGACGTGGTATCGGTTGGGTGGACGCTCATCTTCTCGCTTCGACGCTACTCACAGGGTGCGCAATTTGGACCTTCGACAAGCCGCTCCGGAGAGCAGCGGCTGCCTTGAACGTCCTGGGGTGAACGTTCCGACTGAGATAACCCGCCGCTTGAGCGAATCTGAGAAGATCGCTCAGGGGCATAGCGTTAGATCACATGTTGCCAGACCTTGACGTAACTGTGCCTTAGGTCAAATGCCAAAGCAGAAGCCTAGCGCTCAGATTCAGGTCGCCGATGGTGCCGGCGGTATGCGACCGGTTGCCGATCTTCGCTTTGAAGCCGGTGAGTGGCCGATCGAGCTTGTTGTTCCAGCCAAGGATGCAGAGACTTGGATGGCACACCTCAGCGCCGAGATGGAAGAGCGGGGCTGGAGTTCAAGTGGACTTTCCCAGCTTGATGGTGCCGAGAACAGCGGAACGCTCTCTGTACATACAGGGAGTGGTCCGTCACCTCAGGGATTAGACATCGTTTGGGAGAAGCCGCGTGGCGCTGCCCTTCGGCTCCGAGCACGCCCGAGCGGCATCCCGGTCCTTTCTCTGGAGGTCGCTCGCGACTTCATCGAGGCAACGAGCGCACAACAGCGGAT
>VBKY01000476.1 GCA_005879255.1 Deltaproteobacteria bacterium
GATTTCCTGGGCTTTGAAGGTCAGATAATACGGATCGACCGGGATGCAATGGCCGCCGACGAGACCCGGCTCGTAACGCAAGAAGTTCCATTTGCTCCGAGCTGCTTTCAACACTTCTCCGGTGTCCAAACCCATGCGGTGAAATAGAACCGCCAGCTCGTTCATCAAAGCGATGTTCAAATCCCTTTGCACGTTTTCGATCACCTTGGCCGCTTCAGCAGTGCGGATCGTCGGTGCTTTATAGACGCCCGCCTTTACGACCAGCCCGTAAACCGCGGCGAGCTTTTCGGTGGTTTCTTCGTCCTGCCCAGCGACAATCTTGGTTACTTTGTCGAGCGTGTGCTCGGCATCGCCCGGGTTGATTCGTTCGGGCGAGTAGCCCACTTTGAAATCACGTCCCGCCTTCAGTCCCGATTCTTGCTCGATCACGGGGACACAAATCTCTTCCGTACAACCCGGATAAACGGTGGACTCATAGACTACTGTCGCGCCGCGGGTCAGGTTTTGCGCGACCAAACGGCTGGCATCGACTAAGCAAGACAGATCCGGCCGCTTGGCCTTGTCGACAGGAGTGGGCACGGCGACGATGATAAAGGATGCGCGCCGCAAGAGAGACGGATCGCTGGTAAGCTCCAATAGTTTCTCCCGCAGATCCGTTTTCCCGACTTCGCCGTTCCGGTCGGCTCCCTTGCGCAACTCTCGAACCCGATGCTCATTGACGTCGAAGCCGATCGTCGGGATAACTTTGCCGAAGGCCGTGGCCAAAGGCAGACCGACGTAACCGAGACCGACTACCCCGACAGAACGGGGCAAGTTTGTTTTCATGATTTACCAACTCCCTCCTCTACAAAGTCCAGGCGCAGTTGCTTGACCCAAAGTCCTTGCTCCTCGCAGACGGAGCGAAGCTGTTCGGCGTGCCCGTTGGCCAAGATCTTGGGGGAGGAGATAATGCAACCCACCACTTTTTTCCGTTGGAGGATTTCCGGCAGTTTCTCCGCGCCGCCAAAAATGCGCAGGCCGCCCAGGGTGCGTCCCTCTTTGCGTGGATCATCGTCCAGGAAGCCAATGGGCTGGTATTCCACGTGGGAATTCGTGCGGCACTCGCGCACGACCACCTCTCCGCCGTCGCCCGCGCCGTAAACCAACACTGGGATTTTCTCCTTGCGAGTCCGCGCCACGGCCAAACCAAACAGGCGAAAAGAGAGCCGGCTGCCCGCCACGCCGAGAAACAAGAGCACCCCATACGCGACAAAAGCGATGCGCGAATAGCCGGTGAAGCGATAGAAAAAAACCAATCCGACCATCGACAGAAGAGTGGCGGCAGCCACGCCCTTGGCGATGCGAATAAGATCTTCCAAGCCGGTATAGCGCCACAAGCCACGGTAGAGACCGAAAAGAAAAAACCCCACATAGGTGGCGGTCACCACGACCGGCAGCGAGGTAAGATACAGCTTCATCAAAGAGTCGCTCAAATAAAATTCAAAGCGCAAGGCAAAAGCCAGATAGTAGGCAAAGGCGATGACGAAGAAATCGAGGATGACTTCCAGCAGCCGGCGCTTGTAAGTGAGCGTGGTCAGCACCACGCTTAGCTTTTTCTGCGCCTGTTTTTTTCTCCCCTCCTCCTCTGAAACCACCTCCACCTGGGCCAGATAGGCAGTAAAGAGCGTAAACGACAGCAGCACCAGCGGCAGGAAGACCAGACTGAGAGAGTAGGAAAACCCTTTGATCAAAACCGCGCTGGCCCCAGCAATGGTAGCCATTAGATACAGCAGCAGTACCGCCTGAGGTTCGCTCAACCCTAAAATGACCAACCGGTGCGAGGCATGATCTCGGCCGCCTTGAGAAATCGGCTGGCCGCGCAGCAAGCGCGTCACCGTCACCAGCGTAGTATCCAGGATGGGCACGAGTAAAATACAGGTTGGTATGGCAACCAGGGAAAGAATGTTGGAGGCCTGCCCGTTGGCGTGCACCGTGAGCAGGCTGAGCGCCGCGCCGAGAAAAAGACTACCGGCATCCCCCATAAAGATCGAAGCGGGATAAAAGTTATGCAGCAAGAAGCCGCCCAGCGCACCGGCGAGCGCCAGAGCCAAGACTACGTGCTGCGCGTCGCCTTGCTGGGTAAACAGAAACGCGAGGTAGAGGGCTGCGATCAATGCGATACCGCCGGCCAAGCCGTCCATGTTGTCGAGCAGGTTAAGCGAATTGGTCAGTGCGACGATCCAGATAGCGGTCAAAAGGGCATCGAGCGGCGCCCAGGTAAAGAAGTTTAATGAGTATCCAAAGAAGATCGCGGTGGCCGCGCTGATGATCTGGCCAATGAGCTTGGTCGCGGGGTTGATATGGCGCACGTCGTCGTAGAAACCCACGACAAACATCTGCATGACGATGATGTAGAATGGGACAGCAGATGCCAGATCGGGCGACAGCAACAAGACCGGCGCTAGAAATCCCAGGAAGAACGCAAGCCCGCCTAGGGTTGGGGTAGGACGGGTGTGCCATCTTTCTTTCCTCGGCACGGCCGTGCAACCCCACCGAGTTGCCAGGCGCCTCACCAACGGCACGCACAAGAGCGTAAACAGGAACGACGCTGCGGGTGCCAGAAAGAAAATAGCGTTGCCCGAGGTTGATTGCATGGAAACTGCCCAGACGACCGTTGCTGTCGAGCAGCTAGACTCTAACTTCCGAATTCCTTGCTACTTTGCTGCCATTGCCTGCACGGCGCGGTTTGACCGGCGCGGCGAAGGAATCGATGACGCTTTGAACGATCTGGCGCGTATCGTGGGTGGTGCGAAAGCCCACCAGGTTTTTTACCTTGCTCGTGTCCGGCACCCGTCTCTGCATATCTTCGAAGCCCGCTTCGTAGGCCTGGTCGTAGGGAATATATTGAATCGGCGACGCGCTGCGCGTCATTAACTTGACCAGTCGGGCGAGCTTGCCGATGGAGATCTCCTCCTCGCTGCCGACGTTGAAGATCTCGCCCACCGCCTGGGGATGCTCGATCAGTTTCGCGAGCGCTCCCACGGTGTCGTTGACGTGACAAAAACAGCGCGACTGCTTGCCATCGCCGAAAACCGTCAGCGGTTGGCCCGCGAGCGCCGCGCGTACGAAGTTGGGCAGTACCATGCCGTATCGGCCGGTTTGGCGTGGGCCGACGGTATTGAACAGGCGCACGATCACCACCGGCAAACCTTTTTCCTTCCAGTAGGCGAGCGCGAGAAACTCGTCGATGGCCTTCGAGCAGGCATAGCTCCAGCGCCCCTTTTGCGTGCCGCCCATCACCAGATCGTCTTCCTCGGTAAAGGGGATCTTGGTCGACTTGCCGTAAACTTCCGAGGTGCTGGTGATCAGCACTTTCTTTTTCTTCTTGCCGGCAAATTCCAACACCGCTTCGGTGCCCTTGACGTTGTTCTCGATCGTTCGCACCGGACTCTCGACGATCAGCCGCACGCCGACGGAAGCCGCCAGGTGAAATACCGCGTCGGCGTCATCGATCAGCTCCGCCAACAAATGACGATTGAAAATCGACTCGACGATATAGTTAAAACCGTGCCGGACTTTCAGCCGCTCGATATTTTGAATCGAGCCGGTGCAGAGGTCGTCGATCACGGTCACCGAATGTCCTGCGCTCAAGAGTTTTTCGGCGAGATGGCAGCCGATAAAACCCGCCCCGCCGGTAATCAGATAATGCATTTAAAGCTGTCCTTCCTGGATAAAATTTCCCAGCCCGCCAATTCCGTTCAAGCAAGCCTTACCGAAGAATAATAGTCGTCACCGTCGTGGACGTAATAGTCGTCATACTCGGCGGCCCGGACATCGACCCGGTTCAGCAACACGCCGAGGATCTTTGCCTGGTGGTCATTTTTCAATTGAGAGATCGCCGCTTTGACCGTATTTTTCGGCGTCTCTTGCCCGCGCACGACATAGACCACGCCATCGACCATCGTCGACAGCACGATGGCGTCGCTGACCGGCATTACCGGCGGCGAATCGACTAATACGAAATCGAAACGCTCCTTGAGATTTTTTTGGACGCAATCAACTCGGTGGGATTCGGCGCGACCGCACCACAGTTAAGCACCGATAGATTGGCAATCGGCGTCGGCTTGATCACGTTGGCCAGTGCCGCCTCTTGACCAACCAGAAAGTCGGTGAGCCCGCGATCGTTGGACACCCTCAAAGCCCGGTGGCACGACGGGCGGCGGAGATCCGCATCGATCACCAGACAGTTGTAGCCAAGTTGTGCGAACATGATCGCCGAATTAGCAACAGAAATGGTTTTCCCTTCACCGGCCGTACTGCTGGTGAAGAGAATGGTTTTCGGCGGCTCCCCCGGTCGGGAATACAGGATGGACGTACGCAATTTTCGATACGCTTCCGTGATCAACGTAAACCGCAGGTTCGCGGTTACCGGGCTTTTGCTGGGCACACAAAGCTTCGAATCGAACGGGGCGCTGCGCGCCGAAAACGGGATTTTCCACTTCGACGCGTTTTTCGGCAGGCTGAAAAAGTCCGGCACCACGACCAGATTCGGCAGGCCGAGGTAACGCTCGACTTCCTCCGGCGTGCTCAGGGTGTTATTAAGATGTTCCAAGATCAACGCCAACCCCAGCCCCCCCATGAGACCCAAGAGAGCGCCCAGCATCAGATTTAGCCTCTTATTCGGTTTAGATGGCTGCCGTGGAATTTCCGCCCTATCGAGAATGGACACATTGGCAGGCGGAATCCCTGCCATGATGTTAATCTGCTTGAACCGTTCCAACACGCTATCGTAAAGTGATTTATTGGTGTTTGCCTCGCGGGCCAAAATCGAATACTCGACCGAAGCATCCTTGAGCGCGAAGGTGGCCGACTTCTGTTTGTCCATCTGAGCCTTCAGCTCTCGTTCTTTTCCCGCCGCGGCCAGATAACCCGAGTTGATGCCTTCGACGACGTTCTTGATCTGTTGGCCGAGGCGCGCTCTGGACTCTTCGAGTTGGGCCTTGACCTGCGCCAACCGGGGATAGCCCGGGAGATACTGCTCGCTCAGCTTGGCGTGCTCCGCTTCGAGCTGGACGATCTGTCCCCTGAGACTCTGAATCAGACCGTTACCGATCACCGCAGGGAGCGAATCGTACTGCCGGCTTTTGATCAATCGCGCCTGGGCTTCGAAGCCGATGCGATCCGCTTCCGCCTCGGTAAGCCGTCGGTTGAGGTCGGCCAAACGGTCAACAACGATATTTTCCTTATCGTCGAGCGAGATTATGCCTTTGTCCCGACGGAAATCGTTTAGCGATTTTTCTGATTTCTCGACTCGATCTCTCAATTCAGCCAGTTTCGATTCCAAAAATTTGCGTGCTTCCTCACTCGCCTGGGTTCGGAGCTTGAATCCCTGCTGAATATAGGCATCAGCATGAGCATTGGCGATTTGGGTGGCCAACACAGGGCTTGGTGAATTGATGGCGATTTTTACCAACCGGCTGCGCTTAACCGGCTCGATATTTAGCATGCCATTGTAAGTATCGATGAGCCTTGAATTCACTCCGGAGAGGTCGCCGGAATTTCCGGAATTTGACGGGGCGCTCTGCTCAAAGAGATTGGTCAACCAGGATAACGGTTTATTCCATAGTACTGCGATTAGCTGTGCTAAAAAATTGCCGTCGCCGCCCGGGCGGGTAAACTCGGGATTCTTATCGAGTCCTTTC
>VBKY01000477.1:0-4572 GCA_005879255.1 Deltaproteobacteria bacterium
AGGCATGCCCAGACCGAGAATCATCGAATGGCCAGACAAAGCCAAAATTTGCGTTACTTTCATCATTCCGTGGGAAGTATGGCCGGAGAATTTTGCCACGAGGGAGTCATTGCAGCGCCAAGGCACGCATACGATCCCTCCAGCCAATGCGGTATTCAAGAAGAACATGGCGGCAGTGACTGAAAGAGAATACGGCGACCGCGTCGGCATCTGGCGCATCATGGATATGTTCAGCCGGCACGGTCTCAAGGTCACTTTTCTGATGAACGGTCTCAAGGTCGAGCAGTTTTCCGAGGAATGCAAGGAGTTTAAAGCGCAGGGACACGAATTCTCTTCGGAAAGCTACGAGCACGAGTATTCGTTCATGTACACGCGGGAGCAAGAAAGGGAGTCGATTCAAAAAACGGTCGCCGCGTTTGAAAGAGTCTTGGGGGAAAAGCCGACCGGATACCTTTCGCCGGGTCATGCCTCGACGCCGCATACGCTAGAGTTGGTTGCTGAAGCGGGCTTTGTGTGGTGGGCCGATCCGTTGAATTCCGACAATCCCTACACCGTCGAGTCGAAGGGACGAAAAGTCGTTGTCGTGCCGTATAATGTGCCGGGCTGCAACGACTACTCCACTTACGGTGCCGGGCGCACACCGCGAGATTTGCTGCAGATCATGAAGGATCAATTCGATTATCTCTATTGGGAAGGCGAACAGGGCGCACCGAAGTTTTTTGCTTTTAATTTGCACCCCTTCGTTTCTGGCGTTCCGTTCCGGACCAAAATCGTCGAAGAATTTATTCGTCACGTCAAGGGATTTTCCAAAGTTTGGTTTGCACGGCGTATCGAGATCGCCAACTGGTGTTTGGAGAAAGGGTATTAGGAGCGAATCGGTAGACGATGCCGGCTGAGCGGCTCAAAAGCCAACCATCTTGAATTGAATCAGGCCGGTGAGGTTAGGCTGTACGTTGTTCGAGGAGATTGGGCGAAGCTCATTTTTGTATTCAACCTGAAAGGACAAAAACTGTTCGCCGACGGAAGACTTGCCGAGTTTCCAATTCAATGCGGCCGTGGTGTTTACGGATGAACCTTCCTTGAGCGGGTCTTCGCTCATGCCTCGCGCGTAGCTCGCGCGTCCGGTCAATTGTAGGTCTCGAGACGGCGAGCAGGCCAGGGCAAATCCGGCGGACGGTGTGTCAGTCTTTAGCCCTGTGGCTTGGTCCCATTCCTCTTTAAAATTCAGACCGGGTTCAATCGTCAGAAAGCCCGTTGGGCGATAGGCGATCGAGAGCGTATTTGTCAAGGCGATGGTTTGCTGGCTCAAGCCTTGTTCTTGTCCGATTAACGAATAGCTCGAAGACAGTAGCGCGCTCCAGCTCGGCTTGTTCAGCTGCAAATAAGTGGCGGCCGTTCGTGTGAGGCTAAGATCGTTCGTATCGTCATTTTTTTCCCAAGACTCACCGACTGTTCCTCGCATCCGAAAAAGGCCGAAATCATACTCTCCCCAAATTTGGCTTTCGTCGCGAGCGTGGTCGACCTTAGTCCCTGTCATGGAGACGAATCCACTGCCAAAGGACCGGTAAAAGAAACCATAGCCAGCCTTGCCCCAATTTCCCCGGAGCGCCAATCGCGACATCGTGGGTCGCTGATCGGGCACCGTCGATAACCCCAGCGTACTATAGGCCAGCTCACCCTCGCCAACTAGTTTGCCTCCGAATCCTGAAGACGCGGCGAGAAGATCGAAATAGTTTCCCCATTTGCCAGGGCCGACGCTCGTTTCGTTTATCAGAGCGTCGCCGTCTTGTTGCTTTTGCAGGTATAAAGCCTTCAGCTCGACTAACTTGGGGCCGAGATCCAACGAGAAAGTTCTCTCCCTCGTCCGATCGAAGTCGTTCCGCAGCCTATCAAACTCAGTGTATGAAGTTGGAAAGAGGCTTAGCGAGATAGCGTTGTCTGTGGACAAAGGGTCCGGCCAACCCGTTTGCGCAAATGCCACGCGATGACAAAGACATACAACGAGGATGAGCGTTTGCGTGAATCTACTCATAGCTTTTGGCCCTGCGACGCTTGCAGGGATGGAGGCGGGTTGCCGGAGAGAAAGATTCTTTAAATCTGACCGTCCACTAAGGAGTAATCAACGATGGCCCCACATGCCGAAATCGGAATACGTTTGCGCCTACCGAATTGGTAAAGCCGCAAGGCCAATATTACTGTTAGTCCATTCCCATGTCCAATTTTTTTTAGCTGACGAAGGTTAAATTTTTATAAAGATTGTAGTGCATTTTTTTCTTAGTGCGGTTCGACTGCAATCAATTGTAGGACGTCGAAGAGAAAATGAAACTCCACTCTGTTCTCTCTTTAACCAAGACCTCCTTGGGAAACACAAACTCATCATAGGTGTTCCAGCTTGTTCTAAATAATCTGGCCGCAGGCTTATTATTCGTTTGACATCGCTTCGCTGACAGAGAAAACCCGCCGGCCTGTCGGAAGCGCAGCCGAAAATCCTGGCGAGACTTAATCGAGAATGGGAAAACTAGAACTATTTAACGGATTAGTGAGGCACTCACGCTCCACAACCCAGTGTAGGGGCAAACGGATGGACGACGAGAACTCGCACAGGCGGAACTAACCAGGATGGGTTCATAAATAGCGAGAATTATTTCAGCCCAAACGGAACCAGCAATGTCCGATTCACTCTTCGGTCCGTTTGATGCTGTCCCCAATTGTTAGGATTTCTTGTACCCGACTGCGACTAGGCCGATACCTGCGACCAGCGCTAGCCCGCCCAATAATGGCGGCAAAGGAATTGATTTTTCTCGTTCAGCTGTAGCGTGTATTGGCCCGATGTCGATAACCTTTTCCTTGGTTGTATAGGTGATCCGCTCATAGGACAAAGCGACGATACCCAATAGGATTAGCGCAATCCCTATTAGTAGGACCGGTTTCATAATACCTCCTGGATTCTTGCTCACAGCACCTTGCGGCGATCGAGGATATCGATAAGTAAAACAATCAGAGCCAGAAGTAAGAGAAGGTGAATCAAGCCCCCCAAAGTGTATGCGGTAAGTACGCCGATCAACCATAGCAGAAGAACAATCGCGAGGATCACGGTCATCATACGTAATAGTTTCCGGGAACCAATGAGCGATTCCCGCGATCCGTCCACTGGCGGAAGAGAGCCACTAAGAGAGGCATAGAGATTTTGTCACCATCGATCTTGCTTTCGGGCCGGCGTGCGCGCCGCGACTTGGAAATGCAAATGCGGCGCGCACGCTACTCTTGGGAAGGGCTCGCAATGGATCGTGAGCTGTTGATTATATTATCCGTTATCTGGATCCTTGGATTTGTAAATTGTTCTTGACTTCTCTGACTCCACTGACCTGCATCGCAATTTGCTCGGCACGGGCTTTTTGCTCGCGCGATTGGACGATGCCATTGAGGTATACCACTCTGTTGGTGGTATCAACGTCAACTCGCGTTAAGTTAGTGGCTTTGTCGGCAACCAGCTTAGCTTTCACCGAACTAGTAATTGTTCGGTCATCGACATATTGACCGGCGGATTGACCGGTCATTGACGTACAGCCCACCATCGACACGGCCGTCGAGGCAGTCAATAAAACAACGAATGAAAAAGTACTGAATTTCATCTATTATTACCTCCCTGTTTTTTTCCTCTGCTTTGGGCCCGAATGATATCTTAAACAAATCACGTGCCACGACCGATCTTGGCGATAGCGCCGTGCTTCTAAGCACTTACAGGAAGATGAAAATTTGATCAAAAAAGTCTGTCTGGACTTTCGCGACAAAAGCAGGATGAAAAAGGCTGCTCAACGGCGGGCGGACATGTTCGACCTGTAATCGATTTCCGCAACAGACCGCCGGCGATCTTTTTTGCGACGGGATCGATTAATCGGACTCACCGCGCGCCATTTTGGCTTGGCCGACGGTTTAGACGAATCAGGCGTGGACACTTAACAGAGCCGTAACTCGCGCAAGCCTAGACCGAGGAGCACTGCACCGATTGCTGCATCCTTCTGCTCGCAACGATGCGCGTCACGCGACCGCTTAACTCGATAAGGAATCACGATGTCCCAGTTGGCTTGAGGAGTATTTCAGACAATTTGTCGGAAATATACTGCTCGATGTTCATAGCGGGCGAACCTCGGCATCGATCAAGAACATGTTAATAATATAGCGAAATCATCGAGTATCGAGGCGTGGCACAGCCGTTGCTCACTGGTTTCACCAAGACGGGAAGCGATGCGACTGCCGATACTGTGGGACAGCGCTAAGGGATAGCAAGAAAAAAACAATGACGAGGAGGGTAGCGGAATATGAGCGCGGAGAGACGTGTTAATACGACGTTAGGTGAGCTGATAGTTGCAGTTACTGACCAGGTCGCGCCGCTCACGGGTGATCGCGTTACGACTAACGCATTGGTGTCGTATATCTTGCAAGATTTGTTTTTGAAGCGGCGGGTGCGGCTGAGAAAACGATCGGCTCTGAGACGAATTGACTGAACCCGCTCTATTCATCTGCCACGTCCGGTTTAAGGCAATAACACGAGAGGATAATCCGGTGACATCG
>VBKY01000477.1:4746-6513 GCA_005879255.1 Deltaproteobacteria bacterium
TGCGCTGATTCTTTTATGGTTGCTGAGTGGACCGATTTTTGGATTTAGCGATACGTGGCAACTGATCATCAATACGGGCACAACCATCGTCACATTTCTGATGGTATTTTTGATTCAAAATACCCAAAACCGAGATGCCGAAGCGATGCATATAAAACTCGACGAGCTGATTCGTGCCGTTGACAATGCCCAGAACGCTCTTTTGAATCTGGAGGAACTGGAAGAAGAAGATCTGGATCGCATACGGGCGGAATATCTTAACTTAGCAGAGCAGTCGCGCACTAAATGGAGATCTACAGGCTTAAATGAAGCCGGACCCGATGCCACTAATGGCCAGCGGAGATGAATGAAATGCTCAAATGTCGATATTGCGAAGTGTTTGGACTGCAAGACGATAGCGGCATGAGGAGGCGGAAACGATGCAAGTCTACATCGGGCTGCAACCTATAGCAGCGCTGATAGCGGGAATACTGATCTTAATGATTCCCAGGCTACTGAATTACATCGTGGCCATCTATCTGATCGTAATAGGAATTTTGGGACTGGTAAAACTGTAGCGATGTCGTGTCTTTAGGAACCATAATTTACTGGCAGCAACAAAAATGTTTTCGTGAAAAGGAGGATAACCAAATGTTAAATTGGGCGATAACTTTTCTTGTGATAGCGCTCATTGCCGGAATTCTGGGACTTAGCGGAATCGCCGGCGCAGCGACGCAAATCGCATGGATATTGTTCGTGGTGTTTTTGGTTCTGTTTCTTGTTGGTTTGGTAATGGGAAGACGACCGCCAGTTTAAGCTTGGCCGAATGGCGTGAGAGATTGCTGCGCTCGCGTCGTTCGGCCAGCCGAGTGAAATAAGTCTCGATCCCTTCGCCTTTGTCGACCAAGACGTGGCGTTGGCCGGGGGATTGAGACTTTTTTCATTTAAAGTATGGTTCACCCGCGAGTTGCTCAATAAAACTTCGATTAGTTCGACAGACTATAAGACTCGGAAGGAATGTCATGTCATCAATCTCATTGCATGAACCCGCTGAACAATTGACAGAACGGACGATTGATGTCCATCGCGCGGTTGTCTCACTGATTGAAGAGCTGGAGGCCGTGGATTGGTACAATCAGCGAGCCGAAGCCTGTAAAGATCCGCAATTACAAGCCGTCCTAAGACACAACAGGGATGAAGAAATCGAGCACGCGAGCATGACGCTCGAATGGATACGCCGCAACGTCCCGAAATTCGCCGCGGCATTGAAGTTGTTTCTATTCACGAGCGGGGAAATAACCGCGATCGAGGACGATACAAAGGAAGAGAAAAAAGAAGAAATAACCACGCCGGAGCGAAGGAGCCTCCGGC
Source organism: Deltaproteobacteria bacterium (assembly GCA_005879255.1). Next base: position 6,097 of record VBKY01000477.1, read on the forward strand.
TCACGATTGGCGACATGAAAGGGAGTTGAGCATGCGGGAAGAGAGCGCATCTGGAGTCGTCACTTCAGAATTGATGAAGCGGATTGAGGAAGCTGCAGTTTCGGCGGCTCGGGAGATCTTGAGCGGCCGGCGAATCATCGATGTTGAAGGCCCTTACGGCGTCGGCCTAACCACCGTCGAGGTGGGAAATGATGATCGGTGCCGCGAGCCGGGACCTGACGAAGCCAGCGCGGTGGTCAGTCGGGCGCTGTCAGTTCCGATGATTTATCGCCGCTTTGCAATTTCAAAGCGGCGCATCGCGGCATTTCAAGAAACGGGACAGCCGCTCAATTTAAAGGTTGCTGAAGATGCCGCCCAGGCAGTCGCTGCCCGCGAAGAGGAGTTTGTTTACCAGGGGCAATCGGATTTTCATTTGGG
>VBKY01000470.1 GCA_005879255.1 Deltaproteobacteria bacterium
GAGTCAATGAAAGGTAGGAACAGGCAAGCGTCTCTAAGGCATCGGCCCTTAAAGCGCGGCTATTAATTTCTGCGGCTATTCGTTTCTTATAAAAGGCCAGCACGGGCATCACTATTAAGGAGACGATGGCTAAGATAATTCCAATCAAACTTTCATCCGGGTGTTCCTGGAAAAGAAGCTTCTTCCCAGATTCATAGGTTACGTACAAAGCCAATAGAAAAAATGTGGCTCCGACGAAGAAGATAGCCTTCTTCTCCGCAGCTTCCTCTTCCTCATCGTTGCTGAACCCATGTTTGCGCAACCTCCAGATCAAAACCAAACCCGAAGCCACCTCGATATAGCTATCCAGGCCAAATCCTATTAAAGCGATAGAGCCAGCATAGACCCCCGCTGCAATGGCGATGACACCTTCAATAACATTCCAGCCAACCGTGAAGTATTCCGAAAGAAGCGCTTTCTTGTGTGGCGTCATTATCTCCCTTTCACTTCCCCCCCGGTAGGCAGAAGTCCGTTTAAAGGAGAATGTACAAAGTAATAAGCCACGCCGGAAGGAGCCCGGCTAGTCCAAGCATCCAGTACTTGGAAGGCGAGAGAGAATATCCTGACTTATCAAGCCGTCTCACGGCTGTATCGGTAAAAACAACTCCTAACAGGGCAACCACTGAAGAGAGAAGCGCCGAGCGAGGTAAGGGATCGTATTCCGGTCCGCCGGACGATGGCAGCAAACCTAGGAAGGCAATCAACCAAGCGGGAAAGAGCGCTATGAGCCCTACCAGCCAGTGCTGCCGTGGTTCCCAATTGGAACCCCACCTGCTGAGATACGGCATGACAGCCCCCGTCGCAAATAACCCAAGGACTCCGAGAACAATGGAGAGCTTGGTCATTGTTCGTTACGGCACTGGGGGTGTAGGTGTGGGAGGACCGTATCGGCTGTAAGTTCGGTCAATGTATGTCCGGATCTCCTTGAGGGGCTTGCCGTGGTCTAACATGCGCATCACGTCACGCGTGATGCCTATGCAGATGGTTCAGCCGAGGCTCATTCGATCGAAAATCAATTTTTCCGGTGTTGAGTCATCCTTGATGTAACATGAGGCGTTGCTGATGTGCCCGTCAGCCCCAGACCCGCAATAACATGGGATATAGCGTAGAGTATCTCTATTCGCGACAGCAAATCGGTAAGCCTCGCGCACATCCTCGGGAGCGCTTCTGATATCTTTCGGAAGCAAATTTTCTGGCGTTAACTTGTATTTATGTTCTGACGCTGCAAAGGATTCGCTGCCATCAACCATGACGGTAGCGGTTGCGATTAGTCCTATGGTGAGAAAATCCCGTCTATTCATGTACTGTTCTCTTTTTTACAATCAAGCGGCGATTTCAGATCTCGACTTTAATTTCTGCAGTTCGGCAAAAGGCTCGCTCAGCACTGTGAAGGCGCTTCGTAGGAACAAGGCAGCGATTGCTGCTCCGATCAGGATGTCGGGCCAACTGGAGTCAAGACCTTTCACGCCGACCGCGGCTACCAACACCGATATATTAGCGATGATGTCGTTGCGTGAGCAGAGCCAGGTGGAACGCATATTAAGGTCATCGGATCGATGGCGGAAGAGTAGCAGAAAACATAGCCCATTCCCGAGCAAAACGAGCAGTCCGATGATTCCCATTGTCTCTGCCACGGGCACAACTCCCGCCGTCATCTTGTAAAACGCTTCGGCCAAGACTCCAACGCCAAAGATCGCCATGACAATGCCTTTGAGAATAGCGGCCCTCGCCTTCCATTCCGCATTCCGCCCAAGGACGTAAAGACTGAAGCCATAGACCAGCGAATCGCCAAGCATATCTAACGAGTCGGCGAGGAGCGCGGTCGAATGCGCTAGCACGCCGGCGGTCGCTTCCACAACGAAGAGAACCGCGTTGATCACCAAAACGACGATGAGAACTTTTCTGTGCTCACCGCGCAGGGTCTTAATTTCTTCGGCCTTTTGTTCGCAACAAGCATCCATGACGTTAATCTTAACAGCTCAACAGTTACAGTACCAAGCTGGGGCGCGTCCACTATCTAGGCCAGTACATGATAATGGAGACTCCAACCAAACTCACGACGCCGCCGATCAAATCCAACGAATCTGGTTTGTTCCCATCCAAGATCCAGCCCCAGAGAAGAGATAAGACAATAAAGAAACCACCGTAAGCGGCGTAGGCGCGACCGAAGTGAGCTAGCTGAAAAGTCGGGATGACGCCATAAAGAAAGAGGACCGAACCTCCCAATAATCCCCATGGCCAAGGCTTAGCGTCCCTAATCCACTGCCATACTAGCCATCCTCCAGCAATCTCGAAAAGACCAGCCAACAGGAATAGGCCTAGCGAAATAGTGATCGTTGATGCTGACATTTACTCTCCCAGATTTCTGCGCGTTCAGTTTCAATGAAATTGTCGCGTCAGATAACGTCGGTCAAACATTTACTTTGATTCACTCTTCATCATTCCACCCATTCCCGGCATCTTTTCCATCATGCTCATCATATTGCCACACTTGGTCATGTGCTCTTTCATTTCGCTGAGCTGCTTTTGGCCCTGATCAAGGGCAGCTCTCATTTTGACAGGATCATTCGACTGCTTGGCCGCTTCCATCATCTTGGTCATCTGGTCGATGGATTTCATCATGGACTGGTGATGCTCTCTGCATTCTTTCATCATTTCATCCATTGACATTTTTCCCGTGTTGGCTTTCATTTCACTTTTATGGGAAGGCTGTTGCTTTTCCTGACCTGGCGCTTGGTGGCCAGCTAAGACGAGGGTCAAAAAGATAACTGTGACTGACGCAACTATTAAATATTTCATAACTCCTCCTTACGAAATTCGGCCATTTTCGGGTCTATTTCTTCTCTTTGGCTATCATCCGCATCATGAGATACATGCCAACAGGACAGGCGAGCAGTACAGCGATGCTCAAAAAGCCACTTGCCAACCCGCCCAGCGATATACCGAAAAGAGTCATCGCGGCGATCAGGATGAGAGGCACCCCGCAGCATACGGCCATGCCGAACCCACCCTTTAGCCAGCCTTTGTCATGCATTCGACAGGTCGAGCCGCTCTCCGGCGGCGCTGCAGCGCCGGGCGGATTTTGCGGGCTATGTTTTGGTTCTTTCACGCCGATCTCGTTCGACATAGAAACTCCTTTCCTAGAAACGATGCGCTCACTTTTCGATATCCCTTCTGATCGTTTCAAATTCCTCTTTACCGATCTCGCCCTTCGCGTAGCGGTTTTTGAGAATTTCCAAGGCATTCTCTCGATCGCTGATCAAGAAGGGCATCTTCGGACCCCAGGACCTTTTGACGGCAGCAACAACGATCACTACAAAGAGCAGGATCAGCAGCAATCCCAGAAGAAAACTAAAAATACCCCAAATCATCATGCCCATCATGCCCATACCATCCATCATCATTTTCAAATTCCGACTGAAAGAGCAGGGGTGGCTCGAAACCCCTGCTGTGGGCGCCTTTACTTCTTTTGACTTTCCTTGGCCTTTTCACTCTGGTGATGGGCCGGCTTCATCATGTCGTTGCAGTGCTCCATCATCTTCATCATTCCCATCATCCCGCTTCGGGACCCGCGTGTCGTCAAACATTTTTTTCGAAGCCATGGTTTGAGTCCGGTACATGCTCGAGCAGGAGAACGCAAGCGCCACTGTATTGATCGCTTGTTGCTGCCCACGTCCATGCTTTCCCAAACGCGTTAAGCGCTCTTAGAAACCACATCGCCGAAGTGCACCCGGTTTAGAAGCAGCGCGTTGATCGTCACCGTCACGGTTGACGCGCTCATCGCCAGCGCCGAC
>VBKY01000471.1 GCA_005879255.1 Deltaproteobacteria bacterium
CCCAGATAGTCTCAGGTAATGGAAAGTCATCTTGTTTCCGAACACGCTGGTCGGAAGCAGACCACATAAATGGAAAGTAGACGGAGTGGTCACCGACATGCTTCCCGCTGTATAGGCTAAAGTAGGTCCCCCCTTCAAAAGTCGCTGCGGGTGTTTCGAGGTTGTACCAATGGCCACGTGCAAGGAGACTGGAAATTTTGCGAAGGCGTCCTTGTTCCTGAAGCTGATGAAAAACTGGCAAGTTCACAGCGTCGAATTGTAAGATGACAATCATGAATCCGGTAACCACCTATGCTTTGGTTGAACTCACTGAGCGCGAAACTCCGCCCATCGCTCCTGAATGCCGAACGGCCTCAATTGTTGACATTACAGCTAATCCATCAGCGGTCGTGGCCAGAGGCGACCCGTCTAACCTCCCGCGTACGGCACGGCCAAAGGCCTCAAGCTGGGCAACCATTGGCCTCACAAGGGGATTCTCTCGATTCGGTTGGAATCTGGCTACTATTCCTGGAAGAAGGCCGCCGCATTTATAGAAACCGGTCATACGTCCGCGAGCGCATTTCACCTCAAAGCGTTCACGGTAGGGGGTGTTGTTCGAGCACGAAATCGTGGCGTTTCCCCGCTCTAATCCTATTTCAAATTCAGCGCGACGCTCTTGCAGTGAAAGAGCGCGCGCCCATAGGATTTCGCTGCCCGTGAGCCAGCGGGCGAGATCAATGAGGTGCGGCCCCAGGTCAAGAAGCGCATCATCCTGCATATCAAAAGGCTTCCAGGCAGCTTTTCGGTAATGTAGCTCCAGCCGCAAGTGAATGTCGCCATCACGAGGTACCTTTTCCTTGAGTTTTCTGATACCAGGCTCAAACCGGCGATTGAACGCGATCCACGGGGAGGGATCCAGAGCATGAACAGCACTCGCTTCTCCGACATTCAGGCCGGGGGGTTTTTCCACGAGGGCTGGCAAGCCTGCTTCAGCAGCACAGCGGGCATCTGCCACATGAAACCGAGTAGGAGTCGAAATAATCAGTGCGTCAATGCGACCTGCATTGATTAACGCGTGAATGCTTTCATGCGCCGGCACTTCGGGTGCGACTTCCTTGCAGCGCGTTTGATTAATGTCTACAACACCCGCGAGCTTCACCCCCATCGCCTGTCGAAATGCCGGCAAATATCCAAACTCCGCCACACGACCGCAACCCACAAGTCCAATTCGCATGGGATCTTTATGATCCGACTTCGTTAGCGGAGCGATCTGCATGAGTCCTGATAGCTGAATCTGTCCTACCGGCGAACTGTCTCTAGAGCGCTCGATCTGTGACGTGCTTGCCCACCTTTCCTGACTAAGCCTCCTGAAGATTCGCCGCGACGCGTTTATCGGCTCTCGCCGCCGCAAGCTGTTCGACAAGTTCTAAGTAGCGTTTAATATGAACCTCTGCGCACCATTTTCGCTGCAGTGCTACGTACCCGCGTCGTCCTATCTTCGCCCGCAAATTCGCATCGCCCATTAACTGATCCATGGCGTTCACAAGTTCTTTCTCTGTGTCGAATACGAACCCGGCACCGCTTTCTTCAATGATCTTTGGCATCCCTCCCCTATTTCTCACGATCACGGGAGTCTCCTGTGCGAATGCTTCAAGGATGACGATTCCAAACACTTCGAACCATAGAGAGGGAACGATGGTTGCCACGGCCTGCTGGTAAAGGATGCGGAGTTGCTCACCTGCTTGGTACCCTAGGAACTTGATGTTTGGAGATCCCTGAGCCATTCGGCGAAGGACCGGCTCGTAATCGCCCAACCCAACAATCCATAGTTGGGCTTTTTCGTAACGGCGAAAAATCGGAAGAAGCTCCTGAAGCCCCTTAGATTTGACCAACCGCCCGACGAAAAGAAAATAAGGAGTCTCGGCAATAGATTGGCGAGGCGGAATATCGTGCCGCTCCCAGCGGGAGGTGAAGTACGGCAGTTCTACTACAGGAATTTTGAGACCCGTCTCGAGGTGCTTGTTCATTGTGAACTCACTAGGAGCAAGGAACAGATCAACTTGCTTCACAGCCTGCTGGATCATTTTCGTGTACCGCCAGAGCTGCGGGGGACGCGCATGAGCGAGCGTGCACGACAAGCACTGTTTGTGAATGCAAACTTCGTGATTAAATTTGAACAGCAAATGGGTTGGACAGATCAGCCAGTACTCATGGAGAGTATAGAGTTTGACTGCCTGACCATAATAGAGAATCTTGGGCCCGCCAATCAATGAGATATTGTGGTAATGGATGACATCAAAAGGTTTCTCAAGAATTTTCTTGATTTTGAAAGACTTTAACATCGGCCGGCCTGTCTGATGAGTTGCGAGCGGAGACAAAACACCGAACCGACTATTCAGTGCGTGGACCGTTACATTAGGATGATTGTGGTCGGTTATTGACGATGTTCGGCGAGCTAAGACGTTATAAGTATCTCGGCAATGAACAACCTATACCTGGTGTCCACGTTTTGCTAGCTCATTGGACAGTTGCTGCACATAGACACCGTCTCCGCCAAATGCATACGGCGGGTAGAAGGTGGTGATCATGCAAAAACGCATACAGGGAATGCTCGTGGAAGATGCCGATTATTTTTTAATGCAGATGACGTGGAACAATGGGCCGAAAAAATAGACCAGCCATTTGAGCAGCAGGCGCTCCTTCAGCGCGTGATAAATCGGCACAGCGCAGCGCGCCCACGCCGGCAGACGCGCCGTGTGTTCAGAAGGTAAAGTGGGAGCTACAATGTGCCACCGATCGAACGGTGTTTGCGCAACGAGTCGGCGCATTTCGAACCAATTGAGCAGGCTGATATTTTGATACGGAACTTTCCGCACGAGCCGTACATAAAGAGTACGCCAAGCTTTCGGCAAAAAACCTACCCCCCAAAGATTGACGTGTGGCTCCGGTGTTAGGCTCCAGCGATTCGGCGTCGCCAGAAACAGTGCGCCACCTGGGACCAACACGCGATGTGTTTCACGCATAACTTCCAGCTGTTCGTGAACGTGCTCAATGACATCGCTGCCGACGACAATATGAAATGAATCGTTAACAAAAGGAAGAAACTCGGCGGATGCACAGATCACCAGCGCTTCCCGACCGGTTTCCTCAAGCTGTTTCTTGGCCAATACCGAGCGGGGCATGCTGATGTCCAACCCAACGACAGAGCGAAAGACCTGAGCCGCTGCGACAAGGAACTCGCCGGTCCCACAGCCTATTTCGAGGAATTGCCCTTGGCGGGGTAAAGCTGTGATTTGTTCAAGTTCAGCCAGGGAACTTTGTGCACGAAGGACAGCGCTCAGCATATGAACTCGGCGCTTTGCCACAACATCAGGTGGCACAGCAGGCCTTAGGCTTGCATACAAATCGACGAGTTCCGCAAACGACGCGTTAGAATATTCAGCCTCAAGACGTTCGGTCCAAGCATGTTCCATCTCTGACTCGAACAACCCGTCCGGCCATACACGGAAGTCTGGAATCCCCAGCGTCACGCGACAGACCCGCTGATCGCGCACACAGAAATAACCTCTCGATCCATGCTGCAATCGACCCTTACAGATCGGACAAGCAAACTCTATTACGATTGGCTCAGACAATTCGACATCTGGTTCCATCTATTGGCTCGGTTTTGCAGCTCTGATTCCAATCAAGACCTCGTAATCCGGATCTAAATCATCGCGCTCGTCTTAATCCATTTCCTCGGGTGATCCTCATTAGTTTTCATGGGCGAACGTCTGGCCAAACGATAGGCGTCAATACAGTGGATCACGTCGACCGTATGTCCGCGACGCGCCAGGGCGTTAGACAAACGCTGTACAAAGATCCCGTCCCCGCCGAGGTTATAAGGCGGATAGAAGGTCGTAATCATGCAAAAGCGAAGCGGCCTGTCCGTCATACTGTGCTGTGCTCTGATACTGCAGGCGGTTGAACGAACATTGTTGGTCAGAGTCTCGCTCGAAGAGAAGCTCACGAAGCGATGTTAGAGTATTTCGCTATTGTTAGACTGAGGGTGGCGAGCGTAGATATAGGGGCTTTAGTTTGCCTGAGGCGCTCCAGATGGGCTCCGCCCGGTCGGCCGAAACGTCGCCCCGCCTAAGATACTAACGATTGTCTCGATCACCTCATTTTCACAGCAAGCTTGATGTTAGGGCTGACCCGCACGGTTAGGCGTGACAACCCTTGGTCATCTTCCTCTTCGCACAGTTGGTAATCCAACGGACTGCCCCTGAACCGCGCGGGTAACGTCTCTTCCAGGATGGGAAGCATTTCGTCCCCGATCAGAGTGGCTCCTTCGCTGGTCAACTTGCCGTAGCTACCGATATGACTCAAATGCTCCGTGTAACCCAACTTTCCAGCGGGCAGTCGCAAGACCGCTTTTCGATGACGCCGTAGTCGCCGCTTTCGACATTGAGCATGACTTTGCGGGCGGCCAGAGACAAAGTCATGAAATAGAAGGCTTTAAGATTAGTCTCCATTTCGGCTCTCTGAAGCGGGCACGGAAGGAGAACAAAGCTGTCTCTAAAAGGTGCAGCCTGTCACTGTTGAAAGGTTGGGCGCATCCCGCGGCGATCGGCCCGGCTTCGGCAAAAGCATAAGTCGGAACGTAGCGCGCGCCCGTCTCAGCTATCAGTCTGATCTTAAGAGGAGTAATTCTCTCCCCTGCGCCGCAGAAAATAATCCCTGTAAGATCTAATCCCTGCTCGCGGGCACTCTCAGCGCCCGGTCAGCACTGTAGGCTCCCAACCATGGGCGGCAGGTATCGGCACCACCTGCCGGCGCGGACACTCCAGCCAATGGGGCCGGAAGGTGGAAAGGGATTGGCGATGACCAGCAGCTTGTTCGCCATAGCTGAGGATGATCTAATTTCGCGAGTATCCACCCGGTAAGCTGGCTAAGTTGCCCCCGAGCATCCCAAAGAAGAGCAATACAAGACACTAAACGGCTAAGTTGCTTTCTGTGCGATCACCGAGCGGCCGCGAGACGCCGCGATCTCATCGTTTGTTCGAGAGCCTTGTGACCGGCCGCGCCCAAGCGATCACGGTAGCAGGAATCGTTTAGTAACTGGTCCATGGCCGTGAGCAATTCTTGATCGGTGTCATACTCTAATCCGCCGCCGCTATCTTGAATGATCTCCGGCATTCCGCCGATGTTTCTTACAATAACAGGTGTTTGCTGCACAAAGGCCTCAAGAATGACTAGAGCAAATATTTCAAAAGAGAGCGACGGCACGACAAGCGCCGTCGCATTCCGGTAAAGTTCCTGCAACTCGTCTTTGGTCCTGTAGCCAAGGAATCGAACGTTGTCGGTTCCTTTGGCTAACCGCCGTAGTTGGGGCAGGTATCCGCCGTCGCCCGCGATCCACAACTGTGCCTTCTGATACCGGCGAAAAACTGGGATAAGCGTTTGCAGTCCTTTAATCTTTTCCAATCGCCCGACAAACAAAAAATAGGGTTTTTGTTCTGGCTCATGTTGAGGTCGTCGGAGCGGCAACGCAGCCCCATTCCCCGCGCCCGGAATAAAATGAGATATATGTACAATTCGTGCATCCAGTCCCATTCGGTGGTGGATCTCTTTGCTAAAGCGGCTAGGAGCAATAAATGCGTCAACATGTTGGATTGCGGACTGCATTATGCCCGACTGCCGCCACCACTGGGGCGGACGCTTGTATATAAGTCCGCAGGTGAAGCAATCCCGCTGTGTGCAGGCGGCGCGATTGAATCTAAAGAGCACATGAGTCGGACAAACCAACCAGTACTCATGCATCGTGTAGAGCTTAATACCGGTGCCGTATTCCAGGATCTTTGGTCCACCGACCAGAGAAATATTATGATAGTGGATGACGTCAAAACCTTTGTCTAAAATATCGCGGAGACGATGCGACTTGAAATAAGGCGAACCCGTCTGTTGTGTGGCTAATGGAGAAAGATAACCGAATGGGCTTTTAAGCCCGTGGACCGTTACGTTCGGATGATCCTCATACGACTTTGCTGGCTCATCCACGGCGCGCCAATTCGTTACACAACCGCTGCACATAGATTCCATCCCCGCCAAAATTGTAGGGCGGATAGAAGGTCGTGATCATGCAGAAGCGTAGCGGCCTATCCATTATCACCAACGAAGCAAGAACTAATTGGCAGCACCGGTTTTCGGAACCTGCCAGTAATTAAACCGACGGAAAGGAGAACTGCTTTCGGATGAGTCCGCTAACTCGGCAGAATCTACTTTCAGACGCAAATGGAAAACGACAACTCTAGCGGTGAGAACAATTGCTGACGACGCAACAGAATTTCAAAAGGTACTGTCATCGACTATGCGGCTGTTTTACCGTAACTGCTCCTGGTTGTACCCCGTCCAGGCAGGCTCTGAGCTTTTCAGCGAGCACCTGGACATGAGGTTCTTGCAGCATACTCAAGTGATTTCCGGGAACAACCTTGATCTCGACACCTCCAGCGGCGATTGCTCCCCAGCCTTT
>VBKY01000005.1:0-2416 GCA_005879255.1 Deltaproteobacteria bacterium
TGCCGAGCGCATCACGAACCTCGATCGGCACCTCGTCCGCTCCGTCCGCGCTGATGCCGTGCAGCAGCATGTTCATGCAGCACAACCGCGCCACACCGTCTACCAGTTCTACGCCGTACAGCGTTTCAGTCGCCAGTCGCTTTTTCTGCTCGCGGTCGAGCTTGTAACCGCCAGATTCCGACAAGTAATTGTACGCCGCCAACAAGAACCCACCCGTACCACACGCCGGATCGCAGATGGTCATCTTCGGCTCGGGTCGCATCACGTCAACGATCGCCGCAATCAGCGGCCGCGGCGTAAAATATTGTCCCGCTCCACCTTTCACATCCGCCGCGTTCTTCTCTAGCAGACCTTCATAAGCGTCGCCCTTCACATCGGCCGACAACGAGGTCCACTGTTCTTTATCGATCAAATCTACGATCAACCGCCGCAGCTTCGCCGGGTCCTGAATCTTATTCTGCGCCTTGCGGAAGATAACACCGAGCATGCCCTTCTCTTTACCGAGCGTCTCCAGCAGGTGGCGATAATGAATTTCCAATTCGTCGCCGTCCTTGGCGAGCAAACTGGCCCAGTCGAAGCCTTTGGGAATGGGTGACGTTTTGTTAAAAGGCGGCTTGCTCTGCTCGTCCGCCATCTTGAGGAACAGAAGAAAGGTCAACTGCTCGACGTAGTCGCCGTAGGACAATCCGTCATCACGAAGGATGTTGCAGTAGTTCCAGAGTTTCTGGACGAGTTGTTGGGGTTGGTCAGCCACTCGGGCGCGAGGCTCCCAGGTGTTCAGATGATTGGGTTACTTGGAAATCCAGGCTAGATCGGCTAGGCGCTGGTGTGCCAGTCGGATGTGCTCGCACTTAAACATGTCGCGCTTACGGTCATTCCAGGATTGCACCGAACTGATAGCGGTCTCCGCATTGGTCGCGTTCGGATCACCATGCGTACACACCCAGTGGACCGTAGACAGAAGCTCCATGCCATAGGGTGTTTCAAAACCTTCGATCAATTCAGCGACTCGTGCAAGTCGTGTCACCGACTCCGGATGACTCGTTAAGAACATATCGGCGTCTTCGACAGCTCCTGGCAGCAATTCAATCTCTGCATCAGGCTTCTGGCTATCGCCGTAGCCGCGGATGTAATGTCCCTCTAACAATTCCAAGACCTTGTTCAAGTTTGCTGCGTAGGGACCATAAAGCCCCGCCTCAAACCGTAGCCGGAGCGGTTCGCCGGCTTCTTGAAGGAAATATCCTAGCTTTTGAATTTCCAACAGCGTACGCCGGTAATTCAACGCACCGTATTGATTCATTAGCTTGATGAACAACGCCCGACTCGCCGTCATTTTCGGCTTAGTCGTGTTGACCGGCATGGCCTTCGCGTCTGGAGCACCGTCAGGGCTATAGAGCTGCACGTTCACATCTGGCACATCCGCGAATGCTTCTTTGATCAGTGGTCGAACGTCTCTCCAGTCAAGCCCACCATTGCCGCAGCCTAAGGGCGGAACGGCAATCGTTCGGATTCCAAGCCTTCGAACATCCGCAATTAATGCTCGCAGGCCACTTTTGATGTCTTCAATTCGTGATTTCCCTCTCCAGTCCCGTTTAGTAGGGAAGTTGATTATGAATTTGGGATTGATCATCCGTCCAGTTTCCCAGATAAACATCCGCCCGGGACGGACCTCTCCCGCTTTGCAAGCCTTCGCATAAGCCTCAAAGTTCTCAGGCCACGCCTGCTTAAACTGCAAGGCAATTCCTTTGCCCATGAAGCCAATACAGTTAACAGTGTTGACCAGAGCTTCGGTTTCAGCCTGCAAAAGATTACCTGAAGCGTCGTGAATCATTGGTAGGTTTTGTATCAATAGTATCAGCTTCGTTCAATCTTGACCATCTTTCTTTGCGGTGTAGGGAACATTGTCTGTATAGCTTCCACACGATCACGCACCTGTGTGTTGATGACGGCAATCTCTTGAATCAACGACCAAGGACACAACTGATGCACGAGAAACTCGGATTGCTTCCTCCGTTGCCGATCCATGTCGTTCACATTGTCACTCCAGTAGCGCTGGTACACCATGTCCCAATCAACCGCGTCCAGTCGCTGAAGACTATCGAACCAATCTGTAAAAAGCGCCAACCCGTGACCGTCCGTGAACACGAATCCCGAACCAGCGTCCGCCACGGCCTGTGCGGATGACACTAAATAAATTAGCGGTTCCTGCCCCTCGTGATAACCAGCCACTTGTCCCGTTTTTAGCTGCAACATCATCGGCGAGAGATAGCCGAAGTAAAAAGGCACGTAGTCGTGAATGGTTCCACCCGGTCCGACGGTAACAGTTACAGCCGCGCGAGCACCTTGGACCGCTGGGTTGTGACAGAAGCGGTAAGGCAAACCATCAGCTGGCACGTGATTCGGCGCATGAAGAGCA
>VBKY01000005.1:2459-21250 GCA_005879255.1 Deltaproteobacteria bacterium
ATAGCCTTGTTAGGTCAGCAGCCCTTTCCAAAAAACAACAGGGACGTTAACTGCTTAGATCCCGTCCTGAACCCTTAAGCGGAGTCTACCGTGAGTTGCAGCCGCTGGGCTCCGGAAAGGCTCTGCCCAAGGATAGTCGCCGTATGACAGCCCGTCGTCGCGTAGGATGTTGCAGCAGTTCCAAAATTTCTGGACGATCGGAGCAGAGGTGACTAATTTCTCTCGATTGCTATTTGGCTTTCCTTGAACCGCCTTTCCCCGTCCTTTTCTTTTTTCGGCGTACCGCGTGAAGGGCAACGTTAATTGTGTTTGGAGTTGTCGCTAATAGATGGGCAATCTCCGTGTTTGAAAAGCCACACCGGCTTAACCGGTCTGCTTTTAGCTTTGGTCAAGATCACCCATGTGAGTAGCATAGAGGGCGCCAAGAACCATACTGATTCGTTCCATCGCTACGATCAGTCGATAGTCGGTGTCATCATTCACGTTTTTAGCTCCCTTCGAAGAAACATTTCAAAGCTTGGATAGCCGGTGGTTGCTTTATAGCTGCCTTTGAGTGTTTTCTGCCATTTTCGACGAGTTTTCGTGCCCGCAACGAAAATGGTGCGCTTGAATGGTTGATCTTTTTCCTTCCTGTATTTCGCCACACGGCTAAGTAGGGCGCGGAGGTGAAAGTCGGTATCAATAAGCGAACATCCGATTACAACTAACATTTCTGCGGCAAGCAATTTTTGAAACGCCTCAGTCCACAGCTTTCTCCAATGGCCATGCTCAAATATCTTTCCATAAACCGGCGGGACGATCTGACGGATATGGCCGTTAATTTCATTTCGCCGCGGACCGGTAACGCGCACCGGTTTACTTGCAAAAACTTTGGACAGGGTGGCGTAGCTTCCGCGGACGAACCAGTTTATCGAGCCGTGCAATTTGAGGAGTGACACGCGAGGAGTACGTCCGTTTTCGTCTGAGTGATTGGGCGCCCACTCTACTTTTCTCGATCCACCTCCAAGTCTATAGCCAGCCTTCGGATTCCAACCACGTCGAACAAGGGCTGAATCCAGAAGAGTGTCGTAGTTTAGAGAAATAATTGCATCGTCTGACCCCAATTTGCCAGCCAGGCGGTCATAACCGGTGTTTTGCTTCGCTTTCGTGTCGAGAAGAGCCAAGATATCAAACGTCAAACATAAAAAGTCCTCGATCTCCTTCCGGTTGGCCAACCGGTGGCTTCCTGCCGGGGCGAGCCCTATAAATCTCCGGAAAATCCTTCGCAATGTATAGAAGACTGAATGCCTCTTCCATGGTTGGAAGTCCCCTTACGGGAATGTCTTCCTTGAAAACATGCTTCAATCTAGCAAGCCGCTTTGCATCTGTTGAATTGTTGCCCATTCCTTTCGCGTATGTCTCAGCAACCTGAAAAAAATCAGCATTAAGCGGCGGCTTAACGCGTTTGCCATTTAGCAAGACATGTCGAAGCGCGCCACGCGACGCACCGGCGCCAAGTAAGAGAACTGTACTAAAGCTCCGCCCTCCGAGAGTCATGTACCTCCGGCAAAGCCGGAGGCTTGATTTGTGAACCGCTCAAAGCGGTTTGGCCGGCTACGCCGGCACGCTTCCTATTCGAACATCTTCAGTTGATCGAGTCGACGATCTTCTTTCTCTTGCTCTCTGATGTAATTTCGCACCTGCGCCTCGTCCCGCCCCACCGTCGACACGTAATAGCCCTCGCCCAAAAATTCAACCCAACAAAGTTCTTCGCCTTGATGTACCCCACCACCCCGGATACCGAATACTTCGGCGGGATCGACAACATCATGTGAACATGATCGCCCATCAGATGCCCTTCGGGATGAACACCACATGATACTTGCATTCCCATTTCGTGTGCTTTAGGTTCTCTTTGCTATTATTCACTTTAGCCTCCTCTCCGTTGAGCCACGAGCGGTTCACCGGATTGGAGGCTTTCTCTCGATTGCCGTAAATGTCAAACTTTCTCAGTCCCCCAGCAAAGCTGGGGGTTTACCCTCGATTAATCATTTTTCAAACTTAACCGTATTAGCGTCTAACCCCCAGCCTCTTCTTGCCTCTCGCGGAAGCCTCTGGAATTGCGTAAATATGAAGCGGCCTCGTTTCTTTGTTTTCCCCTATTGAAAACATCACTCCATTTCGAATCCAGCGCTTGACGGTTCGGCTAAAGTTGCCCTGATCAAGCCTTACTTTTTTTGCTATGTCATTCTGACTGGTGTTACCGTCGCAAAGATTGAATGCCTTAATTTGCTTTTTCCCAGGTCCCACAATTGCCAGAACTGCATCCTGAGGTACGGCGGCCCGACCGACCACATGTAGCAGGCACTGGAGTAGTTGATTCGTGTGTTCGTCTGTTTGCATGTCTGCTTCTCCCTTTCTTGCCAATTCGGCGACGCAACTATTCCGTCACGCATTGAGTCTTTCTGCTCCTTCTGTTGTATCTCGATAACTATTGGCGAGTTGTCCCTCAAACGCGCGCTGCAAGATCGACTGGCGCAGACGGCTGGCGCGCTGGAGATTGGCGTTCACGACGGATTCCAGTTCCTCCACCACGCTCAAGCGGCGCTCCACTTCGGCGACGATGCGCGTCTGCTCGGCGAGGGGCGGGAGCGGAATTGCAAGCGCCTGAAGCTTTGTGCCGTTCACGTTGGCTTGCCCGACCTGTTGACTGACGACATTGGCAATCCACGCGCGACCGAAAACGGAGTTAATAAAATAGCTAACAAAATCGGGAACGCAGCCGATACATAATCGAACGCGAATCAAATACGAAGCGAATGAGCACGGGTGCAGAGTCTGTTTGAACACCGCCGTCTTGCCAACAAGTTCGGCGCTGTTAGTGCGGTTGAAAAGCAGGTCTCCACTCGCGAGCAATAACTCAGGGAATTCATCATGTGCCTTCGGCAAATACTTCAATTTAGCGAAATCAAATTTACCGTCTTGGATGTTTCCCATTCGCAGGACTGGAACACCGGTTGAATCATCGTTCGTCTTGGCTGAAGTCCCGTATTGAACTCGCGTTGAAAGCTGTTCGACGCTTGCCCACACCCACCCATCGGGGATTGGTGAGAGATTGGCGGTGTCGGCTGCGGCGGGTTCTTTGTATTTTCTCTTTCCGTTCCATTTCTGGCGCCGTTCCGTGAGAATGCGTTCGAGAAGTTGGGTGCCGGTTTCGTAGGTGCGGGCTTCTTGGCGGGCGAGTTCGGCTTCGGTGGGGACGAGTTTGCCTTCGCAGGCGGCTTTGAGAACGGCGGCACGGTAACGTTTGAGATTGGCCTGCACACGCCGCAAGCCTGCGACTCCCACCTCTAGCCGCGTGAATTGCTTCTCGGTCTCCGCGACAATGGCGTTCTGTTCTTCCAGCGGTGGGAAAGGGATCGGTATTTGTTCGATTTGGGTTGGACTGATGTTGGGTTGAGCCGCGCCGTAAGCTTTTTTCAAAACTTGTCGCGTAATCTGCTGAACCAGAAGCGAAATAAAGCGCGGGTTACAAGCCTCCGCTGACAAGATACGGAATCGTCCCACGCGCTGGTTCAACAAGGCTGGCGAATCTATGTCGAACGTGGCCATTTTGCCTGTGGTTGCACCCGACATCGCGATGAGCGTGTCACCGCGTTTAAGAACAAGTCCGTATGGACGTCGAGTTTGCTTGCAGGTAGGTACACAGTATCTGAATCGAAACTAACTTTTCCATTGACAAGGTTTGAAATGCGCACGAGTGGAATACCACTTTTTTGATACTCTTGACTCTTGAATGCAAAGCCGCCCTGAACCTTACACACATCACCGAATTTTAATCGCTTCCAGCCGACAGTTTGAGAGGAGCTGTTCTCTGAAGACAGTAGCTGCCCGGAAGTTAGCAGTTCGCGACCGTGAATCACGCTGCCAATACCTCATTGAGTTCATCGAGTAACTT
The DNA here is from genome assembly GCA_005879255.1 of Deltaproteobacteria bacterium. The sequence goes on from VBKY01000005.1 coordinate 6,397, forward strand.
CGGAAGCTCTGGACCGAAAAGTTGATGTGCTTTTCCCAACCCACCGCGTTGGCTGAACGGCGCGTAGTTAAAGTCGTTGGATTCAATGCTGAGGCTGGTAGCGATGTGGTCGCAGATGAGTTCGAGCCAGGCGCGCTGTTCGGGCGTAAAGCCAATATCCTTAGCGATGTTTCTTTCGATCCATTCGATGAAACGGTGATGGACTGTCTGCGCAAAAGGTTCAAGAACCTGCTCGCGTTCCAGCGCGAAGCGAACAAGAGCGACGAGGTCGGCGAAGCGGCCGGCTTGGGAGCGTCCTTTGACTTTCTTCGGGACGACGGCGGCGAAGGCGTCCCAGAGGCGGTCTTCGGTCCAGGCGGCGTGTTCTTCGCGGAGTTTTTTCTCCAGCTCCTTGAGCATCGGCTCGGTGAGTCGGTGACGGTATGGACGGCTGTAGAGCAGTTGGAGCGCGGTGATCTCGGCTTTGTGCTTTTCGATGTAGTCGCGGAACGAGGTAATGACTTGTTCCGCGTTTTGGGTCGTTTGTTGAGACGCACCGGCAAAGAGCACGCGGTCGCGGGTGATGACATCGATGACTTGCTCGCTGGCCTGATGGACCTTGATCAAGAGCTGTCGCAGCGCGGGATTGCTCGCCAGCGGCGCGACGGCTTCTTGCATGAGCTTGCCTTGTGCAGCCTGTAAATCCTTGTCGCTCGGTCGGAAATACGGCTCTTTGCCTTCCTTGGCTTTGGCTTCGACATTGTCGGGATTCGTCGAGGCGAGCAGCGTCTGCGCGATCTCGCAAAGCGTCTGGCCTTTCGCCGTCGTGCGCACTTCACTCGCAAGCGCTTCGTCGAAGCGTTTTTCCAAACGAACCAGGCGACCGGCGAGGCTTTCGAGCACTTCCGGTTCGCGATTGCCAAGGGAAATGGCGTCGAGCAGTTTATCGAACGCAACCGTACGCTTTTTCTCCAGGGGGCGGGAGTCGGTCAGGTCGGTTTCGCAGACGCCGACTGCGTCGACAATGATGAAACGGTTTTTGCGCTTGATGCCGGGATTCACCTGCTAAGTAACCGCGCGATCTGACGGAGCGCATGAAGAAAACGATCTCCAACGGTTTGACATCCGTGCCGGTGGCGATCATGTCGACGGTGACGGCGATGCGCGGGTTGTAGCTGTTGCGGAAGGCCTGGAGGATTTGGTCCGGTGAGAGGTTCGATACCTTCTTCCAGACGACTTCTTCCACCTCTTTCCCATCGGGTCCGGTTTTCCTTTCGACATCGCGCACGAAGCCCGTCCGATAAGTGATCTTTTGACAAAAGTCATTGCCTTTGTCGAAGACCTCGCGGCAGATGCGCACGATATCGTCGGCGTGGGAGTCGTCTTTGGCGAAGATCAATGTCTTCGGCACTTGATCCCTTCCAGGAAAGATTTCCGTAAAGAGTCTGTCCCGGAAGGTTTGGAGCACCGTGCGGATCTGATCCTCGGCGACCACGTCGCGGTCGAGCTGGTTGGCGTCGTATTGAAAGTCGTCGTCGAGTTGCTCCCAGCGCTTCTTGCGCGTCTGGCGATCGCGCTTGTCGACGTAGAAGCCGGCGTCGATCTTGGCGCCTTGGGCGGTGATTTCGGTCTGGATTCGATAGACGTCGTAGTTGACGTTGACGCCGTCGGCAACCGCCTTTTCGTGGTTGTACTCCATCACCAGGTTCTGATTGAAAAAGCCGAAGGTCTGCTTCGACGGCGTCGCTGTTAGGCCGATGAGATGGGCGTCGAAATATTCCAACACCTGGCGCCAGAGATTGTAGATCGAACGGTGGCACTCGTCTGTGATGATGATATCGAAGGTGTCGATTGGGATCGCCGGGTTGTATTCTATGGGCGGGGCTTCTTTGAAGAGCTGCTCCAATCCCTGGACCGATCGCTCGTCAGTTTCTTCATCAAGCTCCTGGCCCTTGAGCATGGAGTAGAGACGCTGGATCGTGCCGATGCAAACCTTTGCCGTGGTGTCGAGAATGTTCGAGGTCAAGCGCTGGAGGACGTACTCCTCGTGGAATTTATAGTTGTTGTATGGCGACTCATACTGCTGAAACTCTTTGAGCGTCTGTTTCCCAAGGTTGCCGCGATCGACTAAAAAGAGCACGCGCTTGGCGCCGGCGAACTTGATCAAACGGTAGCTCAAGACAATGGCGAGAAGCGTTTTGCCGGACCCCGTCGCCATCTGCACGAGCGCTCGCGGCCGGTTGTCGCGCAACGATTGCTCGATGTTCGCAATCGCTTGCGGCTTGGGCGGCCACAAGTCATCGATCAGCGGCGGCATATGCTGCATGCGGCTAAGAAAGTTACCCTTACGCGTGGCATAATCGGCGATCGTGTCGACGGCTTGAGGGCGCGCCTCGTTTTCTACCCAGTTAAGCAATGTTTCAGGACGGTGAAACGCAAATACGTTGCGGCTGCGCGGCAGGGGATCGAGGCGGTTGGTAAAGCGAGTTTCAGTACCTGTGGATTCGAAAGAGAAAGGCAGCGGCGAACGCCAGGCGGAGATTCCAAACGGCACGCCCTTTACGTATTTTTCGGACTGCTCTTCGACACCGGTGAGTAAATGACCCGCGGGTTTGGCCTCGATCGTGCCGATCGCCTTGCCGTCGACAAAGAGCGTGTAGTCCGGTTCGCCGGTCTTGAAGGACAGCTCGCGCACCGCAACGCCGCGCGACGCGGATAAGTTCACGGATCGCTTGTCCTGTACAACCCAATTGCAAAGCGCGAGAAGCGTGTCGATTTCTTTGCGGGCTAGTTCCTCAGGATCGGGCATGTCGCAGTGGGTAGAGCGCCGGTCTCCCCTAGAAGACAAATTTGGCGGAGTTTAAGCTATATACCGGCTTAAATACAAACCGTGAGGGGAACGTGATCGTGGGCTTGAAAGGTGCCGTGTTTTGGGGGCAAGAAATAGACGTGGTCGTGTCCGTGCGCGTTTCCAAAGGAGGCACGCGGCAGAGTGTTGAAACGCGACCAATCATAAACCGCGTCAAGGAGCGTCCTCGCGCGCGATGAATCGTTCAAAGTGTCTCTCCGCTGAGCGAAACCTTTGCGCTTTTGCGCTCTCTGCGGTGAAATGAATTCCGAGCTACGTGACGCGGTCGTCAAGATTCCAAACGCACACTTTTCTCCCTCGCGCGCGCAAGAGCGGGGCGGCCGTCGCCCGAAGCCGTACCACAGTTCGGACCTTTTCCGAGAAAGGCAGCGCAGCCAGCTTGTGTCGGCGCGCTTCCTTCGCCACGAAAGGCCGGGCGATTTCCGGTTTCAGGATGTCCATTGCTGCCTCCGGTTCATCTCCTTTTAGCTGTAGTGCGTTTCGGGCGATAGGATGCGGGGGATTCGGCTATCTGCATCCCGCGGCTTTTTTCCGCCGGCTCGAACACGATGCGCACCCGGGCGTGCAAGACGCCGGCGACCCGGCGCAGGGTAGTGAGAGAGTGGCCTTCGTAGCCGGGAGACTCAAGGCGGCTGATCTGCTGCTGGGAGGTCTTGAGAAGCTTCGCAAGGTCCTTCTGGGAAAGTCCAGCCTGCTCGCGCAGCGCGGCAATCTGCAGCGCCACATCCCACGCTTCGCCCGCGTTCTTAAAGCGGGCGGCAAACGCCGGGTCCTTCAACTGTCTTTCGAGATAGCGGTCGAAATTGGTTCGTTTCATTGTTCTGCTCTCTTCCGCCAGTCTCGCATTCGTTCTCGTGCAGCGTCGAGCTCGCGAGTCGGGATCGCCTGCCCTTTGTTACGGATGCCGTGAACCGCTATGATCCGGTGATTCTTCATGAAAAACCATAATACGCGGGTATTGAGCTCGCCAACGTGACGCAGTTCAAAAAGCCCGTCGCCAAGCGCCTTGGACAAAGATTCTCGGTGATACTGCCGGTGTCGCAGTTTCGCCAAACCGGCAACCACCGCCGCAAAGTCATCGGGATCACTGGCCTTCAGCTCGTCGAGGAATTCCCGCACCGGGCACTTCCCCGCTTCCGTCTCATAAAACTCTACTGTAAAATCCATGGGGATGCAACATCATTTTTGATGTACCAGCGTCAGGTTCGTCGACACATCGTTCGTGCAGAATTTGGAACGAGAAGGACGCGCTGAAACGTCGTGCTTTGGTCAACTAAAAGTCAAGTTGTGAGTCCAGTGTGTAAAAAAGGGCGAGTTTGAAACCCGCCCGGCTCTGCGCCCACTGCGTTCTCTCTGGGGTGAATTGAAATCCGAACCTACGCGCCTTTGCGCTTCTTCAGCTCTTCGATCAACTGCGGGACGACTTTGAAGAGGTCGCCGACGACGCCGAAGTCCGAGTATTGAAAGATCGGCGCGTCGGGGTCTTTGTTGATGGTGATGATGTACTTGGAAGTCTTCATGCCGGAGAGATGCTGCACCGCGCCGGAGATGCCGACGGCGAAATAGATATCGGGCTTGACGGTCTTGCCGGTTTGACCGATTTGCATCGCGTAAGGCACCCATCCGGCGTCGACCGCGGCGCGGCTTGCGCCGACGGCGCCGCCTAGAACATCCGCGAGCTCTTTGAGGATGGCGAATTGTTCCTCGCCCTTGAGTCCCCGCCCGCCGGAGATCACCACCTTGGCGCCTTCCAGCGACGGCCCTTCGCGCTTGACGACGACGCGCTCTTTCATGTGGACTTTGCGCAATCCTTCAGAGGATGCCGCCGGAATCTCTTCGACGCTGAGCGGCTGTTCATTGATTTTTGGTTCGAACGATTTGGGCCGCACGACGAGAAGCTTCGTCCCCTTATTCACTAAGGTGCTGGTGTTCTGATAGCTCGCGCCAAGCGCCGGGATGCTCGCTTCGACGCTACCGTCTTTGAGTTGGAAATCGCCGACGTCGGTGATCGCGCCGCAATCGAGGCGCGCGCTCAAGTTGGCAACTAAATCGCGACCAGCATAGCTGGAGGCGAACAGCATCACCGCGGGATTGTGCTTTTGAATCAAGCCGGCAACGGTTTCGGCGGCGGGCAGGGTAAGATAATCTCGATAGACCGCGTCGGCCGAATGATAGATCTTGCTCGCGCCATGTTTGGCCAAGGTCTGCACGGCATCGTCGGGCGCCGGCCCGAGCAGAATCGCTTCCGCCGTGCCAGCCTCCGACGCTTTGGCAAGCATCTCTAATGACGTAGTGGTTATTCTATCGTCGCTGATTTCCGCGTAGACCCAGATTGTCTCTGCCACTTAGATCACCTTGATTTCAGCAAGGAAGTCGGCGATCTGCTTGCCGCCTTCGCCTTCGTCGGTCACCGCCTTGCCCGCTTGCCGCTTGGCCGGCCGGCCGATAGTGAGAACTTTTTCCCGCGCGCCTTTTTCACCGACCTGATCCGGCGACAAACCGAGGTCCGCCGCAGTGTAAACTTTGATTTCCTTTTTCTTCGCCCCCATGATGCCTTTGAGCTGCGGATAGCGCGGCTCGTTGATCCCGCTGCTGCAAGCGACCAGCGCCGGCAATGTCGACTCGACGACGTCATAGCCGGTCTCGCTCTGGCGCTTGATCGTAATCTTGTTGCCGTCGACGGAGATCTCCTTGGCGAACGTCACCGGTGGCACGCCGAGAAAATGAGCGATCTGCCCGGGCACGATGCCGGAGTAGCTATCGCTGCTCTCGGTCGCGCAGAGAACCAGGTCGAACTCTTGTTTCTTGATCGCCGCAGCTAGAAGTTTCGCCGTGCCGAGCGTGTCGGAGCCGGCGACCGCATCGTCTAAAATATGCACCGCCGACGCCGCGCCCATCGCCAAAGCATTACGAATGCCGATGGTCGCATCGCTGGTGCCCATCGTAATCAGCGTCACGGCTCCGCCATGCTTTTCTGTGAGCCGCAAACCTTCTTCCACAGCGCTGGCCGCCGCCGGATCGAGCTCGTGCGGTACGCCCTTGCGCACCATCCGCTTGGTGTTGGCGTCGAGCTCGATAATGACCGTGCTCGCGGGAATCACTTTACCGCATACGACAACGTTCAATGTTTCGATCTCCCCTGAGTCTGACGACCGGTTCAAATACGACAAAGGCGCCTTCACGATCAAGGCGCCTTTTTGGTTAAACTCTTAATCGGCGAGCTAGAAGCGGTCTAAGCGATCCACTCCTTAACGTTACCTTCCATCACCACGTCCAGGATTTCTTTGCAATCCACGATCGCTTGGTCGACGATCTTCGGATCATCCTTGAGATGCGGTATGCCGGTGCCCACCGCTTTCTTTATGGCTTGGATAAATTCTTTGAACTGCTGGTCTAATGCCTCGGTATTGGGTGCTGCTTCCATGCTATTCCTCAAAATTAAGTGTACAGCCGCCCCTTGTTAGGATCGGGGAGTGTGAGACCCATTTTCAAAATCAGCGCGTCGATCTCGTCCTTGTATTGCTGGCGCGCCACCGCGTTGTGCCGGCGTTTCAAGCCCCAGTGCATATATCTCTCTGAACGATAGGACTTGCTGTTGCCGAACATGTCGAGCCCCTTTGCGTACCAGTAATCGACAGCTTTTTGAATTCGTTCTTTCGATTCTCCGCCTTTCGCCGCGAAGTCGGCGGATGCGTTGGTGCCGAAGTCGACGTGCCCTTCCTCTTCTCGGATGATATCCGGATCCTCAACCACACGAGCCAGCGGTAAATAAGTGCAGCCGATGAATTCCTCGAGCTGAAATCGACCGACGCGGTCGACGAGAAATCCGAACACGGCGAAATCTTCCCAAGTCTTGATCTCACCGCGAAAAGCTTCCACGTAGCGCTCCTGATTGGGCCGGCTGAGGGTGTATGTAACATCCACGCCGATATCACCGGCCAAACGGGCCATTTTCCGAAAATGATCCATTTCTTCCGCTGCCGTGCGCGCGACGATGAGCTGATCGAGCTTCGTCGGCGCCGACGGTAAAATGTGCTTTACGTAGAGATTGGGACCGCCGATTTCGCAGTCGGCCTGAATGGCCAACACTCGGCGCAGAAGATCCTGATATTCCGGATCTTGCTTTTCAAAGTCCTTTAATTCGACCTTATCGGTAAACATCGATGTCCTCCTGTTGACCGCTAATAACGCGTGATCGTGATAAAATTCTTAACAAAACGGCCACTATAAATCAACAGAGAAGCGCGCCATTGCCGACTATGAATCACCTAACGCGACGAACTGATGGCTGTCGAGATCGATTCCTTTACTCGGTAACTCCTTTTAAATAGACTGGCGGAAAGTTCGAAGAAGCGGCGCGATGAGTAGCGGCGAAAATCTCACCCTCCTGACCGATCTATACCAGCTGACGATGGCGCAAAGCTATTTTCGCGAGCAGCGCATGGAGAGCGCGACTTTTAGTCTCTTTATCCGCTCCTATCCACCGAACCGCGGCTATTTTGTTTCGGCGGGATTGCCGGACGTTTTGGCATACCTCGAAGATTTTGCCTTCGATGCGTCAGGCCTTGATTATTTGGCGACGCAAAAGCTTTTTTCAGACGATTTCCTACACTATCTCGCCGATCTTCATTTCACGGGCGACGTTTGGGCCATTCCTGAGGGGCGGGTTTTCTTCAAAGACGAACCGATCATCGAGATTACCGCGCCGATCATTCAGGCCCAAATTGTCGAGACGTTCGTCATCAATCAGCTCCATCTGCAGACTTTGATCGCTAGCAAAGCGGCGCGCTGCGTACATGCCGCCGCCGGGCGACCCGTGGTCGACTTCGCGCTGAGACGCACACACGGCACCGATGCCGGCATGAAAGTCGCGCGGGCGAGCTATATCGCCGGCTGCCTCGGAACCAGCAATGTGTTAGCCGGCAGCCGCTATGGGATACCGGTTGTCGGTACCATGGCGCACTCCTTCGTCATGAGCTTCGACCGCGAGATCGACGCATTTCGCGCCTATGCGGCAAGTTTTCCCGACAGCGCGATTCTGCTCATCGATACCTACGACACGGCCGCCGGGGCGGCTAACGCCGCCCAAGTTGCCCAAGAAATGGCTGCTCACGGCAAGAAGTTAATCGGCGTGCGCATCGATAGCGGCGATCTGGCGGCACAGGCCCACGCGGTTAGAAAAATTTTGGACGAAGCGGGCTTTGCCGACTGCAAAATTATTGGCAGCGGTGGGTTAGACGAATATGAGCTCGCCGAACTAGCGAAGGTTCCTTTCGACAGTTACGGCGTCGGCACCAAGATGGGCATATCCGGCGACGCGCCTTGGACCGATATCTCGTACAAGCTCGTCGAGTATCAGGATCGGCCTGTGCTGAAGCTCAGCACGGGCAAGGCGTCTTGGCCAGGAAAGAAACAGCTGTTTCGCTTTCGCGATAGCAACGGTCAACTGGAGCGCGACTTCGTCGGACTGCGCGATGAGAAACTCCCGGGTGAACGCTTATTGAAACAAGTCATGTGCGACGGCAGGCTCAGCGAAACCTATCCATCCTTAGAGGAGATTCGCAAAGTCTTCGAGGCGGACTTTTCCGCACTTCCCGAAAGCGTGAGAGCCATTCGCGACCCGAGCGTGTACGCCGTTGAGTTCTCGCCGAGATTACAAGCTTTGCGGGACAAAATCACTGAGAAGATTGGGCGGAGCTAGGATCGCAACGCGCGGCGAGCGAGCTTCGCTAGAAGCGCGTTCGCAGGCTGCTCAAAAAGATCTCAGAGGCGAGGCGCGCGAAGAATCGATCCTTCGACTTCGCTCAGGACAGGCTAGGCGAAGGCGTACTATGCGGGTACGTTGGAGCGAGGCGATTGAGCGCTGTGTGAAAACTACGTTCATGGTTCGACGGGCTCACCACGAACGGAATCGCTTCGTTTGAAATTAGGCACTTAGCCGTTTGCCCTGAGCGCCGTCGAAGGGCTCCGAAAGAGTTTTCACACAGTCTGACGAAGCATATGAGTCTTTTTCAGCAGCCTGTTAAAACTTTACCACCGCCGCACCCCAGGCAAACCCAGCGCCGAAGGCATTAAAGAGAACGATGTCCCCCGGCTTAATTCGCCCCTGGCGTTTGGCCTCATCCAGAGCGACGGGAATCGAGGCCGCCGAAGTATTGCCGTATCTATCGACATTCACCATCACCTTTTCCATCCCGACGCCAAGCCTTTCGGCGAGCGCAACGATGATCCTGCGATTAGCTTGATGGGGAATCACCAGCGATACTTGTTCGACATCGACATTTGCCTCGGCCAATGCTTGTCGGCTAACCTCCTCCATCGAGCGCACGGCGATCTTGAACACTTCTTTGCCATTCATCGTGATCGTGTGTTCGTTTTGCCGCACCGTCTCGGCGGTTGCCGGCTTGAGCGACCCACCGGCGGGCACGTACAGCGTCTTCACGTAGGAACCATCGGTGCGCAGCTTGGTGCTGAGAATCCCGGAACCGTTTTCGGTTGCGCCTAGGACCACGGCGCCGGCGCCATCACCGAAAAGGATGCAAGTCGCGCGGTCTTGCCAGTTGAGCAACCGACTGAGCGCATCCGAGCCGATCACCAGAGCATTGTCAATCTGGCCGGTACGAATAAAGGAGTCTGCCACGGATAAAGCGTTCAAGAATCCCGAACATGCCGCGCCGACATCAAAAGAAAAAGCGTTGCGCGCCCCGAGCATATCTTCCAGAACACACGCGGAGCTGGGGAAAGGATAGTCGGGTGTCACCGTGCCCATGATAATCGCATTGAGATCTTTGGCCTCCATGCCGGCATCCCCTAGCGCCCGCCTGGCCGCCTGAAACGCCATATCCGCATTGCCTTTGCCATTTTCGAGCACGCGCCGTTCTTTAATGCCTGTTCTTACGGTGATCCATTCGTCGCTGGTGTCGACCATTTTTTCCAGGTCGCGATTGGTCACAATCCTGGTGGGGAGTTCAGATCCGGTTCCCAAGATCGCGCTGCGACGTTGTGACCGGGTCATTGGGCTCTCCTAAAAATCGCGCAGGCGTTGGTGCCACCGAAACCAAAAGAATTTGACAGCGCGACTTCGATAGCGGCTTTGCGCGCTTTGTTGGGCACGTAATCGAGATCGCACGCGGGGTCCGGATTCTCATAATTGATCGTCGGTGGCAGCACGCCGTCACGAAGCGCGAGGACGGAGTAGACGCCCTCCACTGCGCCGGCGGCGCCGAGCAAGTGACCCGTCATGGACTTGGTCGAGCTTACCGCGAGCTTGGCGGCTTGTTCTCCGAACACCGTCTTGATGGCCGTGGTTTCATTAGCGTCGTTGTATTCCGTCGAGGTCCCGTGCGCGTTGATGTAATCGATATCGCTCGGCGCAATGCCGGCGTCTTTCAGGGCCAAGCGCATGCAACGCGCCGCGCCTTCACCCTCCGGCGATGGCGCGGTCATATGATAGGCGTCGCCATTGGCGGCATAGCCGATCACTTCGGCGTAAATCTTTGCGCCGCGTTTGAGCGCCTGCTCGCGCTCCTCGAGGATCAACACTCCCGATCCTTCGCCAACCACGAAACCGTCGCGCTCTTTATCGAATGGCCGGCTGGCTCGTTCGGGTTCGTCGTTACGAGTCGAGAGCGCTTTCATGGACGAAAAACCGCCGACGCCGAGAGGCGTAATGACCGACTCGGCGCCGCCGGCGATAACGGCATCCTGCATTCCGCGCCGGATCAAATGGTACGCTTCGCCTATGGCGTGAGTGCCGGAAGCACAGGCCGATGTCGGTGTCCAATTAACCCCTTTGGCGCCGTAGCGAATCGCGATATGACCGGCAGCTAAATTGGAAATAACTTTGGGAATGAAGAATGGCGAGATCTTTCGCGGCCCACCGTCGAGCAGCGCCTTGTGCGTGACTTCGATCGTATCGAGACCACACAGACCGACACCAATAATCACGCCGACCTCTTCGGCGAATTCCCCTTCGATTTTCAACCCGCTGTCCTCCACCGCCATCGCCGCCGCGCCGAGCGCATATTGAATAAAGAGATCCATTTTTTTGATCTCTTTAGCGTCGATGAAATCTTCCGCCTTGAAGTCCGGCACTTCGCCGGCGATGCGCGACGCGAACCCGTCGGAGGCAAAGCGAGTAATTTTGCGGATTCCCGACCGGCCTTCTAGTATAGCCTGCCAATTTTTTTCGACACCGGTCCCCAGCGGAGAAACTATACCTAGACCCGTTACTACAACCCTACGTTGTTCGTTCATGTTCACGCGCCCCAACCACACATTAATCAAATTGTAATGGAATTGAAACTTTATAGTTGACTCGCCAGAGCGGGTCAATAGGAATTCAGATTATTGATATTTTTCGTGCACTTGAAGGATTCGATGAAGGAGTGGTTCGATCCTGCTTTGGGCCATCTGCAAGGTCTGCGGTTGGTCATCGTGCTCGGTCTGCATCGCTTCCAACACCGCAGCCACGGAATCGCGCAGACCGGCTAGATCGTAACCGCCCTCGAGCAAGAAGGCGATACGGCCGTCGGCGAATCGCTCGGCAAGGACGAGCAGTTTCTCGGCCATCGCGCCAAATCCTGCTTCGGTAACACCCATGCCACCCAGCGGATCCCGCCGGTGCGGATCGAAACCGGCGGAAACCAAAATCCACTCCGGTGCAAATTTTTCCGCGGCAGGCACGACGACCTGTTCGAAAACTTGAAGATATTCAGCATCGCCACAGCCGGCCGGCAGCGGTACGTTGATGGTGAAACCGGCGCCGGCATTGACGCCGACTTCGTTGACGGCGCCGCTGCCCGGATAAAAAGGAAATTGATGCGTCGAGATGAACAAGACGGACGGGTCATCGTAGAACGCGTCTTGGGTCCCGTTCCCATGATGAACGTCCCAGTCCATGATGAGAATTTTTTTCGCCCCGTGGATACGCTTGAGATACTCGGCGCCGACCGCCATCGTGTTAAACAAGCAAAAACCCATCGCCCGATTGCGCAAAGCGTGATGACCGGGAGGCCGAACCAACGCAAAGCCGTTTCGGCTATCTTTTGCTGCGATGGAATCGAGCAGGTTCAAAAAGCCGCCGACGGCGAGCAGTCCGACGCCAAAAGAATCGCGGCAGGTAATCGTGTCGCCGTCGAGCGCATATCGGTTTACGCTGGAAGTTGACTCGACTAGCCGTACGTGATCGGCACCGTGGGTGTGCTCGATATCGGCTCGGCTGGCGGCCCTTGGTGGCAAAAGCTGAAACTTTTTTCGACTGAGTCCGCCGGCCAATTCGAGCAGCACTTGAATACGATCAGGCCGCTCGGGATGGTCCTCTCCCGGAAAATGCTTTAAGTACTCCGGATCGACGACTACGGCTGTTTTCCCCATGAAGATAACGTAACATCTACGCACGGGGCCTGCAAAGCGACCGGCGATATCTCAGAGGGGCAGAGTGTCACGTGAACTTAGTTTAATGATCAGGATATTGCCCCTTTGCAAGACTGTGCGGTAAATCGCGCACACGGCTCGTGCACGAATTAGGAGCGAATCGGGCACGAGACGTGACCAACTCGATAAACTCAGCACGAACCGCCGGGATAACTACGCGAACGAAGAGTTATTCAATAATTTGTCAAACGCGGTCACTTCACCTGGAGGTTATTCACGACGCTTTTGACTCCCCCAACGCCGCGCGCGATCTGTTCGGCTTTACTTCGGTCCGAGGCCGAATCGACCACTCCGGTTAGCTGGACCACGCCGCGATTGGTGTCGACTTGAACGCGCGTCAATGTAATGCCTTTTTCCGCCGCGAGTTTGGTCTTTACTGTGGTTGTAATCGTCGTATCGTCGATGTTTTGTCCCATGGTCTCACCGGTGATGGCTTGGCAGCCACTCAGAAGCCAAATCAAACCGATTACCGGTAAAAGCGCTTGCGCTATCTTTCGCATAGATCAGCCTCCCGTCAAGAATTATCGCTGATCCTATACTACACTAACGAACATGCGTGCAATCCCATCATCCGGGCTGGAGATGTCAGGCGATTCGCCGCGCCAGCTCCTGAATCTGATCCATCGACTCCTTCAGCGACGGAGCATAGACTCGTGGCACGCACTCACCGCAGATTTCCTGCGCTAATCTGCTGATCGAGCGTAAACTTGCATCGAGGGAGGCCGATTGTCCACTGCCAGTTGGACGTGAACCGTTCAATTCCACTAAGCTTTGTAGACAAATCACCAGATTTGCCAGAAGCGATTCGAGTGCCTCCTCGTCGGGATCCACGTTCGGGCGGTAGAGTAGATCATGAATCGTTTGCAGCTCGCCGCGAAAAACGCGCACCGTGCTTTCCAGCCGCCGCAGCACCTGCCCGGTCAGCGTCCCCTGCTCGGCTTGCAGCTGCTGCACCGAGCCAAGGTCTAAAAAAACTAAATGCAGATTGGTTCGAACGCGATCCAAGCGATCCTCGAACGTCGTGCGGTGAATCTCTTCAGTCAGCTCTTCCTGCCGGCGTGAAACCAGCTTCGAAATAACGCAGCCGAATATAAGCAAACCGGCAATACCCTCTGTTACAGCAAGGATACGCAGAGCGCCGAGCGGAATGACGTCACCATAACCGATCGAAAGAGCCGTGACGAAACTGAAATAGATCGCTGTTTCGAGACCATTGAGGTCGGGTTTGACGGCGACATTGCCGGTCTGCAGCCCCCAGCCCATGCTGATACCCGTGATCCAGTAAATCAGGCCAAACACGAGGATCATTCCGATCCAAAAGCCGATTAGCCGTTCCAGCGGCCAACTCGCCAAAATTTCCAACCATGAAAGGCGCCGCGGAACGTTCCGCCGCACGCTCGAGCGAGCCTGAGACGTCTCCGCCGGTGGATTGCTTCTCTCGACTGGTCCGCCACTCGCTACCCAATCTGCCATGCCCCCGCCGTAATGACGGACGTTGGTGTAGCCCAATTTCTTTAGCAAGACGACCGCCTGCTCGCCCAGCGGTCACGTCGGCCCGGCGCAATACACGGCGATCTCCTGAGATGGATTGGAAATCAGTTGGCGGGCCTTGGACTCGATATCGGCGACGGGAAGATTGATCGAACCGGGGATGTGACCCTCAACGAACGATTCCTTCGGCGTGACGTTGACGATAACAAGCGCGCGGTCATGCAAACGGTTGAGGATTTCTTCGCGCGAGATCGTGAGATGCTCGGTGCCTGTTACTTGTTTTTGCTGCTTAGCCATTCAGTTTTTCAGAATCAGTGATCTTAGATGCCCTAATGTAGTCAATCGATTCATCCTCCTTGCAGACCTTTATCCCCATACCTCCCGCGCCACCTGCACAACTAATCTTAACTTGGCGATCTGATCGTCGATAGTCAGCTTGTTGCCGAGAACCGTGCTCGAAAAACCGCATTGCGGGCTGATGCCAAGCTGATCGAGAGGAACAAATTTACTCGCTTCGTCGATGCGGCGTTTGAGATCGTCGCCTTTTTCCAACGCGCCGCTCTTGGACGTTACCAGACCAAGGATCAGCTTCTTTCCTTTGGGTAGGTAGCGCAACGGCGCAAAATTTCCGGCGCGGGGCGTGTCGAATTCCAGAAAATAGCCGTCGACGTTGAGCGCATTGAACAAGACTTCAGCGACGGGATCGTAGCCGCCTTCGGCAACCCAAGAACTCCGGAAATTGCCGCGGCAAAGGTGCGTGCACACCACCATATTGGCGGGCCGATCTTTAATGCACTCGTTGATGAGATTGGCGTACAACAAAGGCAGCTTATCCGGATCTTCGCCGATCTTTTTCGCGCCGTCCCGCATCTTGGGATCGCACAGATAAGCGAAGTTGACGTCGTCGATCTGAAGGTAGGTGCAACCCGCAGCTGCAAGCTCGGCGATTTCTTCACGGTACACGCGCGCCAAATCAGCGAAGAATTCCTGAATATCTGGATAAGCCGTTTTGTCCACGCCCGTCCGGCCGGTGCGAAAGTGAACCAGTGTCGGCGAGGGAATGCATTGTTTCGGAGTATT
>VBKY01000472.1 GCA_005879255.1 Deltaproteobacteria bacterium
TCGCGATCATAAAGCACCAGATAGCCGCCGTTTGCCCGGCTGATCGAGCCGGCCTTGATCAGCGTGAAGTCAGTAACGTAACCGCCGACAATCGGTTTTTTTTCGACCACTCCAAAAAGATTATGATAAGTCGGATTAGTCTCGACGATAATCGGCGGACCTTGCGCGTCGCTATTATCGACGAAAACATTGACCCGATAGGGTAGGAACGGATCGCTTGGCGCTTCCCCGAGCTGCATCGCCATCAACGGTCCCGCAGCCGGAGCGGCATCAGCGGTTTTGAAGCGCTGCAAATTTTTTAGAATATGATCACGCACGCCGTCGAGGTAGACGAGCACTTTAGGATAATCTTTGTATTTCTGCTTAAGCTCAGCGAACGGCAACCGAACCAAATAATCGGCTGCCTGAGTTTCAGCGGCTTCCAATTTCTCGGCAATCTCTCTTTCAAGTTTTTTCCCTTCTCGAAGCGTGTCTTCCACCTTTTTCTCGATCTCGCCGCGACTTTCCTCCAGTCGTTTCTTCTCGGCCGACGATAGCGCCAGATAATCCGAGTCCTGCATCGGTTTGCCGTCTTTAACCGGCAAAAGCGCGATACCGGAAGGAGTCATACGCAAGGCGAGACCATTGCGGCTGGCTTCTTCCATCAACCCTTCCATCATCACTTGTTGTTTTTTTTGTAACTGTTCGATCATCTCCTGGCGTTGGTGCGCGTACTCGTCGCTCTCAAACATCTTTTTCGCTTCACGCTGCAGATTTTGCACGAGCTGGTCCATGTCCGATTTCAGTGCTTTACCCCAACCGCGGCGAATTCTTAGCGCGTGAGGCCGGTCGGTGTCTGTGAAGTTGTAGACATAACACCAATCCTCCGGTTTCGGAGCATCGAGGATCGGCGCCGCGTGTTTGACAGTCGCCTTCTTGAGAAATGCCTTGATGATACTGGCCTTGCCCGTACCCGTGAGCCCCGTAACAAAAATATTGAAACCGGGCTTGTTCACGCCCAGACCGAATTCAATGGCGCGAATCGCCCTGTCCTGGCCGATAAAATCCTCTAGTGGTGTCATCTCCGCCGTGCAGGTGAACGGCAGATAGGAGAGATCGCAGCGCCAAGTCACTTTCTCGGCCGGAATTTCAAATCGTGTCGGCATCACTCGCTCCTCAGGGATTTCATAAAGCCAGACAATATGGGCTTAACCTCAGGTCGTCAACTCCGGCCGCTTAACTTATAACCGCTATTGAACGGCCGGTAGTCACTCACTATACTTTGCCAATGACAAGATGGCCTGCTCACGCTGAGCCATGGCGTGCTCGATGCGCGCTCGGGCTCGTTGTGGCCCTGCTTATCACGAGCTGCGGTTTATTTGATCGTTCCAATCTCCCATCTCTTCCCTCCATCAGTCCACCCAGCGAAGACGAAGAAACCAGGATCAGTCGAGAATTTCGCCGGGAAGCCAAAAAGTATTTCAAGTTTATCAACAATCCCGAAGTTGAGCGCTATGTCGACCGCGTCGGCCGGCGCATCCTGGCTGCCACTGGACCGCAAGCGTTCGACTATCGTTTCTTCGTGGTCGATGATTCCCAGCTCAACGCCTTCGCGGTCCCCGGCGGGTCTATTTACGTTTTTACAGGATTGATCGAGCGGGCAAAGAGCACGGATGAATTGGCCGGAGTGCTCGGTCATGAAATCGTCCATGTCAAGGGGCGACACATGGCACGTTCGTCGGGACCTGACGCAATATCCGTTTTGAGTCTGCTTAGCATGGTTTTGCTGGCGCGCAGCGGTAGCGGAGGTCAAGCGGCGGGAGTCGTGGGGCAAGCAATCGCCGCCACGCGCCAAGCGGCGTACAGCCGGCAGCTGGAAATGGAAGCCGACACATTAGGAACGCGGTACATAGCGGCTGCTGGTTTCGATCCCAAGGGTACCATCGCCTTTCTTAAGACCTTGGATCAAGAGCGACAACGCAACCCGATTGACGTTCCTGCCTACATCATGAGCCATCCAATAACACAAGAACGGCTGGCCAACGCTGAACTGGTTGTGCGATCCCTCGGCACAACCCAGCCTCGAGTGGAAAACCTCGAGTCCTTGAAAAAAGTTCAGCTTGTCATCCGAATGGAGCGGCCTGCTGGTGACTCTGTAGTAGGCGAATACGAAAAACTAGTCCGACAAGATCCGGAAAATCCTGAACTTCTCTACTTGCTCGGCTTTGCACAGCAGCTTCAAGAACAGTTGCCACAGGCTCAACGTAGTTATGAAAAGTCCCGGCAGCTTAGGCCCGACAATTCCGGGCTGCAGCGCGACCTGGGCCGCCTGTATTCGCAAATCGGCGAGTTCAACGCCGCGCGAGCAGCTTTCGACCGCTCATTGGCGCTCGAGCCAAACGAGCCTCTGACATACCTTTACCTAGGGGATATGCTCGAAAAGTCGGGCGACCTTCGAAGCGCGGCAGGAGCATATCTCAATGCGCAAAATCTCGCGCCGCTTTGGGACCGTCCGCCATACCGGCTCGGAATCGTTTATGGCAAACTCGACCGTCGTGGAGACGGTTACTACTACCTCGGCCGGTCCTTTATGCTCCAGGATGAAGACGAACGAGCGATCGCCGACTTTGAACGAGCGCTAAAGATCCTTGGTGAGAACTCGCCGCACGCTCAGCTGATCAAAGAAGAACTAAAAATCCTGAAAAACAGAAAAAAATAGGTCTTACTGCGGACTACCCATGGCCGCAAACGAAAGTACACTGGGACGCACGGGTTTGTTATACTTATTTTCCCGCTTGAGCAGCACTTCACGTATGTAATCGGGGTCAAAACCGAGCAAGTCGCAGATATTGGTAAACGAAAAAAGCCATTCAGTATCAGTATCTTTGATCCAATCGATGGCATTCTCGTAATGGCTCCGAGCGGCGCTGCTCCTGGCACTCCGATATTTCTCCAAGCATTCGACCGCGTCTTTTAAGATTGCGATCATGAGTCGCTTTTCGCCTTCGAGCTGGCGCGATAACCCACCTGATCCGTAGAACTGGGAAGGTAGAAAAATGTCGGGTTCGAGAATTCTTGCCAAAAAATCATCGTACATCTGAGAACATACTCCTGGTTAACTTGAATCATAGCTTATACCACAGGTGGTGGTCGCCTTGCAAATAATAATTGCCGAAGCCACGAATGAAGGAAAAAAACCCCTACATCAGCTAAGCCTAAGAATTATCAAGTCTAAATTGATAATTATAGGAAAAACCCTACGTATTAATGTAACTCGGCAGAGACCATAGAAATGATCAAATTTTCGACAGAAACCGAGAATATCGGGACGCTAAATTGCGGCCATAAGACCCGCCAATTTGGTTTTCGCGACATTATGATCCCAGATTTTTTGTACTACAGAGTCTTTGCGTCGGCCTCTCATAACCCGCTGTGTTTCGTCATCGTTATAAACGAGCACCGGTCCCAAAAAAGCAGCTTTGTAAAATCTCGATGCTGCCTCTTCCAAGTCGACACAGGCGGCAAACACCCACTCGACGGATTGCGCCACGACCATTGAGCCGTGTCCACGAAGCAAAACCGCATCTCCCTTGCCAAGAGCGTGAGCGACCGCGTCGCCCTGCTCAATGGTATGAATGAGCGCCGGATCCTTATAAACGGGCAAGGGGCCCGGCCCGAAAAAAGCGCCGGGGTTAGATGAGGCCGGAAAAAACGGCTTGTCCACCATCGTAAGCGTGGCGACCATGTGATTGTGCAAATGAGCGACGCTTTGAATGTCGTCGCGCGATTTGTACGCGCGTGCATGCAT
>VBKY01000478.1 GCA_005879255.1 Deltaproteobacteria bacterium
TTGCACCTTGGCAACCAGCTTTTGTTCTACCTCTTTGATGGTCGACTCTTTCTGGCGGGCGAGTTCCTTTGTCTCCTTAAGCTGGGATTCGAGCGCAGTGATCTTTGCTTGGTAGCTCTCGGCGAGAACCTCGGCACGCTTAGCGTGACTAGCTGCCTCCTCTTTCGTTTTCCTGTTAGCCAACTCTAACTTGCCTATCTGCTTGACGTTGTCATCTATCTTGGACTGGTAATCGTTTATCTCGTTACCTCGCGTTGCCAGCGTCTCGTCTTTTTTCTTTAGGTCGTTTTGCAAATTTTTTATTTCAGCAGTAAGAGTTTCTTCCATTTTTTGGCGGGAAAAATCTTTTCTCCGGATGGTCTCCTCCATCTCTTTGAGCTTAGCCTCCAACGCAGTAATGTCTGCTTTGAGATTACCGGCGAGGTGCTCGGCTTGCCGGGCCTCCTCTACCATTGCTTCACCTGCCTTCACCGCTGCCTTCAGCTTACCGATCCTGTCCGCAACAAGTTTCTCGAGCCCTTCCATTTCATGGTTTAAACTTAAAGCATTAGTGCTTTTTACTCGAGCCAAGGGCATAGAATTGGTTTTGCCCCACTGTAAGGTGTCCCGTATTTTTAGCTTCAGAGAGTTATAGACTCTGCTCATAAGTCCTCCAATGTTCTCTTTCATTACCGGTTCATCGCAGTGGAGACGTAGTCCTACCTCGATGAACTGAACCTAAAGTCAAAGCTGAGGGGAAGCGAAAAGCAAAAACCGGGAGAAAGCGACCGAGTGTTCCTGCTTTCCACCTACTCACTGTTGTAGACTAGCGCTAGCGAAATGAAGGAACCGGATACCAGATTGACAACTATTGTCAAGATTAGTCAATAGCGCGGCAACCCAAAGAGACGACCAAAACGACTTTTGATGTTCCGTATGGACTACCAACTTCCGGGCGCAAGCGAATGACTTCGATCTATCACGGGCCGACAGTCTTTAGTTGATGGCTCGTTACCTAAATTGGGAGGAAAGTAGATTATCAGAGGCCGGAATTCTCTTCGCCGCGCAGTCGTCGAGATCTTAGCTCCAGCAAAATCTCCAGGGCGGGCAAGTGGCGGCTCATTCCCTCGTGGACGAACTCAGCCACATTTTGGTAGAAGCGGGCAACAACAAACTGCAATTTGTACGCACAAGTAATTCACTTCCAATCGGACTCGAATACCCTTTTCGCGGGCGTAATCGCGCGATAAGACTTCTTTATCCCGCCTCTGATGAGACTCACTTGACTGTTGCTGCACTTGCACGCCAATGGGAACGCTTTAGTTTACTATTCCGGCCGGCACTCCATTTGCGCTATCCCAGGAACACATTAGTGCGCCATGGCAAAGAATATTCTCGTAGTGGAAGACAATGACGACTTGCGACAGATTTTCATGTCGATCATACG
This sequence comes from Deltaproteobacteria bacterium, assembly GCA_005879255.1. Next base: position 1,427 of record VBKY01000478.1, read on the forward strand.
GTTTTCTGGCTACCAAATATCAGAGGCGGGGAGCGGCAGTGAAGCAATCGAAAAAGCGGTGTTTGCTAAACCTAGTCTTATCCTCTTGGACCTTGGTCTTCCCGATATGAGTGGTATCGATGCGGCCCGTGCGATCAAAAAAAACCGAGTGACAGCCGTTATCCCTATCATTGCTTGCAGCGCGTATCCTAGCGGGGAAAAGATGGAAGAAGCACTCCGCGCAGGCATTGTCGATTACTTGCAAAAGCCGATTGCCGCCGCTCTCATCAAAGCAAAGATAGAAGAATTTATTCTGCCGTAGACACAATAACCAGGAGCAAAATCGAGCGCGATTTAGGACTCACAATGGCAAAGATCTGTTTCATGAAAGAGGGATTGACCGGCCGAGCAGATCCGGTAGCCGAAAAGCCTCTCGTCTGGTGTATCGAAAAGCTGGGTCTTCAGACGGCGGATTGGTGGGCCGATCTGGAGACGAAGTTCACAATTGACAAATGGCTTGAGCTTTCACCGTACTCCAGTCTGCGCTGGGTGATTATTCAGCTAGATGAGGCCGAAGCAAGCGGCAACTGGAAAACAGGCTATTATTTCTCCCCGCTCATTAAGATAGCGGATGTTAAAAAACTACTCGCATTAGACCATTTGGGTCCTTGTGCTTTCGCAACCGAAGGATAGCGTCGGCCAGTGAAGATGATCATTGAGATGTCTCTCGACCAGTACGACCGCTTCTTGGAGAAGTGTGACGCGTCGTCTCGGGAGTACGAAATTCTCAAAAACAGCCTCATAGTGAGCCATCCCCAAAACGGCCATTACGAGCGCATAATGGTAATCGCCTGCGAAGTGCCGGAAGCGCAAATGCTTCTCGCTATGGCGAGGCGGCTCTGTCCCGACGCCGTTTCGGCCATCGAAAAAGCTATCGCCATCTAGAATTAGACGACAGCGACTAGCGCTGTTGCGAAGCCGCCCTTTTAATGCCATCGACAGCAACGCGTCAAACTAAGCTGAATGCTTTTTTACTCGTCATGTCCGCAGGCACTAAGAACACGTCATCGAGATTGGACTGAATGATTGTTCTTCCCGTTTTTAAGCACAGGACGTTGTGCCCCTCGACTGGCTGTAGCTGTGGCGGGTGCGTTTATCAGGGTAAGCGTCGCTGACGCTCCGTTTACTCGGTGGGCCATCTTCTAGGTTGATGCGAACACGCATGGGATGTTCTCCACCGCATTCCGTACAGGTGACATGAATTTCATAGTGTGACATCTCTTCTCTCTCCTTCCGCTTATCGATCAGCGCTCTCTGCTGCCTCGGCTAGCCGCAGTGTAAGGCAGCACAAAAGTAGCAACGTTCTACTTATCGTTTTCATCCACCTGATTATCACCTTATAGTTTCGCTTTACTTTTGGGAACGGCTTCTTTGTGCAACTCCAGCCGCTTCCCGCCTAGCTCTCTGTTAAGGTTTGTAAGACGCACCAGCTCGGCCGAAAGCTCAGGGATCCGATCGAGCCTCCCCTCCGCTATCGGTACTCGATGGCGATGTTCTGTCCTTAGCTACGCATAGGTTGGCCGCATGCCCTGCTCCACTCGGCCGCCGAGATCCTGCACGTTGCGAAGGCCGACGCTCCCTCTTTCGTCGAGAGCATCGCCTTCATCGCGCAGCGGACGTCATTGAGTTCGTCTTCGATCTCTTGCTGTGTGCGCGCCATGGGATTAGGCGCTAATTAGATAAATCGACGGGAGAAGGCAAGTGAAGTTTTTGAAGTTAACTGTTCGAAGTACTGGCTTGTTTCGGGAGTTGGCATTTTTGATGCATAAAGCCTTACCCGTGAAGGAGAAGATTCTTTTAATAGAGGACAATATAGATCTGATCGAAATAATGCGGGTGTATTTGACGCATCGCGGATACCGCGTTTTACACGCGCAAGATGGATTTGAAGCGATCGAGACCGCTGGCTCTGAAATCCCCGATTTGGTCGTTATGGACGTCATGCTCCAAGACATGGACGGGGTGCAAATCGCCTCGGAACTCCGAAAACACGCGAAAACACGTCACATTCCTATCCTCGCAGTGACGGCTAAAACATTTACTGACGAAAGCATGCCGAATGTGTTTAACGATATTCTCGGAAAGCCTGCTAATCTTCATCAGTTTGATGCTAAAATTCAGAAACTTCTCCAGAAATTCGGTAGGAAACATCCCTCAAATCAGTAGTCTGATATTGTGGAATTTTTTTGAACTCAACGTGCTGCGCCCAGCGAGAATCGAACTCAGACTTTACATCTTTCCCACACCAAGTATGTGCGCGTGTGGCAATATGTCCCAGGTTTAAACAGTTCGGGCCGATGAGTGTAGCATTCTTGAGAGCGATTAATCCGATTTGAACAAGATGGCCTATGCGCTCAGATTCGGCTTCTGTCGGTCAAGCTGCTGTCGCAGCGTCAGCGCGGGCGCTAGTAGAGAAAGGCGAGATCTACGAGGAAAGCGACAGCTATTCGTCGAGTGGGAAGACCAGATTTAGCCTGAGATTGAATTGATCGATGCGTCTATGCAGTCTCCGAATTATGCTGTGGCAGCGAGAGTTCCAGAGAGCCTGAACGAAGAGATTGGCTTCATTACTTCAGAATGTTGTTCAAAACACTTGCCAGCCGGACGCCGGCTTTGGAAAGTTGCTCGCGCACGACCGGCAGCGCGCGATTGTCGTATGCGGCGTCGAGGCGTACGCCGTTCGCGCCGCGATCGTCGATGAATTGCTGCGTGCCGGCGAAATTGTAGACAACTTTCTTCGCTTGGCTGAAAGATCCCTCCGCCCAATCTGTCACCGTTCCCTTCGACCATTCGTCGGCTTGTGCTTGGGTGATCTGTTTGTTCAGAGATGCGCCTACGGCCCTTGGGTCATTGCCAAGGCGCTGCACGATCTGGTTGTCCCAGTAGGAGTGAAGGTTGCCAGACGTCGGGGGATCGCCGAAGAAGACCGGTACTTCATTTCCGCCGCGATCTTTGTTGTCCGCCGTATGCAGCGGCTGGTGCAGGTCGCCGATCAAATGTAACAGAAACTTTAGCGCGAGTATCTTCTCGGGCTTGGCGATCGAGGCATCGCGCAGCTCGGCGATGAATTGGTCGATCTTGTCGAGTAGGCAGGCGTTAGCGGGACCGGTGCTCGCGGCTGTGCCCGCCGGCAATTTCGGGTGATGGTTACAGGCGGAGGCGATATTGCCGTCAGCGATTTCGATATCGACAAAATGCCAGTTACGGGTTGCATTGTAGCGGATCTTCGTGCTGGTTCGGTCGGAGTCACGATACTTGTCCGGCCATGTGGTCCGGCTGACAAAATCCGCTGCGGTCAAATTATCTTTGTCGGCGGCGAGCAGCGCATCGACTTTGCTTTTAACTACCGGCGTGAGGCGCGCGTAGGCAATGACACCGACAATCTCGTGGCCTTCGTCGCCCCAGGCCAACAACGAGGGAGTCGGGGTAATTATAATCATTGACAGTAAGGCAAAAAAGCCGCGGCGAAGGAGTGGAGAAATCATGATCTCCGTAGAAAGATTGCCGGACGCGGGATTGCCACAGGATAGGAAAAGGGGGACAGGCAACTTTTTCAAAAGACGAAAAAGTAGCCTGTTCCCAAAGCCTATCCCCACAGTCACACTTACGCTTTTTTCATTCCCGCCAGCACACGTTCCGGCGTGAACGGCGCCTCGCGCAGGCGCACGCCGACGGCGTCGAAGATCGCGTTGGCAATAGCCGCGGCGATTGGCGCACTGGACGGTTCTCCGCCGCCGAGAGCGGGCATCTCCGGGCGGTTGAGCAAGACGATCTCGATTTCAGGAACGTCAGGAAATCTAAGGATGGGGTAAGTGCTCCAATCAAGAGTCTTGATTCCGGTGGAATCGAACTTGACTTCTTCCATGAGCGAGCGGCTGACGCCCTGAATAATATTTCCCTCGATCTGGTTTTTTAGCCCGTCGGGATTGATGATCAGTCCGCAGTCATGCGACAGAATGAAACGTTTGACCGCAACATTCCATGTGGTTTTGTCGACTTCCACTTCTGCGACGGCGCCGCAAATGGCATTCGCGCGATTGGAGATCGCTACGCCTCGGCCCGTTGCCTTCGTTGCACTCGATGGCGCAGAAGGGGAGGGTCGTTCCTGCCAGTTGGCTTGCTTTGCCACGGCGGTTAGCGCGTCGATGCCACGTTTGTTGCTGCCAAGATAACGCAGGCGAAATTGAACAGGGTCAACACGCTCGTCCGCGGCGATTTCATCCATGAACGATTCGCTGGCGAAGCAGCGAGCGATATCGCCTGGTGCGCGTAGATAGCCGGTGCGAAGCGGCGTCTCGTCGGCTTGCACCCACGGGATCAGCGGTGCGGTGCACTTTTGGGTTTCGAACGTATACATTTCGCCGCCGCCCTGGGTGCCGTTGGAATTTCCATCCGCCGTGGGTTTCATGCCGATTTGCCGCGAGGCGAGCAGGCGCAATCCTCGGCCCGAGGCGGCGGTCAGAGGAAAACCGCGGTCGGCAAAATCCCAGGCGATGATCTTACCTTGCGCGTCGGCACCGGCGCGGGCTAGGTCCAGCTGCGCCGGACCTTTCGGCTCCCAGGCATGTTCGTCATCGCGCATCCACTGCACGCGCACTGGTTTGCCGACCGCGCGCGAGAGCAGCGCGGCATCTTCGGCGACATCATCGGCGCCCATGCGGCCGTAGCTACCTGAGGCTTCGCGCCAGAGCACGCGCACATTTTTCTCGGGGAAGCCGAGCATCTCAGCAACCGCCGTGCGCGTCTCGAATGAACCTTGAGTGCCGGTATAGATCGTCGCTTGTTCTTTGCCGACATCGGCGACGGCGCACGACGGACCCATCATGGCGTGCAACTGAAACGGCCAGCGGTAAGCGGCTTCGTACGTTTTGCTCGCCTGCGCGAGTGCCGCGTCCGGATTGCCTCGGTTAACCGTGACCTGATCGCGCAGGCTCTTGGTATTCTTCAGATAAGTAAAAACTTCCTCCGAATTGGCGGGCATTTTCGTCGCCGGTTGCGACCAAGTCACTTTTAGCGCTTTTGCCGCTTTGACGGCCGACCATTCCGTCGTGCAGACGACGCCGACGAAACTTCCTTCTTGGACAACTTTCACCAAGCCGGGAATACTTTTAATCGCGCTTTCATCGATGCTCGCTGGCTTCGATGTGATCGTTGGGGGACGAACGACGCGGCCATGCAACATTCCCGGCACGCGCACGTCGTGGGCGTAGACGAACTCACCGGTCAGCTTCGGTGGCAACTCGAGTCGTTTCTGTGAGGTACCGACGACCTTATAGTCTTTGATATCCTTCGCGCGAACTTCGGGCGCGACTTTCATATTCCAGCCAGTGTCGGTTGCAGTAATTTTAACATTGAACTTTTTGCCGCCGATGAGCTGGGCGTAGGTGACATATTTCTTGGGATCGCCGGCGACACTGACGACGCCGTCTTTTACCACCAATTTTTCCGCGGTCGAGTTGAGTTTTGCGGCTGCGAGCTTCAACAGCTCTTGACGCGCCGCTGCGGCAGCCTGACGCAGTTGCGGGCCGCCTCTTTCGATGGTTCGACTACCTGCAGTTATGCCCTGGTCAATCGCTTTCGACGTGTCCAAGCCACTCATATGGATCTTGTTGAACGGAACGTCCAATTCTTCCGCAACGATTTGTGCCAGCGCGGTTTCAACCCCGGTCCCGAGATCGACTTTGCCGGAATAAACGGTGACGGTGCCGTCCGAAGCGACCGCCAGCCAGGAGTCAAGTTGTGTCGGGTCAGCATCGGTGCGCGGCTCCACCATCGATTGCGCTAAGAGTGGCGAAGACGGAAAGAACTTGAAGCTGACGATCAGCGCGCCGCTGCCTTTGAGAAACTGTCTGCGTGAGACGGATAGTGTTTTCATTCCATACCTCCTTCCCTACACCAGCTGTCCCGCGGCCCGCTTTACCGCGCGCAGAATCCGGATATGCGTGCCGCAGCGGCACAGGTTGCCCGCCAGGGCTTCTTTGATCTGGCTATCG
>VBKY01000006.1:0-2375 GCA_005879255.1 Deltaproteobacteria bacterium
GAATTAAATAAGACATCGGAAAAACTATGTCTCGCGCAAAGACGCAAAGGCGCCAAGAACAAGAAATTCGAAGCACGAAATCCGAAATTCGAAACAATTTCAAATGACCAAAATATGTAAAATTCCAAACAAGCTTCCTTCGATTCGGTGTTTTGGATTTTCCCGATTTGAGATTTATTTGTCTCTGAGTTTGTTTCGGATTTCGATATTCGGATTTTGGATTTGTTTCGCTGGTTGCTTGGCGCGATAAAATGGCTTGAATATGAAAACGTTCCTGTCGGAGCCGGGGGAACGGCCCGGATCGGGGCTAAGATTTTTTCCCTCTTCCTCTTAGGTCGTTGGCCTTTTGTTTCAACTGGTAAAAGTAGTCGGTCTCGGTGATCTCGGCGATTTGCTGCGCCTTTTTCACTTCGTCGATCTCGATGCACAATTCCTGAATCTGCTGTTTCAAGCGCTGCTCGCGCGCCCGCACCTCGACCGCCATTCGCTGGAAGACGCGCGCGAGCCGGCCCAGCTCGTCGCTGCGAAGCGTCACGTCGCTCAGTTTCTCTGCGGCAAACGTTCCGTCTTCAACCGCGGCGGCCGCGTCGGTGACGCGGGTCACGTCCTTTAAATATAGAACCTCCTGGTCGCGGAGCTGCTTCTTCTCCAGGCAGGCGCCGATGCGGGCGCGCAGCAGCACGGGGTCGAACGGCTTGGGCAAGTAGTCCTCCGCTCCACGCTCGATGCATCTCACGACACTGTCGATCTCGTCGAGGGCTGAGATCATGATGACGGGTATGTTGCGCCAGAGATTGTTGGCCTTCAGCTCTTTGAGCACGTCGTATCAATCCATTTCCGGCATCATCACGTCAAGGAGGATGAGATCGACCGCTTGCGTGCTGAGGAGTGCCAAAGCCTCATGGCCACTGTCGCTTATGCAGACTTCGTAACCTTCATGTTGCAGACGGCGGGAAAGCATGTCTCGGTTGCTTTCATTGTCATCGACAACGAGGATGCGGCCCGCGGCCGTTCCGTGAGCTCCCAGCAAAGGATGAATGTCAAGCTTTGCTTCCCGAAAGAGGCCGTCGGCGGTGGTCGTTTTTGGAACATGCGCTGCAGTCCGGTCGGTCGTCGTCGACGCATCGAAGAAGTCATTGATAAAACCCAGTAGCTGCTTGCCGGCTTTGTGGATCTTCTGAAGGTCGGCGGTAAAAGCTTCAAGGCCGCGTTCACTGGCCTCTTCGAGTAACATCTCGCTGTATCCGATAATGTGATTCAATGGGGTACGCAACATATGGCGCACATTGGCAAGAGAAGCAGGCTGGTTCTCGCCGTCCTCGGTTATCATTTGCTCTGTCACATCATCAGGGATAGTTTTGCCGTTCATGCTGGCGTCCCTTTACCTAGAATGGCCTCGATCTTCTCCAGCAACCGCTGAAATTCGACTGGCTTTGTATCGTAATCGTCGCATCCCGCCTCGATCGCCTTTTCCCGATCTCCCACCATCGCATGGGCGGTGAGCGCAATGATAGGAATGGCTCGAGTTTCGGGAGTGGCTTTAAGTCGGCGCGCAGCTTCCCAGCCATCCAACACGGGCAAACTCATATCCATCAAGACCAGGTCAGGAGCCTCCGATCCGGCCATCGACACACCTTGTTCACCATCCAGAGCGATAGCGACTCGATAACCGCGCCGTTCGAGACGGCGCGACAGCATGTCGCGGTTCATCTCATTATCCTCCACTAGCAGGATCTTCGGCATCCGAGAACTCCCCTTACAACTAACGATTTCAACCGTCGCCTCACGGTTTAGTGCCCCGGCTGAGAAGCGACTGAATTTTTCCGACTAGTCCCTCAAAATCGATGGGCTTTAGTTCGAATTCGTCGCAGCCGGCGGCGAGCGCGTTTGCGCGGCTTCTCTCAGTGTACTCCGCTGTAAGGATGATAATCGGAATATCTTTCGTTTCCCGCTGACTCTTCAAACGGCGGGTCGCCTCGAAACCGTTAAGCCCCGGAAGATTCAGATCCATCACAATCAAGTCGGGCTGCAACGTTTTCGCCCATTCGATGCTCTGCCCGCCGTCGGTTGCGACCGTGACGTCGAATCCGCGGCGGGTCAGCCGCCGTTGTAGCATAAATAGATTCTCTGCATTGTCCTCGACGCAAAGAATTTTCGCCATCCTAGCCTCTCCTCTCGTGAAAGCAAATTCATGCCGGCTGCATGCTGAGGCCACGCTACCCTGAGCACGCCGAAGGGCCGTGGTTCTTGCAGACCTTTTTCAGATCGTCTCTCGCCCGACAAGATCTTCGTGCGCTGATATCACCTTTGCGCCTGCGGATTTTGGGCGGAGTGAGGCAGTCACCAAATCGCGAACCTCGCGTATGAGTTCCTCG
>VBKY01000006.1:2460-15625 GCA_005879255.1 Deltaproteobacteria bacterium
TGAATTTCGTCTAAAAATTGAAACCCGTCCATCTCCGGCATCATCAAATCCAGTAGGATAAGGTCTGGTTGTCGTTCAGTCATTCGCTCCAGCGCAACGCGTCCATTCTCGGCATCGATCACCTTCCAACCCTCTTTTTCCAGCCGGCGGTGAAGCATCTCGCGCATTACCGGATCGTCTTCGACCACCAACACTGGACAGGGTGGACGGGCGCACTCATACCTCTGCAAAATAGCAGCAAGCCGATCCCAATCGATGGGCTTGGTCAAATAGTCGGCTGCGCCCAGCGCATAGCCCATTTGTTTCTCGTCCATGATTGTAACCATGATCACCGGGATCTCAGAGATGGCTGGATCAGCTTTCAACTCCGTCAACACCGCCCAGCCGTCCATGCCCGGCATCAATACGTCCAGCGTAATCACCGACGTATGCATTTCTTTGTCGAGCCGAATTCCCTCGTCTCCACTCCTAGCGCCTATCATCTTCAGGCCCTCTTTGTTCAGAAACCGTTGAACAAGATCATGAACCGTCGGGTCATCATCGATCACGAGCACCATGGGTGTTCCTTCGGAAACCTGTTCGGTCGTAAAACTCGTTTCTTCGGCGCGAGGCAAGACCGGGGCTTTAGATTCCGCGACGACAGCCGGAAGCCTGATGGTGAACGTGGAACCCTCGCCAGGCTGGCTTTCTACCGTGATTTTACCACCCATCATGTGGCAAAATTGCCGGCTAATCGCCAACCCTAACCCTGTCCCGCCATATTTCCGTGTAGTGGAAGTATCAGCCTGGGTAAAGGCCTGAAAAAGTTTGCTTGTCTGCTCAGCAGTCATTCCGATGCCGGTGTCAGAAACGCTAAAACTGATCCACTCACCGCCGTTCACGATTTCTCGGCCGACCCGAAGCGTAATAGTGCCTCGCTCTGTGAATTTCGAAGCATTGCTGAGCAGATTGAATAGCATTTGGCGAACTTTGGTTACATCACTTCGCATTTGTCCGAGACCATCGGCAGAGTGAACCTGTAAGCTGTTCGCATTTTTCTCGATGAGTGGCTTGACCGTCGCGATCACCTCCTGGATCATGGCAACGATTTCAACGTTCTCCAGGTAGAGGTCCATCTTGCCGGCTTCGATCTTCGACAGGTCTAAAACATTGTTGATTAGTGACATCAAATGCTTGCCCGCGCCGTTGATTTTTTGCAGATCCGGGATGAAAGTTTTCTGGTCCAGATCTGCCGCCTCTTCCTCGAGCATCTCGCTGTAGCCGATGATTGCGTTCAGCGGCGTACGCAGCTCATGGGACATGTTGGCGAGGAACTCGGATTTGTGCTGGTTGGCGATCTGAAGTTGCTGACTCTTGTCTTCGATCTCCCGGAACAACCTCGCGTTTTGTATGGCGAGAACCGACTGCGTCGCCAAGGTTTGCACGAGATTTACAACCTCTGTCGAAAAGCTTCCCGCCTCCCGACGATAGACTGAAAGTCCGCCCATGACCTGACCCTCACGAAGAAGTGGAATCGCAAGGACGGATCGGTAGCCGAGCCGTCGGAGCAGAGGTCGAAGTCTGGTCGCACCAGAATCCTCTTCTTCCAGTATATCAGTAACTTCGATAGGTGCACGGGTTGCGGCGGCCCGGCCGACCGAACCCAAGCCAAAGCGTATCGGGTTTGTCTGCAGCGCCTCAACCAGCTCTCCTTCCATTCGATAGCTGGTTCTAAGATGAAATTCTTCCGTGGGTTCGTCGTATTCGTAGATCGCCCCGGCATCAGTGCCGCTCAACTGGACGGCATGCGAGACGATGGTGGTCAGCACCGTTGGGAGGTCAAGAGTAGAGCTCACCGCTTGGCCGACCTCGTTCAAGGCACGGAGATCATTCAACGCTTCGCTGAGCTTCCGAGTCCGCTCCTCAACCCTTTGTTCGAGGGTCCGGTTGTAATCCTCCAGTTTTTCTTTGCTTTCGCGCAGCGCCGCAATGAGCTGCTTGATCGAACCGCGCATGACGTCGAAAGCGCCGGCCAGGGTTCCTATCTCATCGCGGCCGCTTGTATCGATCGACGCTTCCAGATTCCCGCCCGCTATCAAAGCCGCTGAGTTTTGCAGCTTGAGCAGGGGACGAGAGATAGACTTCCGCGTGATGATAATGGACGTCAGGGTAATCGCCATAATGACGAGAAGAGTCAAGGCAATGATCCCTGAAATGTATAGGAGGATCGCACTCCTAACATTTTCGCGCGAGACGGCTAGCTGGACTGTGCCAATCTTCCTGTCCTTATAAGAGATGTCGGCGGTCTTGACGAGAAACTGGGAAGATTCGGCAAAGTGACGGAAAACGTCTTTTTGATAGTCTGTGCGACCTCTTGTGGTAATAGGTTGACCCTCAGAAAAGATCCTTACGAAAGCAAGGGATTCATCCAGCAGTAAAGCGTCGACAAAATTATTTATGGTTTCAACATCGAGATTCCACAGAGGGAGAGCTACAGTTACCTGTGCAAGCTTGGCTGCGTTGTCCAGGCGGTCTCGTAAGTCAGCATCCATTTTCCGGACATTAATAAATGTGGCGACCGCGGCAAAACCCACCAAAACCAGTGTCACCACGCCGATCAGAGCGTAGGTAAAACGCTTGCCGATGCTGTAAGTTTTGGAGGACGGTTGCGGTGAAGAGTCGACTTCCACAAAAAAGTTTTCCTGACCAGGCGGTGGCGCTCAGCTAGAAATAGATCATTCCAACTGGGCGGGGTCCATTTTATACTTCGCCAGGATTTCTTGAATAAGTCCCCGTTTGTGCAAATTGCGGAATGTCGTGTTGAATTGATCGACAAGTTTTTTGTCGGTAAATTTCTGAGAGAAGCCGATGTAATACTTCAAGCTCTGTTGTCGGCCAGCGTAGCGAATATTCTTCACACCGAATTTGCGCATGAGGTCATATCTTTATCCTGGGCTAGACCGCGTCTCCTCTTAGCGTCGCTCTTGGGGCAAAGGCGTTGAGAGGCCAAAATTTTACAATTGATCGGTCACTGTCCAACCGGAAAATTGCGAAACTGGCGGGCTCTCTACTCTTTCCGCGTCCGCGGGACCTCATTTGCCTCCGTTAGGACGCGGATCGTATGTTAAGGCCCCTCGGACGATCAGCCTGAATACCCCTAAGTAAAGGTTTATGTCAAGGCGATTTTTGGTGTGAAAAGGTTCAAAACAGCAGAAAAAGAGTAACGCCGGCGACCTGGACTTCCTTCGAAAAACTGGAGTCGATGCGCAGCGCCATGGACTTGACGCCTGGAACAAGTCCCATGATGTTGTTGAAGTAGTGCTGACCGCCTTCTTCTTTCCAGGGAGTTCTCAGCCACGCGCGCGGCGCATTCATCGCCTTGCCTTGGCCCAATTCGCGAAAAGCCTGTTCGATGGCGTCGATCTCCTCGGACATCGGCAGCAGATTTTCCATTTGATCGTTTTTAAGGACAAGAACCATTCAATGTCTCCTTCCAAAATCCTCTAGTGGCCTGCCTACAATAAACGCGCAGAAAGAGTCAAGACAATCGGTCCGAGGTAATATTCGCCGTCCAACCAAAATCCTCCTCATTTCCGCGGTTGTGGCGATTTTGCTCAATCGATCCGAAGTAACAGGCTCGGTCGGAGGACACGATCTTGAACCTAGAGGCGGGATAAATAAAAAGGGCTGAGGAAACCTCCTCAGCCCTGGTACTTTCAAGACCGGCAAATAGAGCCGGCAATTAGCCTTTCTTGTTTTTGAACCAGTCGGCGTCGATCTGAATGAACTGCTTCCACTTGTCCGGAGTAGCCGCCTCCTCAAAGATCGCTTCAACGGGGCAGACCGGCTCACAAGCCCCACAATCGATACACTCCTCAGGATCGATGTAGAGCTTTTTTTCTTTTTCGAATTCTTCGGTCTCGTTTTTGGTCGGGTGGATGCAATCCACCGGGCAGACGTCAACACACGCGGTATCCTTCACGTCGATGCAGGGTTCGGCAATAATGTAGGTCATCTATTCCTCCTCGGGTCGCCTTAAATTTTAGTAGCAAATCGACTTTGCCAAGTCAATTAAATCAACTCGAAACGCATTGCAAGAGGAGCTTAGCGGGACTGATCAACGTCGGTTAGAGCCGCGGCTCGAAAGTCCTCCCAGGAAAAGCTAGGATCGCACAATGCCGGTTGAGATCGCGCGCCGCGGCGCTGGAAAAAAGTTCAGGAGCCGACAATATAAGAGAATCGCCTCCGCCATTCTGGAACTCCTCGGAAGGGACAAGGTCGAGCTGAGTCTTGCCCTGGTTGGCGACGCTGAAATGCAAAGACTGAACGCCAAGTATCGGCAAATGAATTATCCTACCGACGTGCTTTCTTTCGCCGCCGACAAAGATTTCCCGGTTGAGACACGCCTGCTTGGCGATGTGATCATTTCGGTAGAAAAGGCGGCGCAGCAAGCGAAGGAGCGACGGCGTACGCTGGATGAAGAGATGATCACGCTTTTGATCCATGGAATCGTTCATCTATTGGGCTACGATCACGAGCGGTCATCGAAGGGCGCTCGCGTTATGGGCCGCTTGGAAAAGAAAATTCATCGCCAGCTTTGTGAGCGAGGATTAATAGAGGTATAATCACATTCGATCTAAGAATTCAGCAACCGAGGCAGACAGAAGAATACTAGAAAGAACCTAAATGCTAGAAGAAACTACGGAGCAACTCACCCACCTGGAAGAGCGACTCGAGCTATTGCGGAGGCGTCTTTGACGTCGAAGCAAAGCAAAAGCGGGTCGAGGATCTAAACCAAGTCACCTCTCGACCGGATTTCTGGAACGACGCGGACAAAGCGCAAGCGCTTTTCAAAGAACAGTCTTCTCTCAAAGGCGTCATTGACGCTTGGGCGAAGCACCGTGCCGACCTCGAAGAAGCGCGGTTTTTCCTCGATGTCGCCAAAGACGAAAAGAGCGAAGACGCGCTGAACGAAGCCGCGGCGAAAGTTGCCGCCGTCAGTAAAGAAATGGCGCAAACCGAGCTCACGCAGCTGCTCGGTGGGCCGGATGATCGGCGAAACGCGATTGTCACGCTTCATCCGGGAGCCGGTGGCACGGAGGCACAAGACTGGGCCGAAATTCTGCTGCGCATGTACTTGCGCTGGTGCGACCGGCGCAGCTACCGGAAAGAGATTCTCGAATACCAGCCGGGCGAAGAAGCGGGGGTGAAGAGCGTGACCTTCTTAGTGGAAGGCGACTACGCTTACGGCTATCTCAAAGCCGAAGCCGGCATTCACCGGTTGGTGCGCATCTCGCCGTTCGATGCCAATTCAAGGCGCCATACTTCCTTCGCGTCGGTTTTCGTCTATCCCGAAGTGGACGACGATATCAAAGTCGAGATCAACGAAGCCGATCTACGCGTCGATACTTATCGTTCCAGCGGCGCGGGCGGGCAGCATGTTAATAAGACCGATTCCGCAGTGCGCCTGACGCATATTCCGACCGGTATCGTCGTCGCGTGCCAAAACGAACGATCGCAGCACAAGAACCGCGCCATGGCGATGAAAATACTGAAGTCGCGTCTCTACGATCTCGAGATCGAGAAGCAGAAGGAAAAGATGGAAACCTATCACAAGACGAAAAAGGACATCGCCTGGGGCAGTCAGATTCGTTCCTATGTGCTCCATCCGTACCGCATGGTCAAGGATCACCGTACCAACGTAGAAGTCGGCAACGCTGACGCGGTGCTCGACGGTGACCTCGATCAGTTCATCCAGGCCTACTTGATGCAGGCTGACGAGCCGATTGGCGGATGATGACCGAAAATCAAAGGATTTTGCTGCTCAAAAAAGGAGAGAAAACATGCCAAGCGACGATGTCCGGGAAATTTACAATTACGATTCGTTTTCGAGATCGTCGAGCGAGGGCAAATCCAACGAATTCAAAAATTCATTGCGGGCTGGAGACGAGGCTTTAGACTTCGACCTTCCAAATCTGGAAGGGGACAGAGTGCGTCTATCCGACTTCCGCGGTAAAAAGCATGTATTGATTGAATTCGGTAGTATTACTTGACCACCCTTTGTGGGTGAGGTCTCGCCCCTCAATGAACTTTACCGGAATTATCGCGATTTGGGATTCGAGTTTTTAACCATCTACGTCCGTGAGCCACACCCAGGAGAAAATTACGGCGCGCATCAAACTTGGGAACAGAAAGTTAAATTTGCCCAGGACTGCCGCAATCAGGATGGCATTCAAACCAGGGTCTTAGTAGACACTCTCGACGGGACGGTACACATCGCTTACGGATCGCTGCCGAACATGGTCTATATAATCGACAAGAACGGCAAAATTGCGTTCAAGGCGATGTGGACGGATCATAAGGAAATCGAAACGGTTCTCGCTAACCTTGTATTAGCCGATCAACTACACGCCAAGGGATTGAGAATAAAGCCATCCTACACAGAAAAACTAAATTATATTCCGGCCGAGTATGCGGGTGGATTGCGCGAGCGGGTATTCGATAGAGCGGGACCTAAAGCCTGGGAAGACTACAAGGCGGTGTTTTCTCAATCGCGCAAGTAGGGAACCACAAGTTCACTCATTGTCCAACGTCACCGTACCGGGGGCTCGGCACATCGTCCCTTTGACGCTGCAACCTGGTTTATTGTCCAGCGCTTGCCTTCGCGCGGGCTAGTGCCAACAGTTCTCTTCCATTGGCATTTCAGACATCGACTATGCAAATGACGTCGCCTTCACGATGTAAAACCGTGTTGATTGAACCGCTCGAATACGCGGAGAAGCTCAGTCGCTTTATGGCGTCGTAGTATATATGCAGTTCCAATCGTTCTTAAATTTGGGGAACTTTTGCTTACCGCCATGGTTATAATGATATGCGCCTATAGAACCTGAGTTCTCGACGAATATTGGCGCGTTATGGGAGCAACCATATGAGGCAATTGGATGTAAACTTAGAGGCAACAGTACTGGCGCGTTACGGCAACGCGGCTCGGGAGGTCGAAAACTGTTTGTGTCTGCCTGTGAGCTACGATCCGGCGCTACTGAAAGTGATTCCTCAAGAAATCGTCGAGAAAGACTACGGCTGCGGCGATCCGTCGCGCTATGTTCGCGAAGGTGAGATGGTGCTCGATTTAGGATCGGGTAGCGGGAAGGTCTGCTACATCATTGCGCAGATCGTCGGCGTTCATGGAAGAGTTATCGGTGTCGATTTCAACCCACCGATGCTGGAGCTTGCACGTAAATATCAAAAATCCGTCGCCGATAAGCTCGGCTATCACAACGTAGAGTTTCGCCGCGGCAAGATTCAAGATTTGAAAACCAATCTGGAGCTCGTCGACGGCTATTTGCAGCAGAATCCGGCTCGGTCGGTCGCCGATTTGGCGCGTCTCGAGGAATTTGAAAGCCGAATTAGGCGAGAGCAGCCGTTGATCGCCGACGAGTCCATTGACGTGATTGTCTCCAACTGCGTCCTCAACCTGGTACGGCCCGAGGACAAAAAGCAGCTCTTCGCCGAAATGTACCGGGTGCTCAAGCGCGGCGGCCGAGTCGCGATTTCCGACATCATCAGCGACGAGCCGGTGCCTGAACACTTGGCGCAAGACCCCAATCTCTGGAGCGCGTGCGTCTCGGGCGCGTTCCGCGAAGAGGAGTTCTTACGCGCTTTCGAAGAAGCCAAGTTCCACGGCATCCGGATCGAGGAATTCAATTCAGAACCCTACCAGACTATCGAAGGCATTGAGTTTCGGGCGATTACGGTGACAGCGTACAAAGGTAAAGAAGGGCCGTGCATCGAGCGCAATCAAGCTGTCATCTATCGCGGCCCGTGGAAGCAGGTGATCGACGACGACGGGCACACGCTGGAACGCGGAGCGCGTATGGCGCTGTGCGACAAGACGTTAAAACTTTATTCGCAGCCGCCTTATGCCGGCCAATTCATCCTGGTGCCGCCGCGCGAAGAAATCGCAGTGGAAGACGCCGGCCCTTTCGACTGCGCGCGCGACCACAAACGCCATCCGCGCGAGACCAAAGGGATTGAGTACAACGTCACAAAAATTTCCGACAGCATCTGTGGGCCGGGTTCGAGTTGTTGTCCGTGAGAAACGAATCGACGATAGAAGATCGAGGATAGAGAATCGCAAATCGGAAGCGATTCGCAAATCTATGCGGCCCTTTGTCGAAAAGCTTCATCTCACCGGCGGAACCCTGAACCGTCGCGCGGTGGATGTTCTTCAAGTCAACATGGGCCGCTACTGCAATCTCGCCTGCATTCACTGCCACGTTGAGTCGGGGCCGACGCGCAAGGAGATGATGAGCCGAGAGAACGTCGAGGCAGTATTGAGTGTTCTTGGGCGCACCGAGATTCCAACCTTGGATGTCACTGGCGGGGCGCCGGAGCTGCATCCCGATTTCGATTATTTAGTCGTGGCGGTGCGGCGCCTCGGAAGTCACGTGATGGATCGCTGCAATCTGACCGTCATCTTCGAGCCCGGTAAGGACTATTTGCCGGAATTCTTCAAGCATCATCGAGTCGAGCTGGTTTGTTCCTTACCTTGTTATTCCCAAGAAAACGTCGACAAACAGCGCGGCAAAGGTACTTTCGATGCGAGCATTCGCGCCTTGCAGGTCTTAAACCAAATCGGCTACGGCCAACTGGACAGCGGCTTAATTCTTAACCTTGTCTATAATCCCGTGGAACCGCACTTGCCGCCTCCGCAAGAGAAGCTCGAACAAGATTATAAACGCATTCTTCGCGAACAATTCGGCGTCGTGTTCAATCATTTGTTTTGCCTGAGCAACATGCCGATCACCCGCTACGCCACCCATCTCAAATTGCGCGGCGAGTACGAACTCTATGTGGAATTGCTCGAAACCAATTTCAATGCCGCAACCCTCGGTCAAGTGATGTGTCGCAATCTTATCAGCGTCGGTTGGGACGGCATGATCTACGATTGCGACTTCAATCAGATGCTAGATCTGCCCATGACGGATGACGACGGAAAGGCGCTGAACATTTTGTCATTGTCCATCGACGAGGTACTCCATCGGTCGATCCGTGTCGGCAATCATTGCTACGCCTGCACGGCCGGCGCCGGCAGCAGTTGCGGCGGTGCCCTCGTTTAAACTTCTACAATTTCCAATACAATTGCCGCGATTCAGTCGATCGCGTGCTCCTCTGCGCGGGAGAAAAGAGCTTAGAGTGATCTTGCACGAACCGACAGCCAGTTGCATCTAACGGCGGCGGACACCAGCGCTTGTTCACAGAAGCAACCATGAAACCGATCAAGGCCATCGTTATCATTTCCCTGCTGGCGGCCTTCATCGTCGGTTTTCTTTTCCTTCCCGTGCGCCAATGGTTCATGCAGATCGAGAGCTACGTGCGGTCGCTCGGCGCCATTGGCCCAGTGGTCGTCGTTCTCGCTTATGTGATCTGTACGGTGCTGTTTATACCCGGCAGCGCAATTACCGTGGGCGCGGGGACTTTATTTGGACTGAAGACCGGTTTTATCGTCGTTGTTTTAGGCGCCAATCTCGGCGCGCTTTGCTCGTTCCTGCTGGCGCGCAGTTTTTTGCGTGAGAAGGTTGCGGCGTGGGCCGCGGCGAATCCGAAATTTCGCTCGCTCGACCAGGCGATCGGGCGCCAGGGCTTCAAAATGGTCCTGCTTACACGACTGAGCCCGGTATTTCCGTTCGTCTTGTTAAACTATTTTCTCGGCCTGACCGCGGTACGTACAGGCGCTTACGTTATCGCTAACTTGATCGGCATGTTGCCGGCGACGTTTCTCTTCGTATACGTCGGCGCGGCGGCGCGGGATGCACTTGCAGGCCAGCCGGATGCCTCTGCTGGTTTCTATCAACAGGTGCTGAAATACGTCGGCTTGGCGGCAACGATTGCCATAGTGGTGATCGTGACGCGCATCGCGCGCAAAGCCTTGCGCGAGGCCGAGAGGGCGCAGGAAGGCAGCGCCATTTCAGTTAATCCGCGGCTCGATGACAAGTTCGAGCCGACACCTGTCGATAAGATGGTGCTTGCCGGCGATCCGCACGACAAAAAGTTAGTCGAGAATTGTCACCCGCCTGGACGCGTCAATCCGATACCTACTGGAAAATATAATCTGGTTGTCGTTGGCGGCGGCACGGCCGGACTGGTGAGCGCCGCCGGGGCAGCCGGTCTCGGTGCTAAGGTTGCGCTCATCGAGCGCAATCTCATGGGCGGCGATTGTCTGAACGTCGGCTGTGTGCCATCGAAGGGAGTCATTCGCGCGTCGCGCGCGGCACATGAGCCCCGCAGCGGCGCGGAATTCGCTGTAGTGCTCGCAGACGAGCCAAAGATCAACTTCCCCGCCGCGATGGAGCGAATGCGCAAACTGCGCGCCGATATCAGCGAGCACGACTCGGTCGACCGCTTTACCAAACTTGGCGTCGATGTGTTTATCGGCAACGGACGCTTCGTCGGCCCGAGTGAGATCGAAGTTGAGGGCAAGAAATTACAATTCGGTCATGCGGTGATTGCCAGCGGCGCGCGCGCCGCCGAACCAGCGATTCCCGGCTTGAGCGAGAGCGGTTTTTACACCAACGAAACGATTTTCACTTTGACTCAATTACCGCGACGTTTGGCCGTAATCGGCGCTGGGCCCATCGGCTCCGAGCTGGCACAAAGCTTTCAGCGCTTCGGCAGTGAAGTCGCCTTGATCACGGACGGCGCTGAAATTCTTCCCAAAGAGGACCACGATGCGGCGGCGATCGTGCGGCGCCAGATTGAGAAAGACGGTGTGCGGATCATTACGGGCGCGAAGGTTGAACGGGTAACGGAAAGAGGGACTGGGAAAAATCTGAGTCTGAACGTCGGAAATCGAAAACTGGAATTGGAGTGCGATGCGATGCTCATTGCTATCGGCCGCACGCCAAATCTGGAAAATCTTGGTTTGGACGAAGCTGGAGTGAGCTACACGGCTCGCGGCATCGACGTTGATGAGCGGTTGCGCACGACTAATCGGCGCATTTTTGCCGCCGGCGATATCTGCTCGCGTTATAAATTCACCCATGCCGCCGACGCCATGGCGCGCATCGTGATCGCCAACGCGCTCTTTCTCGCCCGGCGCAAGGTCACCGATCTCGTCATACCCTGGTGTACTTACACCGATCCGGAAATCGCTCATGTCGGTCACTACGAAAAAGACGCGAACGTTGCTGGATACGACGTGGCAACGCTTACCCAATCGTTGAGCGAAGTCGACCGGGCCATCCTGGACGGCGAAACTGATGGCTTCGGGCGGGTTCACTACGACAAGAAAACTGGTAAGATCCTCGGCGGCACGATCGTGGCGCGCCACGCCGGTGAAATGATCGGTGAGTTGACGCTCGCCATGGTTGCGAAACAAAGTGTCGGCGTGCTCTCCTCAACGATTCATGCTTATCCGACACAAGCCGAAGTGCTGCGCAAAATCGGCGACGCTTACATGCGGACCAAGTTGACGCCGACGGTGAAAAAGATTTTCGAAAAATGGTTGGCCTGGCGGCGGTAAGGAAGACCGTGAGGGGTGAAGGGTGAGGTGCGAGGCGTTTTTGATGCAAATTACATTAATTCGGTTGTTTGTTATTTTTGCGATGATGCTGGCACATTCAATGGTGCGCGCAGCGCCGAAGGCGGAGCTGTGGCAGCGCTGGCAAAAGCATGATCCGGCGAGCACGCAGAAGATCGATCACAGTCCTTGGGATAGATTCCTCAAACAATATGTCGTGGCGCCCCATCCGTCGGGGATCAATCGCGTCCGCTATCATGTGATGACGCCGGAGGATTTAGAAAGTCTGAAGGGTTATTTGCAGTCCATGCAGGGCGTCGCCATTTCGAACTTCAACCGTGCCGAGCAGAAAGCGTACTGGATCAATCTTTACAATGCCTTTACGGTGGATCTGATTCTGTCGCGCTTTCCCGTTGCGTCGATTCGCGACATCAACATTTCGCCGGGCTTTTTGGCGCGCGGGCCCTGGGGTGCGAAGCTACTCACGGTGGAAGGCGAAAAACTCTCGCTCGACGATATCGAACATCGGATCTTGAGGCCTATTTGGAAAGATAACCGTGTTCACTACGCAGTGAATTGGGCGAGTTTGGGTTGTCCCAATCTGCAACCAGTCGCCTATACAAGCGGCAACACGGAAGCGCTGTTGGAACAAAGCGCTCGCGAGTTCATCAACCATCCGCGCGGCGTGGCAATCCACAACGGGCGGCTCCAGGTGTCAAGTATCTATATTTGGTTTCAAGAAGATTTTGGCCGCGACGCCGAAGACTTGATGGAACATTGGCAGGCCTACGCCGATGCGGCGCTGGCGGAGGCGCTGGAAAAATACAATGGCGGTTTGGCCCATGACTACGATTGGCGACTGAACGGCGTGGAGACGAAACCATAGCTGAAATAAATTGCGCTGCAAGACATTCGCGACGTCATTCGTTCCCTAGACGCGATCAGATGTAGGGCGACCGGCCGGTCGCCCCTACCCGGAATGCAACGGAAGTCCACCATAACGATCGGCGATGAACATTTCGGTCATTATTCCTGTTCTCAACGAAGCGAGAACCGTCGCGGTTACGCTTGAGGCGCTTATACGCCTCTCGCCGCACGAAATCATCGTCGTGGACGGCGGCAGCACGGATCGGACGGCTGAGATCTGTCAGCAATTCGGCGTAAAGGTCATGGTGTCTGCACGCGGCCGAGCCCAGCAAATGAATTCCGGGGCGAAAGAGGCGAGCGGCGACATTCTGTTGTTTTTACACGCGGACACGACACTGCCGAATTCCGCGTTTGATGACATTCGACTGGCGCTCGGCGATTCCCGCTACGTCGGCGGTCGCTTCGATGTCGAGCTGGACGGCGAGCACTGGATGCTCAAAGTCATTGGCGCGATGATTAACTATCGCTCACGTCTGAGCAAAGTCAGCACGGGCGACCAGGCAATTTTCGTCAGGCGTTTCGTGTTCGAGCAAATCGGCGGTTATCCCGCTATTCCTCTGATGGAAGACGTCGCCTTTTGCCGGACGCTTAGGCGCACAGGCGAAATCGCCTGTTTGAAGAGCCGAGTGATGACCTCGGCGCGACGCTGGGAGATCGATGGGGTGTGGCGGACGATTTTAAGGATGTGGGCGCTCAAACTTCTTTATCTTGCCGGTGTCTCGCCCAACCGACTCAAACAAT
>VBKY01000007.1 GCA_005879255.1 Deltaproteobacteria bacterium
TCCCAGTGGCAGCGATCGATTGAGAGAACACGACCAAGGCAAGCCGATAGCAGGCAAGAGTACGTTGAATCGACTGGAGTTAACGCCCGAAGATGCCAACGAGCAGAGCCGCTACAAGAAGATTGTGGCCGAGGGTGGGAAAATCGATGAGCTGATGGTGGCGGTTTTTATTGAATCTCATCGGAGCGCACCGTTAGAGGTAGTGCTCGACGTGGATGCTACCAATGATCCGCTGCTGGTAAGCAGGAGGGGAGGTATTTCCACGGCTATTATGCCGAGTATTGCTACTTGCCGTTGTATATTTTCAGTGGCGAGCACTTGCTGTGTGCGCGGTTGCGCCAGGCCAATGAGGATCCGGCCAGCGGGGTGCTTGCCGAGCTGACTCGGATTGTCGAACAGCTTGGAGCGGCGTGGCCAGAGGTGAGAATCATTGTGCGCGGGGACTCAGGATTTTGTCGTGATGAGATCATGAGCTACTGCGAAGGTCATCGCCAGCTCGACTATGTGTTCGGTTTGGCCAAGAATAGTCGTCTGATCAAAGCGATTGAGACCGAGATGGCCGAGGCCCAACAGATCCATCAATCGACGCAAAAGCCGGCACGGGCGTTTAAGGATTTTCGCTATCGGACAAAAAAGAGCTGGTTGCGTGAGCGGCGTGTGGTGGGCAAGGCCGAATACTTGGCCAAAGGGGAAAATCCTCGGTTTATCGTCACCTCGATTGGCAGCGAGGAGAAGGACGCCAGGGAGTTATACGAGGATTTCTACTGTGCCCGTGGGGATATGGAAAACCTGATCAAAGAACAGCAACTGGGTTTGTTTGCCGACCGGACCTCGACATCGTGGATGCGGTCCAATCAACTGCGGCTTTACTTCTCATCATTCGCTTATATCCTGGTTCACGCGTTGCGCCGATGGGGGCTAGAAGGAACCGAGTTGGCCCAAGCCCAATGCGGTACGATTCGCTTGAAGTTGTTCAAGATCGGCGCTCAGATCCGCGTGAGCGTGCGCAAAGTATGGATCTCGTTCTCCCAGAGCTATCCTTATCTCAGCCTATTCCAACAGGTCTTTGCCCGACTCCAACAGATTCCCTTACGTCGTTAGCCGCCGCTTGCTCCTCTCACAGTCAGATCGCTGCCGCTTCAACCCGGATCGACGGCAGAGCTATGCCGGCAATCGAAAAATGACTTAGTGAAATCGGTCAACTCGTCGGTTCGAAGGGTCATCTCGCCGCGGCAGGCCCAAAGTTATCTGACCCGTTGCCGCGCAAATTCGCTAATCGTTTCGTTTCACCGCTGCTATCTGGTTGATTACCACGATCCGACTCTTCAACCACCTCGTATATGCTTGTTGTGAGAAATGCGGGCTAGAACTTTGCTCCGGTTGGATGCCGCAATACTCCGGCAACTGTGACCTGCTAGACTTTCTCGTTGGATTCTTAATCTTCTATTCGATTTCCAATTCCATTCCTTCGCCCAAGTGACGTCGCCTCGTCCAAATGCACCCGAATGCCATCCAACCACGACTGTAATTCGCCGGCGAGCCTTCTGGCGACGCGCTCGCATTGAAACGTTCTAATCTCAACGCCCAGAGGACGCGCGCTGGGGAATAGTGCGAATAAATTCACAATGTCTCGAAACGTACGCACCTGGGTTGTAGGCGCCTCGAAGGCATCAAGCAACTCGGGAGTCACCTCGACCTCTTCTCGCTGGGTAAGTCTGCACCCGGTGGAGATCGGCTCCACGACCACTCTAACAACGAAAGGTGGATCAGTCTCACTTCGGCTCTCGACGAGCCATGGCGCAACCACACGCACGCATCGGCTCTTATACTCCATGATCCGCGCGCCTCTGTGAAATCGATGATAGAAAACGGAGCCTTCCCGGACGGGCTCTTCGCCTTCGAGTTCCACCCGGATGACCTGAATATTTGGATTGAGAGGTGCCTTGCGTCGGAGATCGCTTACCACAGCAAAAACTTGCGCCGGCGCTGCGCGGATCTCCACTGCCGCTGAAAATATCAGGCGTCGCGCAGATTGTTGAGAAACACCCATCTGCTTCGGCAGACTGTGTGAAAACTCTTTCGGAGCCCTTCGACGGCGCTCAGGGCGAACGGCTAAGTGCTTAATTTCAAATGAAGCGATACCGTTCGTGGTGAGCCCCGTCGAACCATGAACGTAGTTTTCACACAGTCTGTCGTTGCGCTCAACCGTTTCACTCCAACGTACTGCTCAAGCACGCCTCCGCCCAGCCTGTCCTGAGCGGGTCGAAAGATCGGTTTTTCGCGCGCCTAGCAGCTGGGACCTTTTTGACCGGTCTGACAACAAGTTTTTTTCGTCAACATCATCCACTACTGCAGTGGCGGCACCGAAAAGAGAATTCCTCCGAACAGGAGATATGCGAGCAGCAGTGTCCAGATCACGTTAACGGCTTGGGCGAGGAGGAAAGCAGCCGCGGGCCGGCCTCCTTCCATGCTCACCAAGTCGGTAAAGCGTGTTTCAAGACCGATGCAAGTAAAGGCGAGCCCGAACCAGACGACCCGGAGACCGGCCAGTGTTCCCTTGGTTGCATTCACCGTCGCCTGGTCGAGCAGAAACGAAAAAACAACCGAGGCGATCAGGAAACCAAGGACGAACTTCGGAAAGCGCTCCCAGATGACTCCTGCGTTCGGCCGTTCGCCCGTCTCCGCGCCCTTTTTGAAAGTCCACCAGAGCGATATTAAAAAAGCGGCGATGCCGATCAAGACGTTCTGGGAGAACTTCACGATGACGCCGGCTTTCATGGCAAGCTCGCTAATGAGAGCACCGGCCGCTACCACAGAGCCGCTCGTGTCGAGCGTCCCGCCAAGCCAGGCCCCCGCCACGATGTCGGGCATCTCAAAAGCTTTCGCGATCCAGGGCATAAGCACCATCATGGGGACAGCTACGATCAGAACCAGCGAAGTCACATAGGAGAGCTTTTTCTTATCACCCTGAATCGCCCCGCAGGCGGCGATCGCCGCCGACACCCCGCAGATGGAAACCGCTGTCGAGAGCATCACCGCAAACTCATCGTCCACCCGGAATTTCCTGGAAAGCCAGAAGCAAATGTACCAGATCACCACTACGACCAGGAGCGCCTGGACGATTCCGAGAGCCCCGGCTTGAACGATCTCAAAGAAAAGAATACCTGCTCCTAGGATCACAAGGCCGGTTTTGATGTAGTATTCGGTTTTGATCGCCTCCATGAGCCATTTCGGAACGCCAACGACATTGCCGATGAACAGTCCTATGATGAGAGCAAAAATAACGTACTCCAGTCCCCAGTAGTTCATCGTCGCGTTGCCCGCAATCACGTGAGAAAGCCAGCCGAGAATATAAACGACCGGAAAGCCGATTATGTAATTGACCACGTTTCCGCCCATGAGCATGACTCCAATGGCGGAAAGAATGAGGAACGCGATCCCGATTTTAATAGCGTTCCAGATGTTTTCTCCTCCGAATACCGTGCCGACGACCGCGCCTGCTCTGGCGCCGATGGCGCGGTCAATGTCCGCTGCCTTTTTTTGCAGCCCTTTGTCTTTCGCCTTTTTCCCTGAAGCAGCCAATTTTTTTGAGGCGTCGCCAATGACCTTGCGGTCGTTTCCTTCCAGTGCCGTCTTGAGCGCCGTTGCGGACGCTACCAAATCGGTCTCGCCCTTGGCCCCGGCCTCCTTAATGAGCGCCTCGACTACCGGCTTGTTCTCCGTTGCCGTGGCAGCGAATTCACCGGCGGTGGCCCAACTAAATTTCGGCAACGGCGGCCGCACCCCGACAACCACAGCGACGATGATGAGGAAACCCAACCAAACGGCCATCCAGTCTTCGCTTCTCAAAAGGGTTAAGCCATTTTTATTTTCCGGCATAGGCACCCCCTGATTCGACCCGTCGAGTCAATTCACGGCAGCGGATCGTATCTTCGGCTTACGATTGATGTCAAGGATCGAATTATGCAAGCGAAACAGTTGGTGGCATCAGAATAAGTTAGATATTGCACCTCACTACCTCGCGCCTCCTCCATCGTCTATACTAGTACATAGGCAACAACTCGTTCGCCGTCGAAGGTGGTACAAGTGGAACAGCAAAATAAAACTTTGGCTGATCTCGGATCTCAGATCGATGAGTGGCTGCGGGCGCAGAACGACTCCGTCAACGCAGATCAGTTCGCCGGGATACTGCGTAGCTTGCTCAAGCTGGCGCAGGACAACGCCGAACGTGGAGATCTGAAAATCTTAAACCGCGCCATGCAGGAGCTGCGCCACGCCTTTAGAATCTTCGCGCCCTACCGGCATATGCGCAAGGTCAGCATCTTCGGTTCGACGCGGGTAAAGGAGACGGACCCGTATTATCACCTGGCACGTAGCGTCGGAGAGAGCCTAGCACAAGCAGGGTTCATGGTGATCACGGGCGCCGGACCGGGTATCATGCAAGCCGGGCATGAGGGCGCGGGAAGAGACAACAGTTTCGGCGTCAATATCCGCCTTCCTTCGGTGCAAGATGCCAACCCATTTATTCGCAATGACCCGAAGCTTATGGACTTTCACTTTTTCTTCACGCGCAAGCTCATGTTCGTCAAGGAAGCAGACGCGGTGGTGATTTTCCCCGGCGGCTTCGGCACCCACGACGAGCTTTTGGAATCGATCACGCTGGCTCAGACCGGCAAGACTCAGCTCGTGCCCATTATCTTAATGGACCTTCCTGACGGTACCTACTGGACGCGCTGGCAAGAGTTTCTTCGCGATAACGTGATGAGCCGCGGTTACATTACTGAGAGAGAAATGACGTTTTTCAGAATCTGCACGAGCGCCGAGGCGGCGGTAAAGGAAATCACCAAATTTTACCGCAATTTTCACTCCTACCGCTTCGTTAAGAAAGACCTGGTGATTCGTCTCAATCATGCGCCGACAGCCGAATTGATCGACCGGCTCAACCGCGACTTCGCGGACATTGTTACCGGCGGCAAGGTCCGCCAAACCGATCCCCTTCCTGATGAGGCCGACGATCCCGACAAGCTGCATTTGCACCGGCTCCTCATGCGTTTCAACCGCGAAGACTACGCCCGGCTGCGGCAAATGATCGATGTGATCAACGAGGAAGGGTCAGGTTAATACTCTGCTCACGACGATTTTGTCGGCGGCACCTTGCTGAGGACCGGTCTCAGATCTGCACATTCCGGTAATCAGATCCGTGAGAACGTGCAATTCATTCGGCACTTGACGCATCCCGTGCGTGCGACTAAAAGGTTCTAGAGACGTTTCACCACGCATCGACTTACTTAGTTGCCGAAAGGAGTCCTGCTATGTTTGAAACCGATCGTTTTATACAAGACTGTTGCGACGGCTTGCGGGAAACCAACGCGCATGGCGCGATAAGAGATATCGTCGCAAGAGCAGTGGTTGAACCTCGTGAGGTTCTAGCGTCGCTCGGCGAGCCAAAACTTTCCGGCCTCCAGACCCTTTTTCGGTCCGAGACATTGACGATCCTCAATGTCCTGTGGGGACCACGCATGTCTCTGTACCCGCACGACCACCGGATGTGGGCTGTGATCGGGATCTACAGCGGGCGCGAGGATAATGCATTCTTTCAGCGGAGCGAGACCGGCCTACGTCAGCACGGCGGAAAAACGCTTGACAGCAAAGAAACGATTCCACTCGGCGAAGCGGTCATCCACGCAGTCACGAACCCGCTTGATCAGATCACCGCAGCCATCCACGTCTACGGCGGTGATTTTTTCGCCGTTCCGCGGAGCGAATGGGACCCACAAACGTTGCAGGAGCGACCATTTGACTTGGAACATGCCAAAAAAGTTTTTGCAGAATCAAACAAGCGCCTCGCGTCCGCCGTGACGTGAGTTGTCCGCTAGAACCGTTGGCGCGCTGAGCAAGCTCTTTCCGTTCATTTAGCCTTCAACCGTCGTCCTGAATTGCGCGCATGCCATAAACTCTGTGCATGAAAATATCCGCGTTACGCAAGATTTTGGTTAACCAAGTCAATGATCCAGCCGTGCTGCCGAAAGACACCGACTTGAGATGCGAGATTGTAGTTATAGACTAGGTCATATGTTTCGAGATCGAATCGACTTCGTGCATTGGAAACGTTGCATGCTATCGGGACGAGCTGCGGCAAAGTGATGATTTGTCATGAAGGATAGATTCAAAATCGCCGCGGATCTCCGGGCGATTGCCCGCCTTCTCACCATAAAGGGCGAGAATCCCTTTAAAGCCCAAGCTTACGAGCGCGGCGCCAGCGCTCTGGAAAATCTCCAAGGCGATCTTGATAGCCTCGTCAAGGCGCGCCGGTTGAGGGAAATTCCCGGCGTCGGCACTGCGCTCGCTGCGATTATCGAGGAGATTTACCGGTCGGGTGAATGTTGGTTGCTCGAGCAGCTGCAACAGGAGCTACCGTCGGGGGCCGTCGAGCTCAGTGAACTTCCCGGCCTGACTCTCAATAAAATCATCGCCCTGCACGACGCTTTGCGCGTCGAAAGCATCGCCGACCTCAAATCCGCCTGCCAGGAAGGCCTGGTCAGCAAAGTAAAGGGCTTCGGCCTGAAGTCTCAGGCGAAGCTGCTGACGGAAATCGAAAAACTCGAGACTCCAAAAGAAGGATCTCTACTGCTTCATCATGCTCTCGAAGAAGCGGAAAGAATTCTCGGGCACCTGCGCGCGTGTCCGGAAGTGATCGAAGCGAATGTTGCGGGAGCGTTGCGACGGCGCAAAGAAACGATACGGCAGATTTGTGTCGTTGCGGCCAGCGATCAGCCGAGGCCAGTGCTCGATCAATTTCTGCGCTACCCGGCGCTGGCTCATACCGACAAGCTCGAGGATGCCAGCTGCCTTGCTCGTCTGGCAGGCGGTCTCCAAGCCGAGCTCGTCATCGTAGCGCCGAACAAATATCTCGCTGCGCTTCACGCTCTTACCGGCTCACGGCGCCATATCGCGAAGCTTCAAGACTTGGCGCGCGCGAAAGCAATTACTTTTTTTCCCGATAGGCCACGTACAAAAGGTGGCAAACCGCGAAGCATCAAGAGCGAAAGCGAAATTTATCAGTGCCTGGGACTTCCGTACATCGCGCCGGAGTTGCGCGAAGATGACGGCGAGATCGAGGCCGCCAGCGCCGGCACTCTGCCGCATCCGCTAACGCTCGAAGACGTTCGCGGCATGACCCATTGCCACACGGTCTATTCGGATGGCCGGAACAGCATTGAACAAATGGCCTTGGCGGCCGAAGCGATGGGCATGGCCTATCTGACGATCACCGATCATTCACCGAGCGCCTATTACGCGCGCGGCGTGGGTATCGATCGGTTACGGGCACAGTGGGATGAAATCGCTCGCGTGCAGGAGCGCGTGAAGATAAGACTTCTCAAAGGAACCGAGTCGGATATTCTCGAAAACGGTTCGTTAGACTATCCCGACCATTTCCTGGAGCAATTCGACATTATCATCGCGAGCATTCACTCGCGGCACAAGATGGATTCTGATCAGATGACGCAGCGGTTGTTGCGCGCGCTCAAATTGCCATTCTTTAAAATCTGGGGGCACCCGCTCGGCAGATTGATCCAATCGCGGCCGCCGTTCGCCTGCCGTATGGAAGAAGTGCTGGACGCGATCGCGGTGTCCAAATGCGCCATCGAGGTCAACGGCGATCCGCGCCGTCTCGACCTCGAGCCGCGCTGGATTCGCCTCGCGCGAGAGCGCGGCATTAAATTTATCGTTTCCACGGACGCTCATTCCATCAGCGGCTTGGAAAATTTGCACTACGGCGTGTCCACGGCGCGGCGCGGCTGGCTCACGCGCGGCAGAGTTCTGAATACGCTTGACGCCGAAAGTTTTATCCAGGCGGTTCATCCATGAACCGCGTGTTTGTGCTGTCGCCGGCAAACTGCAATGGTCTGCGCGCCCGGTGGCTGCTCAGGAAAAACAGTCGATCGGATCTGGCGCGACGTTTGCGCAGCTCCGGCGTGCCGTTGGGTGAGGTTTTCACCTTTTTGAGCGCGCTCTATTTTCGCGGCAAGCTCAGTTACGCGCAGGCCTTCACGCGACCGCCGTCCGAGTGTCCGGGAATTTTGATAATTACACCTAGTGCCGGTCTCCTGCCATACGACACGTTGATTCGAATGCCGAAACTGAGGGGATTCGGCCGCGTGCCGATCCGCCTCAAGAATCGGCTCTACTGTTCTTCGCTTCGGCGCACCGCCACAAGGCTCGCTAGTGAAATGGGTTCCGACTGTGAGCTGATTCTCCTGGGAAGCATTGCCAGCGGCAAGTATTTGGACATTTTGAGTCCAATTTTTGGCAGCCGGCTGCGCGTTCCCGCCGACTTCATCGGTCGAGGCGACATGAGCCGCGGTGGGTTGTTGCTGCGATGCGTGAGCGAAAATCGCGAACTGAATTACATCGACCTCGCCGCCATGTCCGCTCCCGGCCCGAAGCGATACCGTACGAATAGAAAAATACTCGATAACCTGCCTGAGCAGCCAACAATCCCGGAAGATTTTCTTGCGTAATGGTCGTGAGTTTTGTGAGATTCTGCCGCGTACGCGTCGATCGTTCGGTTCGGCTCACGCCAGGCTAGGCTCAGCATGAACTGAAATGCATCAACGATATTAAGTCAGCCCGGTGCTACCGGCCCGAAGCGACGGGTAGAGGCTCGCCGTAGACGCCATTCATGGCCGATTTGCCGGTTAAATCCAAGGCCGGTTGGAATCCTCTGAGTTTTCGGGTTTTTCGCTTGTACCTGGCCGGTTCAGCCTATGAGTTTCGCTGTGGCCGTCTGGGCATTTATCAGACTCTGCTGGCCAAGCCCGCACGCGGTCAAAGCGGTCTACCGCTCACGCGAGCGGACTGGTATAGGTGATCGGACAAACTCGGAGATGTAGAATCTGGAAACGTCAACAAAACGAAACGCCAGCTGCTTTATCCGCCTCGCGACGTCCGCGTCGCAGTTGAAAACACGGGCTATTCCACCGTGCTCAAAACACTCCGTGCCGCGCTCCTGTGACCATATCGATTCACGATCCAACAGGCGCCGGGTCAGTTCAGATCAATCTTGAATTCAGCGTGATATGGCACTGCAACTGAACTTCTTGACCCTGCGACTGCAATTTAACTACGCTGCAGGGGCAAGAGGAGGATTCTATGTTTGTGAGAATACGGCCACATCGGCGAATGAGTTTTATCGTGCCGGCACTCTTGCTTGTTTGTGGCCAAACTCACGCGCAGGAAAAACTCAAGATTTCCTACAGCTCGGTGGATGCTCCGAACGCCAATTGGTATATCGCCGAGAACAAAGGGATCTATCAAAAATATGGCTTGGACGTAGATTTGGTCTTCATTCCGACCTCGACGACCAACGTCGCCACCCTGGTTGCCGGCTCGATCAAAGTCGGCAATATTTCCGGTGGTAGCATCGCCAACGCGGTTGTCGGGGGCGCTAATCTCGTTGCCGTCGGCTGTTTCATCAACACGCTACCTTATGAGCTGATCGTTCATCAATCGATCCGCACTCCGCAACAACTAAAAGGTAAGAGTGTCGGCATTAGCCGCATCGGCAGCTCTTCGGACGTGGCGGCCAGAGTCCTGCTCAAGGGGCTAGGGCTCGAGCCGGAAAAAGACGTAGCCATTCTTCAGGTCGGCGGCTCGGGTGAAAGGGCGGCAGCCTTCGCCACAGGAAAAATCGCTGCTTTTCCGTCACCTCCGGGCACCATCCATCTGACCAAAGGAATGGCCAGCAGGACTCTCATCACGACTGCGGATTTTCCGAAGAGCTACCCTTTTCCCTATGTTTGTCCGACGACGCCAAAGAGTTATCTGTCGAGCAATCGAGACACCGTCAAGCGGTTGCTGATGGCATTGATCGAGGCAACTCACTTTTTCAAAAACCGCAAGGAAGAGAGCAAGAAGATCCTCGCCAAGTATTCACGCCAATCGAACGAAGCCTATCTGGAAAGCGCGTACCAGACCATCGCTAAACTCTTCGAGCGCGTGCCGCTTGCGACGCGGGACGGAATGGAAGTCCAGATCAATGAAGCGCTCGCGTTGGCGCGCAAACCAGGCGCGAGCGTGAAGGTCGACGACATCGTCGACGACAGGCTCGTCGTCGAGCTGGAAAAGGAAGGTTTCATCGATCGAATTTACAAATAGAAGCATCGACTCCCCGCGCGGCGAACGAGCCATTCTGCGGCAGCCCTTTGGGCTTCCAGAAAGGCGGGTTCTCGGCTACAGATTAGGGTGGACATTTTCACCGCGCCGGAGTATGGAGAGCGTAACGAGAGAAGGAAGCATTGACACTGTTGGCCCGCTTAGTCGTCATGCGTCAGCATAGGAGGATAATTCTATGAGGAGAAAACCGGCGAGACCTTGTAGCCCTGCTTTGAAATATATATCGCTTCCGGCCGTGCTTTTCGCGCTCTTAATCAATACGGCGCCGGTTAGCGCCGACATGGTGCGCATCTACGTCACGAATGCCGCAGGGGACGCCGTTCATGTTATCGACCCCGCGACCAACAAGGTCGTGCAGGTGATCAAAGGGATTGAGTCGGCTCATGGGATTAATTTCGCTCCCGATGGCTCCCGTGTCTATATCAGCAACGAAGCT
This sequence comes from Deltaproteobacteria bacterium, assembly GCA_005879255.1. The sequence continues at coordinate 10,613 of VBKY01000007.1, forward strand.
GATAACACGCTAGACGTCGTCGATCGAAAAACCGGCAAGTTTATCAAAAAGGTCGCTCTCAGCGGCCATCCCAATAACATTGCGGTTAGCAAGGACGGAGGCCGCGTCGTCGTCGCCATCGCCGAACAACCGGGCGCATTGGATTTTATTGACACGGTTTCGCTGACCAGGGCCAAAACCGTTCCGGTAAACGGCCGCCAGCACAACGTCTACGTGACACCGGACGGGAAATACTCGGTCTCCGGTTCGACGAGGACAGGCGTTATATCCGTCGTCGACCTGCAAACCGAGCAGCCTGCCTGGGAGGTCAAGCTGGATGCCGGCGTACGTCCCATGACGTTTGAAGTGAATCCCGACGGGTCGACGCGCCGGGTGTATGCGCAGCTTTCCAATCTTAACGGTTTTGCCGTCGTAGATTTCTCCGCACGCAAAGAAGTTGACCGGATTAAGCTGCCAGACGACCCCACGGGTTACGGCGCCCAGGAGAATCGCTTGGGTTCACCGTCGCACGGCATCGGTGTTGCCCCCGATGGCAAAACCCTTTGGGTCACTAGTCTGTCGGCCAATGCTGTGTTCGTGTACGCGTTGCCCGACCTCAAGCCGCAAGGACATGTCGCGCTGCCCGAACTCAAGCTCAAGGGATTCAGCCAGCCGCTCGGAGCGCTGCCGAACTGGGTGACCTTCACGCCCGACAGTAAGTTGATCTATGTATCCAACTCAGGGATTAAGTCAGTCTCTGCAATCAATACCAGCGCGATGAAAGTCGTCGCAAACATCCCGGTCGGTGAAGTGCCCAAACGCATCAACACGTTGGCGATGCGCTAACGCGATAATTTCTAAAAATTGATTTCCTCGATCAAGCGGTGACGGCTGAATTCTTCGACGCTGTCACCGCTTTTTTAACGCTGCGCAAACGAATAGGAAGAACCAGCGCGCTTAACACGCGTGCGAAGACTCTCCGACGATACGTTTGCGCGAGCAAGCTACTTGTTCTGACCGCGGACCCATTGCGCGAGAATTTTCCAATCGGGGTCGTTCTTCGAGGAAAATTGTCTACCTCCGGAGTGAAACGCCAGTCCGCCCGCCTCCGGCGCGAGTGGATGCAGTAACAACTTGCTCGCGTCTGGATCGCCCGCGACCACCAGAGCCGCGATGCTTTGAAAATTGCGCTGAGATTGTTCCTCGGACCAAGACTTACTTCCGGGCGAAAGCTTCTGCAGACGAAAGGCGTTGTTGGCCTCCACATGGCAGACGTAGCATCGGCCGTGGCCGTCCCGTTTCTTCAGGAAGATGGGCTCGATGCGGTTTCGATAAATATCGTAATCAAGCGCCACCTCTGCCGTGGGCGCCGACGTTGCAAGCAGAAGCAGCGCGAGAGCAATCACCAATCCCATGCGGTTCGACATCATAAATAACTCCCTCCTCTTTCCCTGTCTGGTACGGAGTTCCTCGATCTCCGGATCGCTTAACACAGGATGGCTGAGCTGGCAATGAAACTTTTCATAGTGTGATCTTCGCCAAGCATCCTCTCAAGTAGACCGGCCACACAATTGGCACCGGCGTCCTGGGTTAGAAAATCAGCGTTGACGCGGCGGCTTTTCTCCGAGTATGCTTCGTGCCAAATCACGTTTTGTGGAGGTGACTCATGTACGAGATCGGTGGAAAACAGATCCCGGCGACGTTGGCGGAGGTTGTCGATCCCAAGCGCTCGGCGCTGCTCATCTGGGACATGGAATACGCCATCGGACCCAACGCTTTTAACTATAAAGAGATCCTGGCCAATCTAAAAATGCTGTCCGGCGCGGCCCGGCAAGCGGGCGTGCCGGTTTTCTATTCGGTCCAAACCGGTTTTGACCTACTGAAGGAGGAAGCCGGCGTCTGGGTGCGCGTGCGCATGAAGCGGGCGAAGGCAAGCGATCCGAAGCAGCTACTCAACGAAAAAGAAAACCCCAGAGACCGAGAAATCGTCGAGGAATTGAAACCCGACCCAAAGGATATCGTTTTCCAGAAACGCCGGCCCGATGGTTTCGTCGGCACTGACTTTGATCTCATGTTGCGAAGCAACGGCGTGCGAACAATTCTAATTGGCGGTGTTGCCACCGAAGGCGGCATCGAAGGCACCGCCCGCAGCGCGCGCAATTTGGGCTACGACACGGTCGTCTTAAAGGACTGCGTCGGTTCGCGCAACCGCGAGCTCCACGAATTGGCTTTGAAGCTCATGGAGCAGACCCACTTCGACATCGCTGCCGCGGCTGAGATCGCGGCAATTTGGCAGCGCGAGTGATTGACATGCGAATAACGCTGCTCAGTGTCTTCGCCGCTTCGCTCCTTGGCTGCTTTTTTTCCGCTCTCTATGCGCGGCCCGATGAGAAAATTGTCGACCGCGCGCGCAAAGAGGGCTCGCTGAGCTTTTACACCACCATGGCCGCCACTGAGAGCAAGCTCGCGCTCGGATATCCAGGACGTTGACGATGATTGCATTATTTTGTTAAAACTCATTTAGGTCGATTTATATAGGAGAGTTGCCATGGGTTTTACCCTCGAATCATTTGCCTCGGAATGTCACCGGATTCTCAAAGAGGATCCCAGCCCAACAGGCAGAGAGAAGATACGCAACTTGGTGCAAGATGCGCTCAAAGATAAAACTTTCATCGCATCCTATGTCAACGATAACACGCCGGATCGTCAGGTAATCTACGAAGATCCGGAGCTCGGTTTTTGCATCTGTGCGCACGTGAACCGCGACGCCCGGGAAGCGAATCCGCACGATCACGGATCATCCTGGGCGATTTACGGCCTAGCGTTCGGCGAAACCGAGATGAGCGACTGGGAAGTCCTCGAGCCTGCAGCTGAAAGCAAGCCGGGAACAGTTCGGCGTGGCAAAGTCTATACGCTAAAGCCCGGAATGGCGCACATTTACAACGAGGGCAACGTCCACTCACCCAAACGCGTCGCGGCCACCGGGCTGCTTCGTATCGAGGGCAAGAACACCCAGAAAATGAAACGGTTCGCTTATAAAGCTATCTGAGCAATTCTTACTGGGCTAAGAGAAAATTCAGTCTTAACGTCGAGGAAAAAAGGGCGGAGTTCTGCCGCGACCATGGCGAATTTTGACCCGCCGGCCTGAATAGTTTGCGCTCCTCGATCCCAGTTAGCGGCCGGCACTTTAGCCGTGG
>VBKY01000482.1 GCA_005879255.1 Deltaproteobacteria bacterium
ACCGTCGAGTCCACATGTTTACCGACGAGATTGACGCAGACTTCGCCGCCGCCTTTGAACGGCACGTACGTGAACTTCACGCCCAGCGCCTGCTCGAGCTGGACCGTAATGATCTGATCTTCCTGCGCCGAGCCAGTGCCGCCCATCTTCATCCGGTTGTCACCGCCGGAGCGCTCCTTCACCGCGGCGATATACTCTTTGGCGGTCTTGTAAGGCGTCTCGGCGTTTACCCACAGGATGAATTGGTCGAGCGCCATGCGCGCAACCGGAGTCAAATCCTTCCAGTTGAAGGGGACACCGGTGGCGAGCGGCGTGGTAAAGAGGTTGGAGAGGGTGATGATGATCGTGTGGGAGTCGCCTTTCTTGCCCTTCACTTCCAGAAAGCCTTCGGCGCCCGCTCCGCCGGACTTGTTGACAGCGATCAAAGGACGCGGGGAAAGCTTGTGCTTTTCCGCAATGCCGGAAATGAGTCGCGCCATCTGATCAGCGCCCCCACCCGTGCCGGCGGGAATGACAAATTCAATGGGCTTGGTCGGTTCCCACGCCGCGGCGGAGTTCAAGGAGAGAAAAAAGAGTTGCGTTACGATCGAGAGGAAAACATGGAAAGTGAGTTTCATTTTGGACCCTCCTTCTCCATTCTGGGAAGCCGATTATCACTTGTGCCCGTACAACGCAAATGGTCTTTGCCAATCCTTTGCCAAACAAATGGGCTTTTGCCTGATAAATGGAGGCGCAACATTTGTGGTTCGGAAAGAAGGCAGCAATTGGCAGAGGGGATTTGAGCAAGCACTCCCATGCGAGGCGGCAACGAGACCTGCCAGCGGGGAGGTGAGTATTGGGAGAATATCGGAAACTGAAAGACGGGTTGAGTGGGAGAAAAATCTGCGCGTACTTTTGGAGCGGGCCTAAATTTCAGCTTTAGTGATGCCTCGAGACCGCCAACTTTTCTTCGAGAGCTTTCTTCACCAGTTCTACATTGGCATTCGGAGAGCGATGACGCGCCTCAACAATCATCAGCTGAGTGTTCAGTAAGCGACCTCCTTCTATCTCGAGCACTTTAAGAGTTTTGCTTTGGACCTCGTCCCTCACTGTAAAACTGGGCAAGACAGTGACGCCAACACCGGCCCGTACGGCTTCCTTTCTTACCCGAAGATTATTTATGATGATGCCTCCTGTGGGTCTGGGAATGCCTTCTTTCTCAAAGGCCTCGTCAATCATGTCGGAAAAATCATTGCCTTTTATACCGGAGATGAAAGGAACAGTCTTCAACTCTTCCTGCGAAATAGTTTTTTTACTAGCCAATGGGTGTTTTGGGGAAATGACATAGCACAGAGGCTCGAATCTCAGCGGTTTGGCAAAAAATCCTCTCGGCACAACATCCGCCAGAACGACCGCGAGATCCACGCTGCCTTGCTGGAGACGCTCGTATGTGAGTGTTCGGCCTTGCGTCAGCAAGGAGATTTTCAGATTAGAAAATTTTTTGGCAATGCTGCTGATCACGTCGGGTAAAATGTAAATCCCAATCGATCTCGTCGTGCCGATCCGCACCTCCTCCCTAAGTCCATTGTGTAGCGTCTGTATTGATTGTTGCGCCGCGTTGGTTTTGGCGACGATCTCACGCGCAAAATTGAGAAATAGCTCTCCTTCCTGCGTGAGCCTGAACTGCCGCTGGGAACGATCTATGAACTTCGAACCGGCCTGCTCCTCAAGCTTGGCGATTTGCGTGCTGATCGCAGCTTGAGACTTGTGAACCCTAGCGGTTGCGCGCGTGAAACTTTTGCATTCACATACCGCCAAGAAAGTCCTAAGAAAATCGGTCGAAACATCCATCGGAAAAACGAATCATAGTATCAAAACAATTCATTTGACAAGAGCTGAAAACTAGTCATAGCGCTGTGGGGGACACCTATTGACGTGGAAGGTAGGAGCAGGTCAAGAAACAACGAGAATGAAACAGGAGGCTAACATGAAGAAGCTATTAGACAGCGTCGTTTCAATGGTCGCATTTGTGGTGGCTGCCTTGCTCATCTGGGGAGTCAGCTCAGCGCTGGCGCAGGGACAACAGCCATCACAGGGAAACAAACTCGCCCACGCAGCCGAGCACAAGAACATGCAACTGGTCGGCACCAACGATCTTCAGGCCCGCTCGACGTACCAGCCGGCGGTTCACCACTACGCGAACGGGAAGTATATCCTCTTCGCCGGCCATCACGCGTTGGGGACAAATCCGGTGACTGGGCAACAACTGCCGTCGTTCAATCCCCTCACCGGTAAGAATGACCCGAACGGCACGTCGATCGTCGACGTCACCGATCCGGCGCATCCGGTGTACCTGTTCCACATCCCGGTCGGCACACCTGTGGACCCGCCTGCGCTCCCCACCGCGGGCGGTGCCCAGTATGATCAACGGATATGCGACGGGAGCACGTTGCCGATCCACAACAGCAAGGTGTATCTGCTGCGGTCCTACTCCAACTCTGCGCACGAGCTATGGGACGTGACGAACCCGAGCAAGCCCGTGGGTGTGCGCACCGTGGCCGGGGGGAACCCTGTCATTGGAAACCTCGCGGGGACCCATAAAAGCTGGTGGGAGTGCGACTCGGGGATCGCGTACATCGTAGGCCGACGCAGCAATGACACGGCGAATGGGTGGAGAGCTGGCAACCACATGTTCATCATGTATCTCGGCGACCCGGATCACCCTCTGGCGACTGACTTCCTCCGAGATTGGGCGCTTGACGGGCAGCAGCCGGGCGGCGTGATACCACCCAACTTCAACTGGCCCGAGCGCGACTCACGTCCTCGCCGGCAACAGCCCCAACCCCATCGCTGGAACGGGCGCCACTCTTGACCGCGTCTACGCCGCCTACGGGACCGGCAGTAACGGCGTGATGCAGGTAGTCGACCGCAGCAAGCTCCTGCCCCCGCCGTGGGGAACGGGTACCAGGTGCGGCTCGGCTGCGAGTACAACTACGGCCCCTACCTGTGCTAGTCCTACTACTAGCTACACGGCATTCGAGATCGGGCGCTGGGTTATGAACCCAATCAATGGCTCGCACACTAGCTATCCCATTGGTAAGATTGCCATCGCCGATTGGGCGCAAAACGAAGAAGGCACGGTGCGCGATTTCGTAGCGGTGACCTCGGAGGAGACGGATAACCAGTGCGGGGGGCCTCGCCACCTGACATACATGGTGGATGTTACGGAGTTCACGATCACAGCGACTGGCGCCACAGTGTCCCATCCGCAGAACCAGGCCAACTTCCAGGTGCCGGAATCAGACGGACAGTTCTGCGACCGTGGCGGGCGGTTCGGTCCCCATTCCACCCAGGAGGAATTCGGTCCGCCCTTCTACCAGAAGATCGTGTTCGTCGCCTACTTCAACGCGGGCGTGCGGGCTGTCGATGTCCGAGATCCTTTTAACCCGCAGGAGGTGGCCTTCTATATCCCCGCGACCAACGAAAATACTGATTATCGGTGCACCGATAACAACAACGCGGCCACCTGCAAAATCGCCATCCAGACGAACAACCTTGCGACGGATGATCGCGGTTATATCTATATCGTCGACCGCGCCGACACTGGCGTACATATACTGCAGCTTACCGGTCCTGGTCTTGATCCGTTGAAGTAGCCACTAGACAACCGAGCGGCTCACGTTGATGTATTTACCAATGTGGGCCGCTCTGGTTCTTGTGAGTTTCTATTAACACATCCAAAAAAATATTTCTGAAACAGAAGGGTCAACAGATGATTTATAAAACTCAGCCTACGATAAAAAAAACAACAATTCTCTGGTTGCTGATCGCGCTGTTGCTGATTCCGGCGCTTTCCGAGGCGCGCGTCATCAGCGTTCAGATGAGTGCCCCCACGATCGCGTTCGGCGGCTACTCGTGGCCGGGCGTCGGACAGTACGAAAAGATCACCGGCGTAGCCTACGCCGAGGTGGATCCCGCTGATCGCAGGAACAATGTGATAGTCGATATCGGGCTTTCCCAAACGCAGCCCGGTGCTGGCCAGCCAGGCAAGACTGCCAGCGGCAAAGTCGCCTACTTATTAAACTTCTATATTCTCAAGCCGGTCAACTTGAACCAGGTCGATCGGAACCTCAACGGCTACGGTAAAGTGATGTACGAGCCGCCTAACCGCGGCAATAAGACGTGGGCCGCCTTAGGCCGCGTCGTCAACGGCCCCGGTGGCGCGAACGACCCCGCTTCTATCATCGACCCGACAGTGTTGGCGAACTCATTCCTGATGCCGCGAGGCTATACGCTAGTCTGGAGTGGGTGGGAACCATTGGTGCCCCTTGCCAACTTGGGCACCAACCTGACCGCGTCCGTTGCGTTGCCGATCGCCAAAGTTCCGGCGACGGTGGCCAATCCGACCGGAACGATCACGGGGCCGGCGTACGAATACAGCGCGGGCGGCGGGGCTTCGATCTCATTGAGCTATCCGGCGGCCAACACGGCGGACAAAACCACACCAAAGTTGACCCATCGCGTCCACTTGGACGACGTGCCGGTGGTGGTTCCCAATTCCGGTTGGACGTACAACGCGAGCGGAACCGCGATTAGCCTGCTTCCGGCGGGAACACAATTCGTCGCGAACGACATCTACGAGTTCTCGTACACGGCCAAGGATCCGACCGTGGCCGGTCTCGGCTTCGCGGCCGTGCGGGACTGGACCTCCTGGTTGCGCTATGCGACCCAGGATGATATCGGCACGCCCAACCCACTAGCTAACTACATCACGCGGATCTATACCGAAATCTCCTCGCAACCCGGACGCATGTTCAACGACTTCCGCAACCTCGGCTTCAACGAAGACGACAGCGGCACAATCGGCAGAAAGGTATTCGACGGCCACATGCAATGGATCTCGGCGGGCAGCGGCATCGGCATGAACTACCGGTTCTCGCAGTCCGGCCGCACCGAGCGCAACCGCCAAGACCACCTCTATCCCGAAAATGTGTTTCCGTTCGCCAACGTGGCTACGACCGATCCCTTCACGCACATCACCACTAGCCGGTATGCGAGCTGTGAAGCAACCAAGACTTGCGCATTCGGAGTGGAGATCTACTCGGCCAACGAGTACTGGGTCAAAACGGCTTCGCTCCTGCACACGACTCCGGACGGCGCTTCGGATCTCCCCGATTCGCTCTACACGCGCAATTATTTCATGTCCAGCATGCGACATGGCACCGGCAACGCAGCAAATAGGGGACTCTGCCAGCAGTTTGATAATCCGTTGAATTCGGCGCCGGTGCAGCGCGCGCTGTTCCTCGCGTTGGACGCATGGACCTATGGCACGCTGCCGCCGTCGAGCAGAGTGCCGAGGCTCGCCGACGGGACGCTGGTGCTGCCGGCAGACACCGGATTCCCCACCAATATCCCAGATTCCTTCGGGGAGACTCCTAACGGCAAAGTCACTTACACCGGGCTCAAGACGAGTCGCTACCGGTTCAACCTCGGACCGGGGTTTTACGACACCGGCATTCCGACCATCTTCCCGCCCGTAATCACACCGCCGCTAGAGCCGCTATTGGCTGACAAGCCGGTGCCGGACTCTTCTTCAGCGAACGGCCCGATTTATCCGAGCTTCGTGCCGAAGACCGACAGCGACGGGAATGATATCGCGGGGGTGCGTCTCCCCGATGTAACGGTTCCTCTTGCCACGTACACCGGCTGGGCACTGCGGCGCGGCCCGCAGGCGAACGACGGGTGCGAAGCCGCGGGTCAATTCATTCCATTCGCCAAGACCAAGGTCGAGCGCCTAGCCTCCGGCGACCCGCGACCGTCGGTCGAGGAGCGCTATCCGTCTTTCGGTCAGTACTACAGCGAGGTGATCCGCGCGGTCGACGGCTTGGTCAAGGATCGCTTGATGCTTTGTGAGGACGCGGAAGATGCACAGGCGCGACTGCTCGATGCAGGACTTGCAGCGGGCGTCTCGTCACCACACGGCAACCTGCCGCCTCAGTCGCAGGTGCCGCAATGCCACAAGGACAAGAACAAAAACAAGGCGGCCAAGTCGAAAGCCGCTCGGAAATAAAAAAATCCGACGCTCAAGGGTGAGTTGTTGCAGCAAAGAAGAATTTTCAGCGATGACGGTGCTGTGAATGAAGGAGGAGGTCACACAATCCTAATGAACACGTTCAAATTCTTTCGAAGATCAATTTTGGTCGCGGTTGCCGTCGCTTTGCCGGCATGGGCGCCGTCCTCGCAAGCGCGCGTAACAAGGATCATCTTGGATCCGCCGACGGCGCTCACCGGACAGGACATACCGTATGAGAGGATTGCCGGGCGCGCGTGGGGCGAGCTCGATCCGAGCGATCCGAAAAACGCCCTCATTACCGATATCGGCCTGGCGCCGAAGAAGGCGAACGGCAACGTCGAATACATTGCCAGCTTCTTCATCGTCAAGCCCGTCGACATGTCACAGGCTAGCGGAGTGATGTGGCATGACGTGCCGAACCGCGGCGGCAGGGTCACCATCACTGCCGACTTGCGTAACCTGCACGATGTAGGTTTGAGCAGCGGCTGGCAAGGTGACAATGCAGGGGCGACGGCTGTTCCCGCAAACGCCGTGGACATTCCCGGCACTCCGCCGTTCGGAACCAATGAGTGGGTGAAAGTGCCCGTGGTCACAGGCGTGACCGGACGAATCTTCGGGCGCATCATCAATCGCAGCGGCCTCACCGGGCAGCCGCTGAACGTGATGGGAAATCCGATTCCGTATTTCCCGGTTAATTCGGCGGACAACTCC
>VBKY01000483.1 GCA_005879255.1 Deltaproteobacteria bacterium
CCAACCGAGCCGTGGTGTAAATCGGGGCGGACGATAGACGAGTTTGTGGAAGAATGTCAAACACTGCCAGAACCCATAGGGCGGGACATCAACTTAGTGATGAACGGAGACCCGATGGCCGACGAAACAAAGGAACAAACCGTTACGCTTCAAGAACTGATGGTTAGTATGCTTGCGATGACAGACGCTGCCATAAAGCTCTTGATACAGAAAGGTATCTTTACCGACGAGGAGTTCAAAGCCCAATTGGGTACCGAGCGGGCGAACTAGATGAGGGATGGGGTCAGGATGAGGGATGGGGTCAGGCATGATATTTGTTATTCTCGACGGCAGAGACAATTTCTTCGAACAGAAATCAACGCGCGGTAAATTCTCTGAACTACTAATTTCATCAAAGTCCCTCGCTGGCGTCGCGTATTCGAGTGCCCAATAGTTGACTCCTGTCAACCTGACGTGGAGCCGCACTGGCCGGCCCGATTACGACCAAGACGTTTTCATCAGACGCCTTGTTTATAGTTGCGAAGGAGTCGGAGAAAAGTTTTCAAGCAGTCGCCTCCGGAGAAATAGTCCAAGGGTCGACGAATTATGCACAAAATACGGCGACAAGCGCGGTCATCGCAGCAAATACGGCAACATTCGTGATCAGATTAGATTTTTGAAACTCTTCGACAGCCACCCTGCTGTGTTGCCGACGCCTTAAGCGTATTACAGCCTTGGCACCGGGTTATTTCGCTGTTCGTGTGCCAACTGTTCACCTCGAAAAAGCTGGGCACTCTGCCTAGGCGCGGAGCCATCGCGTAGAGCTTTCCTTGCTCCCTCTCGACGAGCAAGCACGCCTGACCCTCCCGGCTACCGCTACGAGTTCAGATTCAACATTTTACTTACCTGTCAAGAAATTCCCTTGACAGCATACGTTTCATTTTAGTATACGCCGAGACTTTATTGCCATGTAACCAATTCGATCGAATATTTTCGCTGTGGAATCCGGGGGGCTCCGATGAAGAGACTTCGAAGTTTTGCATCTCTGTTGCTTCTTGGCTGGCTCCTTGTCCCTCCGCCTCTCATTGCGCAACAATCCACACCCCTATATGTCAACCGCGCAGACCCCACCTGCGGCGGTCAGAGTCCCTGCTTCACGACAATTCAAGCCGCCATCAACGCAGCCGGTCCCGGCGCCGTGGTTTACATCCAAGCCGGCACTTACCCCGAACAAGTATCGATTACCGGGAAAAACAATTTCCAAGGAGCCACCGAGGTCGACCGAATCATCATCGAAGCCGACCCGGCCACGCAGCCTGGCCAGGTGGTTTTGACGGGTGTCGCCGGCGCTTGCACAGGAAATCATGCCATCCGCCTTCAGCAGTCCAAGTTCATCACGATCCGAGGCCTCACCATCACCGGAACCGGCGGCCAGGCTATTTCCCTGCTCGGCGGCAACAATCAGAACCGGGACATCCACATCGAGCTCAATCGAATATTCCGCAACGGCAGCAGTTCGTGCGACGGCGGCATCACTGTCGCGCGCGGTAACCCAGGCACTCTGATCGTCAATAATCTGATTTACGCCAACGGTCGTAACGGTATCACCTTGATCGACGCCGACGGCGGACCGCATTACATCATCAACAACACGATCTATGGCAATCAGTGGAACGGCATTGATGTCGCGCGCAACCATATGATCACGCTCGCCAACAACATCATCAACAACAACGGGACGGCTTCCGGAACCACCGGTGGAAGGTTTGGAGTCAGAAGAGAAAGCTCCACCACCCCGCTACCCGCGGGAATCAAGCTTTTAAACAATCTGGTCTGCGGCAATACCCAGGGACAGATCTCCGCGCAGGTGCTCGACTCACTTCACCCCGCTCGGTAATGAAGGGACAGGGGTTGGCGCGCTCCCCGGCTGCGAGCTCCCGACTAACTCATTCACCGATGTCGATGGCCCCGACAACCAATCCAGCACGGCGGACGACGACTTCAGTTTGAAAGAGGGTTCTTTGGCCATCGACGTCGGCATGGACCCGCGGACCCTTGGGTTTAATCCCTCTTACAACCCGATTTTCGAAGCCGACTTCGTGATTGAAGGAATTCGTCCTGCCGACGGAAACGCGGATCGCGCGCCGGCCTTTGACGCCGGAGCATTCGAATTTCCCAACGCGCCGCCGATCGCCAACGCCGGAACCAATCAGACCGTCTCGACGAACCAGCTTGTCAGTTTGAACGGAACCCTGAGCAGCGATCCCGAAGGCGCTCTATTGAGCTATCAGTGGACGATCGTCTCCGAACCGGCGGGAAGCTCGATTTCTCTCAATGGCGCAACCACGGCAACTCCGTCATTCACTCCGCTAATCGCCGGCCAATACATTTTCCAGTCGGTCGTCAACGACGGCCAGTTTGCCAGCGCGCCATCAACCGTGATCATCACTGCCGTCGGCACCAATCAAGCTCCCACGGCCAGTAACGCAACTGGTTTAACCGATGAAGACACTGCGGTGGTAGTTACCCTCAGCGGCAGCGATCCAAACAGTGCGAGCTTGAGCTTCAGCATCGTCGCCAACCCGACCAATGGTACGCTCAGCGCGGTTTCATCGCCTCATTGCGTCGCCAGCGGAGGGGGTTCGAATTGCTCCGCGACGGTTACCTATACCGCTAATAGCAATTTCAACGGCTCCGACAGCTTCACGTTCAAGGTGAACGACGGCGGCCTCGATTCCAACATCGCCACGGTGTCGATCACGATAAACGCCTTGAACGATCCGCCGGTAGCCAGCAATGCCACGACCACGACTGACGAGGACGTCTCGGTCAATATCACGTTGAGCGCCAGCGACGTCGACAACACGAGTCTTACGTTCGCCATTGTCAACGCTCCGAGCAATGGCAGTTTAGGTCCGATCTCTTCGCCCAATTGCGTCGCCAGCGGAGCCGGCGCCAATTGCACGGCGACGGTTACCTACACTCCGGCCGCTAATTTCAATGGTTCCCATAGCTTCAGCTTCAAGGCCAGCGACGGAACGGTTGACTCGAACACCGCCAGCGTGTCGATCACGGTGAATGCCGTCAACGACGCACCGGTCGCAAACGGTCAGACAGTGGTTACGGTTGAAGATGCGCCGATTGTTATCACCCTCAGTGCAAGTGACGTCGACAACTCCACGTTGAGCTTTAGCATCGTTACAAATCCCACCAACGGCAGCCTCGGCGCGATTCCAGCACCCAATTGCGTGGCCAGTGGAGCTGGTTCCGAGTGCACGGCGACGGTTACTTATTCTCCGGCAGCAAACTTTAGCGGTTCGGATAGCTTTACGTTCAAGGTTAACGACGGGAGTCTGGACTCCAACGTTGCCACGGTCAGCATCACCGTCAGCTCGGTCAATGACGCCGCCATCGCTGCGCACGATTTCTACAGCACGGACAAGGATAGAGTCTTTAGCATTGGCGCACCTGGCGTCCTCGCCAACGACAACGATTTGGATAGCCAGTCGAGCAGCTTGACTGCAGTACTCGTCAGCGCCCCTACCAACGCTGCTAATTTTATACTCAACTCGGACGGTTCTTTCACTTATACGCCTGCGATCAACTTCACCGGCACGGATAGCTTTGCCTACAAGACCAACGACGGCACTAACGACAGCAACGAAGCGACGGTGACCATCGCTGTACTTCAGGCGAATAACGCTCCGATCGCAACCAACGATTTTTACAATACCGAAAAGGATACGGCGCTTAACATTGCTGCGCCGGGCGTGCTTGCCAATGATAACGACACCGATACCCCGCTCACCAACCGAACGGCAATTTTGATCGCCGGCCCGAGCCACGCGGCATCGTTCACGCTCAATCCGGATGGTTCGTTCGACTACATGCCCACAGTCAATTTCGTCGGTATTGACAGCTTCACGTACAAAGTCAACGACGGCACCAGCGACAGCAACGTCGCCATGGTTACCATCGCTATGATCGCGCCGAATTCCTTCCCGGTAGCGAAGAACGATACAGAGAGCACCAACGAAGACTCAGCCAAAAGCGTCCCGGCTTCCGGTGTTCTCGGCAATGACAGCATCGCGCTACTGACGACGCCCACCGCTATGCTCGTCAGCGGCCCGACCCGCGCGCTGTCCTTTACGCTCAATGCCGACGGCTCGTTTAACTACACGCCGCAAAACGACTACTACGGTGTGGACAGTTTTGCCTACCGGATTTTCGACGGCACGAATTACAGCAACGTCGCGATGGTGAACATCAACGTCGTTCCAGTCAACGATCTGCCCGTCGCGCAGTCGCAGTCGGTCAGCACCAACGGGAATACGCCTGTCATCATCACGCTAACCGCCAGCGATATCGACAGCGCAACTTTGAGCTTCAGCATTGCAACAGCGCCGAGCCATGGATCGCTTGGCAATGTTGGCGCGCCTAACTGCACCGTCCAAGGCAACGGCGTCACTTGTACTGCGAACGTGAGTTACACACCGGCGGCGAATTATTTTGGTCCGGATAGTTTTACCTTCACCGCTACTGATGGTCTGGCTACGAGCGCACCCGCCACGGTCTCGATCACAGTGATCCAAGTAAACCATCCACCGACGGCCAATGCCGGCGGTCCGTACACGGGCAGCGTCGGCGTGCCCGTTCAGTTCAACGGCTCAGGGAACGATCCCGACGGCAATCCCATCACGTTCGCATGGACCTTCGGCGACGGCGACACAGGAAGCGGCCCGAGTCCGACCCATACTTACAGCGCGCCCGGCACCTACACCGTCACTTTGACCGTGACCGACTCATTCGGCGCCAGCGGGATTTCCCAAACCACGGCGACCATTAGTCCCGCATTGGTTCTCAATCCCATCGGTAACAAGACCGTCAATCTTGGCGAGACTATGACCTTTACTGTATCCGCAACAAGTGGCAACGGCTCTCCGGTCAGTCTCTATGTGGTGCCGCTGCCGTTGATGACCAATGCGAGTTTCAACGCCGGCACTGGTTTGTTCACTTTCAGGCCAAGTACGACGCAGGTGGGAAGCTATCAGCTCACCTTTTCCGCCAGTGATGGAGTTAATTCCGCGGCCGAGTCGATCGTTATCACTGTGCCGAATCCGCCACTAGGAGGAACCACCAGTGTGCGCGGGCGCGTGGTCAACTTGGCACAGACGCCGTTGGGCAATGTCTCCGTAACCCTAAAGTCGAGTGGTCACACCGCACTTAGCGGCTCAGACGGCTTTTTCACCATTGCGGGCGTTCCATCCGGAACTCAGCAGCTAGTCGTCAACGGCCGGCAATCCAATCTCGGCGTCTACGCGATCCTTGCGGTCGCAGTCGAATTGATCGACAGCGTGCTCAACGATCTCAATTCACCGATTTCGCTGCCCGATGTCGATGTCGAAGCAGAGGTGCAGGTCAGTCCGAAGTTTAACACGACCGTTACCAACCCCAGCCTTCCCGGCGTGGAGCTAGAAATTATCGGCGGCTCGGCGACCAATCCCGACGGCACC
>VBKY01000484.1 GCA_005879255.1 Deltaproteobacteria bacterium
AATTTTCTGCTTGGCCTTAAAAACTTCACCTCCTTGAACTTCATTTTTCCACCCAGAAGATCGTGCGGACGATCGGTCGAACAAAAGGTCCCGGTCGCCGCGGAGTTCGACCGCGCCAAGCGGAATTTTTCAACCGTCGACTGCGACATTCGTAAAGCAGCAGACCGCACACAGCTCACGTTCTCGCTCAGTATCTTTACGTCCAGATTGGCAAGTAACCGTGCGAGATCGCCGGCTCCAGTTGTATGCGATGAAAAGCACGTTAGCTTAGCGGTGCATTGAGGGCTTTTGCCTCAATACTACTAAAATCTTATAGATCTATATGAAAATACGACTAAAGACCTATTGATTGACTGCGCGTTTTTGTGGATTATCGCCCGCAACTAAATCGGGCTGGGACAATTACGAAAAAAGGAGGAAAAGCATGAAGAGACCCTGCAGATTTCTCATCGCGGGTGGGTTGGGTTTATTCGCTTTGCTATTGACGGTCACAATAGCTTCGGCGCAGAGCGAAGACATCGATAAGCAGATTAAAGCATTGGAGAATGAGGTGGCGAAGATCGAGCCACTCAAAGACCAGATAGAGAAGCTCAGAGAACAGCAGATAGAGTTAAAAAAGGAAGCGACGGCAGCAGCAGCCGAGATGCCTACTTTTCAGTATCGTCCCGGCCGAGGGTTGACGATTGCCGCTGCGGACAAGAGCTGGTCGTTCAACACGACGTACCGCATAAACATGTACATGTACAACACCATTGATGGAAAGCCGAACTTCAGTTCTCCTGCCGGTACGCAGCGCCAGGCCGGTACTACATCCGGGGAGATATTCCCTCGGCGTAACCGGCTTTACTTCAACTTTTGCCGAGATGATTGCTTTTATGCATTTGAGTATTCCATCGATGGCGAGACGGCGCCGCGCCAAGCCTCAGTCCGCGACAATGAATTCTATGTCCACTTCGATCAGTTGAATCCGTATTTGCCGTATTTCTCGGTCGGACTTAGACGGGGCGCCGGCAGAACTCACATAGGCCGCAGCTCCGACAACGACGGTAAGATGGAGCACAGCATTATTTTTGACGGGTTTAACTGGGGCGGCGATGGCTCGCATGCCGGCGCAGGTCTTGGTTGGGAGGGAGTGGACGTTGGTCCAGGTGAGTTTGATCTCTTCCTGAACTATGCCTCGAGCAGGCAGGGCACGCACCAGGAGTTTGTCACCGACAACCGTAAGGGCTTCATGGGCTTTTTCGGGGTCAGACCTTTTAGCAACGTTAAGGACAAGTGGATTTCAGGGCTCGAGGTCGGTATAGGCACGCAGTTCCAGTCTCAGGATAGGCCGGAAAACTTCAATGGTGATGGAGACGCTGGCGAAATTAGGGTGCGGTCGGTTGAGCGCCGCGGCCGGCAGGATCTCTTCCGCCCCAATCCTATAGTTGCCGGCGAAACTCAGAACTTCGGTCATGGTTTTAGCTGGATTCTTGTTCCCGGCTTAAAATACACCGTCGGTCCTTATATGTTTCGGGCTGTCTACGTATCGACCAGATATGAGGGCGCACAGGACGGTTTGCGAGGGATATGGGGACGGGGCTGGACTATCGATAACCAGATCTTCCTCTATAGTCCGAAGGGCTTCTTAACCGGCAGTCAAACCACCCCGGGCTCACTTATGCTCTCTTTTGGCTTTGAGCGCGGAGATATGAGCTGCGGTAAGGGTTGCGATGCGTCGCCGGGCACTGGAGCGTTTCACAACAACATGATATTAAACCGGGAGACAGCATTGTGGTACTGGATCCAACCGAGTTTGGGGGTAGGTACGTGGTGGCACTATTGGCAGTCTGCCAACACACCCCGTAGGAGCCAGATAGCAGTTGGCTGCGTGGATAATAATGCGGAAGCGAATTCTGGGAAGCAACAGTCCCGATCATGTAAATGGCACACGGTTAACTTGGGACTTCGCTATCGTTGGTAATAACGGACTAGGGCAAAAAAAAAGGGCGCGAAATCTCGCGCCCTTTTTTTTGCCCGATGATTTAATCTCGGCGTCTAATTCCCCCCGCGGCTCGCTGCGTAAAAACTAATCGCAGACTTCAACAAGTCCGTCATTCCCGAATATCCTGAGGCACTCGAAGGATCGGTGCTCGACCGCGGGCGCCACAGGCGAGACGGGTAACCGGGCGCCGATAAAAACATTCGGGGGGTGACGCCCCTAGGACTCTCAACGTCAGTTAAAACTCCAGCTTGCCAGGAAGATTTATTGGCGCTCAGTTGCTCTTGTCATCGCCCTTCGCTGAGTCTCTCCGCTCGCGACGTTTCTCTGTTGCAGCTTCGTTCGCTTCCCGTTCGACATCCATGCCGATGCGCTCGGCGCTCGCAACAAGCTCGGGCCAGTTGATCTCTTTTCCGTCTATTCTCGCTAGCCCGTCTTTGATCTGCGATCTGATAACCATTGAGTCCCAGCCGAATCTCTTTGGCAGCCGTCTGCGGATCGCCAGCTTTTGAAAGCGCCAATCCGAGATAGAGCGGCGCCAGAGAATCGTCAGGATAGCGCGAGCGCGCTTGCTCCAGGGACTTGCGGGCCGCCGTGAAATCCCCGCCGGAATATTGAGCTCGGCCCATATAGGTCCACACACTCTCCCACTTTACCGGGCCAATCTTTGCCGCGTATCCAGGGTCAACTTCCGCAGCGCGCTGAAAGTACGCCAACGCCGACTTGGAATCGCCCGCCATGAGCGCATATCGACCCCGCTGGACATCACCGCTGACTTGATATGCGGTGCAGCCGGAGAAAAAAAGCGCAAGGCTTAGTACACAAATTGAAAAAGCAAGAATTTTGCTGTTGTCATATGTTCTCGTCTCCATAACACTCCTCCTTTCGACCGCTGATGAACACGCTATCGCAAATACGGTCTCAAGACAATTCCCTTCCAGTTGGACAGAGGACCGAAGGCAGCTCCGGGGTCATCGGTCATTTCATGGCGCCTTCTATTCGTCTATTTTGTGATACCCCTATTAATTGACAGTCGCGGAGCCTTTGGATATCGTTTTTGATTATTTGCCTTTCGCTTCCCTGTCTACGTTTGAAGTTTGGAGGTGGATTAATGCTTAGCTGGTTTTGCCCGATGGTTTTCATAGCTACTCAGAAAAAGAAAACAAAGGTTTCCTGCGGAAGCCGCCTTCGTCTTGCACCCCTTGGGTGTTCACTATTGGCTCTGGTGCTGTCCATGTCTGCGTGTTCCCGGCCCAATTGGTTCTTCGGCCTCGGCGGTAAATATAACGAAGCCAACATCGAGCTTCTCCGGGCGCGAGGGGGAAACCTGGAAAAAGCTATCGGTGATCTCGAAAGCATAGTGCAAGACGATCCCGGTTACCGCGACAGCCTCACGCTCTTGGGAAAAGCCTATTATAAAAAGGGGCGCTACCATGATTCCTTTTCTATCTTACAGCGGGCATTGGCCGTGAATAAGGACGATGAGATTGCCTGGCTGTTCTACGGGCTTACTCAAATTAAAGTGGGAGACAATGAGAAGGGCCTGGAAACCATCAAAGGTGGACTAACCTTGTTAGGGAAGGCGATGAGAAACAGCAATTATCGGGACTACCCGGCTTGGGATCCGAGAGGGACTGTCCGTGCATCCCTCAATCGGGCAGTTTTTCAAGCCTTAAAGGGGTTGCAGGAGCGGGAGAATCTCATCCAAGTTACGGAGGGACTCCTGGCTCGTATCGACGAGGAAGAATGGTATCAACGTCAGGGGAGGGACATCGACCGGTCGGTCGAACAGGGGTAATAGCCCTTTGTCGATAACAAAGTACTGAGAACCAACATAACCGAAGAGGAGATTATTCCATGAAGACGATTCTTTACGCATTGGCGTCGCTAGTAATCGTCGTTGGTCAAAGCGCCGCACAGAGTGTGCCGCCGGAACTGATCCGCTACGCCGATCTAGTTTTGTACAACGGCAACGTCCTCACAGCCGATAAGAATTTTACCGTAGCAGAGGCGGTCGCGGTACGCGACGGCAAGATTCTTGCCGTCGGGTCGAACAAAGAGATCGAGCAGCTCGCCGGTCCTACTACTCAGCGGGTCGATTTGCGAGGCAGGAGTGTGACTCCGGGCTTCATCGACAGCGACGGCGATAACGCCTTTGCTGGCGGCGACCTCTATAAGGACACCATGGTGAATGGAAAGGTGGGCAAGAAAGTTCGCGGCAAGAACGTCCCCGAGATGTTGGAGCAGGTTCGCAAGCTCGTTCTTCAGGCAAAACCTGGTTCCAGCGTTTATGTCCGCATGGCGGACGAGTTTGTCAGTGATCTATCCAAACTCACCGCCAAGGACTTGGACAAGCTCGCGCCCAATAATCCTCTGATGCTTTCGCTATCCAGCTCGGAGGGAGTCGTTAACACGCTCATGCTGGAGAAAGCATTTGCTGCGGGCCTCCGCAAAGAGCATTTTCAGGTAGTCAAAGATGCCAATGGCAACCCCACGGGGCAGCTCTTCAGCCAAGCCCTTGGATTTATCGGCTGGAACCTGCGTGACTGGCCGGAGCTAACCGAAGAGATCTTTAAAGAGCAGGCGGAGATCATCGACCAATTCGTTCGGGTCGGGGTGACGACGATCACGGGACACGCTAGCGGCTACACGGTAACGATCGTGAGCCAGATGTTCCATCAGGACCGCCTCAAGATGCGCATCCGACCGACCTTGGATTTCGCCCGGCAAAATCCCATGGCCGACCAGATCCTGCGGCGCACTCCGAATTTGGTGAACTTTAGTCTTGGCGATGGCATGGTAAGAGTCGTCGGCGCCGCGGTCGGTCCGGTCGACGGCGCATCGGATGACGGTGGTATCATGACAAACGAGCCTAAGCGGGCGGCTCACGCCGAGGTCAAGGGAGGGCTCTACGGGCGCAACAAATGGACCGGACCGGAATGGACCGGAAAAGAGTGGCGCGATCTCACCGAAGCGGAAAAACGCGACACGGAATGGACAACCCTACAATTACTGCGCAAACACGGATGGAATATCAGCGGCAATCACAACATGGGTAGCGGAGCGACCGCGATTGTGATGGAAAGTCTCGCCGCTGCGGAAAAACAGCCTGACATCAAGGTGCACACCATGCTCGGGCGCAACGCGCTCGATCACAACCTGATATGGGATGCGAAGACGATCACCCTATCCAAGCAACTGGGCGACAGCATGGCGTTCGGCTTGAATTCCGAGATTTTCAGCCAGCGCGTCGTGCGCGGCGAAGAGATGCTGTTCTCCCAATACGGCGAGCAGATGCATATGATGCAGCCGGTCAAGGATTTGCTCGCCGCTGGCGTGAATGTCCATCTCGAGGGCGGAAAGCCGGATGAGCCACCGGTCTGGAGAATCGAAAGATTCGTGACCCGAACAGATAAGAGCACGCGCAGCGCGCGTGAAGGACGAGTGTGGGGTAAAAACCAGGCCATCGATCGCAAGCAAGCTTTGTTGATGACAACCTACAATGCTGCGAAGTTCATCGGTGAGGAGAAGATGCTCGGTTCGATCGAGAAGGGCAAATACGCTGATCTGGTGGTTTTTAACGGTAATTACATGTCTGTTGCAGACGATAAGATCGACGAGTTGCTAGTCGATATGACAATCGTTGGCGGCAAGATGGTTTATCAAAGAGCAAGCAAATAAGTGCGCTATAACGGCAAGCGCAAAATGAACTACCCCGCGGCAAACGGACAGATATCAGAACATAGCGATGAGATGCGAGCCCAGTCGAGCCACCGATGAAAGCATTCGGGAATGACGGACTCTAAGAGGCTGGGAATAGCTGAAACGTGAAGGCATGCCGCGTCGTTACATTACTGACGGCCTGGCTGTTCGTCATCTGCCCGGTGTTAAGCGAAGCCGGCCATGAAACCAGGGACGTTTCTACCATCGCGGTTG
Organism: Deltaproteobacteria bacterium; assembly: GCA_005879255.1. Next base: position 5,918 of record VBKY01000484.1, read on the forward strand.
ATCGCCTCAAGCTTCTTCTCGACGCCGGCGAAAAGTTCCAGCTCATCGATATCCGGCCAGCGAAAGAGTTCCAAGAAAAAAGGATCCCCGGCTCCCG
>VBKY01000485.1:0-3488 GCA_005879255.1 Deltaproteobacteria bacterium
AGCGCGTGAGCCCGCGGGTGTTTCGCGTCGTAGCTCTGCCCGCTCCGACAGACCGCGAGAAGTCGCAGCTATACATCCAGCGTTATATGGAGCATTTTCCAGCGGCGGGAGAGATCATCATTTTTGACCGCAGTTGGTACAACCGCGCCGGCGTGGAATATGTTATGGGGTTCTGCACCAAAGCAGAGCACCGCGACTTCCTCGAACTTTGCCCGCAGGTCGAAAAATTCGTCGTCGACCAGGGTGTCCAGCTCATCAAGTATTGGTTGGAAGTAAGCAACGCGGAACAAAAGCGCCGTTTTGAAGCGCGTATCACGGATCCGCTGCGCCAATGGAAACTAAGTCCTACGGACCTGCCGTCGCGCAGCCGTTGGTACGACTATTCTCACGCGCGCGACATGATGCTGAAGGCCACCGACACGAAGGTTGCGCCCTGGTACATCCTGCGTTCGGATGACAAGAAGCGGGGCCGACTTAACTGCATCTCGCACCTCCTGAGCATCATTCCCTACAAGAAGGTGAAGCGCGAAAAAGTGAAACTGCTCAAGCGCAAAAACAAGGGCGCCTACGACGACCAAGCCACCCTGAAAGGCCGAAACTCCGTGCCCGAGAAGTACTGATACGTGCCTCAAACCGTCGCGTCACGTGACCAAAGCGGAGCTAATAGAGAATTTGGTTTCTCATGAATTTAGCGGTGCTGAGTAAGAATCTCGGTACGATAGAAGGAGGTAACTCTAATGGCAGAGGATAAAAATGCAACCCAAGTGGTGGGTCTTCTAGTTGAAGTCGCTAATGCAGACACCGTCTACCGAGACCTTTATCTCAGGCGGGCGCGCCAGCTTTTGGGCGCCACCTTGGACGAATCCGCCTATCGGGCCATCGCGTCAATAGACAAAGAGATCGAAGATCTCATGCGGCACAGCCGATCGGTGGCGCTGCAGCGAAACTGGGATCAAGCGGCAAAGCTATCCGCGGAGGTCGAGGGGCTGCGAAGATGAAGCTGCGGCAGACGCGCCCTCAAAGCTGTTGGCAGCGTTGGGACTGCCCAAGCGAAAAGCCCTTCCGTGTGTCGAAATCGAGGCCGCGCTCGTGCGTTCAGGCGACGAGATTCTAGACAAACGCCTGGGACTTGACGCCCGGAGTTTCGGCTCATTTGTATTCCCTATGATTTGTACATTCGCTTTGGTCGCAATCGTCGCTTCGGGAAATGGTCGCACTGGACGCATTTCGATGGGTACCAGGTCATGGGCGGAAACCGGTTGCGCGCGCTGGTGGGCGAGGATGGGCGGTTTGGCGGGCTCAACGATCTCGTCAGCATCAGCCCGAGCGATGCCCGCGACAGCGTCTATACGCGTTTCGCGGTGGTGCGGCGCGCGCGCATGGCAGGACGCTGGCGATGAATTTGTTTTTGCGCGTCCGGTGAGATTTGTTTCGCTGCAGAAATCCTATCCATGGCTTGAGGCTTCGGGCGCATGCAGCATGAAATTCTTCTTAATGACTGGTTAGTCGCCGCGCATAGTATCTATTCCTTGGCACTGACGCAGAGGAACCAAATACGAGCATCGATCAAATACTGTTGGCCGTTACGGTGATGATCACAGCGACCGTGGTCGCAGGCAGCGTGGCGAAACAACTGAACCTGGGCTCGATCGTGGCGCTGCTCGTCGTCGGAATGACGCTCGGCCCCCATTCGCCGAGGCCGCTGTTGACCGGTCACGTCGAAGAGTTGCAAACCGTCGGCGAGATCGGTGTGATATTGCTGCTCTTCCTGGTTGGGCTTGAAACCAAACCGGCGAAATTGTCGTCTATGCGCCGCCTCTTCTTAGGTTTGGGTACGGCGCAGTATCTGCTTACCGCCATCACCATTGCCGGGCTTCTGATTGCGGTCGCACGCCTCCACTGGCAATCGGCCCTCATTATGGCCCTCGGTCTTGCGATGAGTTCAGATGCGATCGCCATCGCAAGCTTGGAGGAGCATGCCGAAAGTTCAAGCCCGCAAAGCCGGGCGGTCATGGCTGTGGTGATTTATCAGTGCTTCATGGCCATACCGGTGCTGGCGATGATCCCACTTCTCGCCGCGAGCCCGATACAAGGTGCTCCGGTGCCAAGGGTTTTTGAGACGCTAGAGGTATGCGCTGCGATCACAATCGTCTACCTGTTCACCCGCTACGCGCTGCCGAAGGTCTTGGCTACGGCCGCCCGGAAATACGGCATAGAAGCGTCTACTCTGATCGTCATCGCCGCCATCTTTGCGGCGGCATGGGTCATGGACACGGTTGGCTTGTCGAACGCATTGGGCGCTTTCATGGTCGGCATGATCCTCTCCGCTTCCGTGTTCGCCTATCAGATCAAGGCGTCAGTCTCGTCGATAAAGGGACTCTTGCTCAGCGTGTTCTTCATCGCCATCGGGATGTCAATCAATCTCAAGGAGGTCATCGGCATCGGTGCCGAATTGTTATATTATCTGCCGTCTCTGTTATTGATAAAGGTTGCTGTCGTCATTGCTCTTGGTCTGGTTTTTCGCCTTGGGTTTCGCGCGTCTGTCCTGGCCGGCCTCCTGTTGGCGCCCTTTGATGAAATCGCTTACATAATTTTTTCCAGCGCTCACCGAAGCGGCCTATTGACCGAGCGGGCCTACGCCATGGGCCTGACAGGGATCTCATTCTCGTTTATTGTTTCGCCCGTACTGATCAATCTCGGATACAAACTGGTTGACCGGTTCAAGACAGAGACAAAACCCCAGCTGCCTCTCAAGGCGTTGAGTGAGTCGATCCATGATCACGTCGTTGTAGTCGGCTATAGTTATGTCGGCCGGGTCATCTGCATTATGCTGGAGCGGGCGAACATTCCGCTCATCGCTTTCGAGCGTAGTCTCGATCGCATCGCCGAGGCAAAGAAAGAGAAGCGCAAGGTCTACTTTGGAGACGTCATCAACCCAGCCATGTTCCGCAGTCAAACGATTGACCGGCAATCTGCAACACTTCCATCCGAACGTAAAAGTCATGACGGCCGTGCCTTATCTGTTTCAGCGAGACGAGTTGCGGGAGATTGGAGCAGCGCAGGTGGTTGCCCTCATGCCGGAGGGCACGTTGAGCTTCGGGAGAACGGTCTTGGGTGAGCTCGGCATTAAACCTGAAAGTATTGACCCTATCATGAACTCGCTTAGAGCCGCCGACTATGCGTCCATTCGTGGCATTGGAGGTACCGTTCCTGACGATGTACCGAAGGATGCCGCAGCCGCCTTTGGGAAGCGCGATTAAATCCTTCCAAAACGGGTTCGCTGATTTGCGGATAAAAGCTACGACTTTTTGAAGTCAAACCCTTCATGCTTGTCTCTGCATTCAGCGGAAAGCCACGGCTTTTTGAGGAGGAAGAACAAAGTGTCAGCTAACCGCCAGTTCCCGATATTGGATTGGATCTTCGATTATCAGAAGGACTGGCTGCAATGCGACCTGATCGCTGGCTTGATAACTGCCGCGGTCGTGATT
>VBKY01000485.1:3502-9130 GCA_005879255.1 Deltaproteobacteria bacterium
GTGGGGCTCTACACAGTGCTGGTGCCGATGGCGATCTACGCACTGCTCGGGACGTCTCGGCCGCTCAGCGTGAGCACCACCACGACACTGGCCATCCTGGCGGCGGCCCAACTCGCCCAAGTCGTCTCGGCTGGCGATCCGGCGTCATTGATAAAAACTTCGGCAACGCTGACTCTCCTTGTGGGAGCTATCCTGCTTCTGGCTTCGCTTCTGCGGTTGGGCTTCATCGCCAACTTCATTTCCGAACCGGTGTTGATCGGCTTCAAAGCGGGGATCGCGCTCGTCATCGTCCTGGACCAGGTCCCCAAGCTGATGGGCGTACATCTCCCCAAGGGCACCTTCGTCCACAATCTGTTGGGCACCCTGCAGGCCATTCCGCACGCGTCGCTACCGACCGTTGCTCTGGGGATTGTCATGATCGCCCTGTTGGTCGGGATCGAGCGTTTTTTCCCGCGGGCGCCGGCGCCGCTGATCGTGGTGGCCATCGCGATCGCCAGCGTGCGCCTGTTCGGATTGCAGGCTCATGGTGTGGAAACAGTCGGCCAAATTCCCCAGGGTCTGCCGTCCTTCACCTTCCCGGATTCCTCACTCGTCGCACAGCTCTGGACCGGGGCCCTCGGCATCGCGCTGATGAGTTTTACCGAAACCGTCGCTGCGGCGCGCGCTTTCGCGAGGAGCGAGGAGCCGCATCCCCGACCGAACCAGGAATTGGCGGCGACCGGACTTGCGAATTTGGGTGGCGCGGTATTGGGGGCTATGCCATCGGGCGGCGGCACCACGCAGACCGCGGTCAACCGTCTTGCGGGTGCGCGCACGCAGTTGGCGGAGCTCGTCACGGCGGCGGTGGCGCTGCTGACGATGCTCTTCCTTGCCCCCCTCATCGGGTTGATGCCGCAAGCCACCCTTGCGGCGGTGGTCATCGTCTACTCGATCGGGTTGATCAACCCGGCGGACTTCCGCCTTATTCTCGAGATCCGACGAACGGAGTTCCTCTGGGCCTTGACCGCTCTCGCTGGCGTGGCGCTGCTGGGGACCCTACAGGGGATCCTCGTCGCCATCGTGGTGTCGCTGGTGGCCCTAGCGCACCAGACGGCCGATCCGCCGGTCCGCGAGCTCGGGCGCAAGCCGGGCACGAGTGTCTTTCGGCCTCGCTCGAAGGAGCATCCCGAGGACGAGACCTTCCCCGGTCTATTGATGATACAGCTCGAGGGGCGGGTCTTTTTCGCGAATGCCGAGCGGATCGGGGAGAAAATGAAGGTGCTTGTCGACGAGGCGAAGCCGAGGGTCGTGGCGGTCGATCTCAGCGGCGTACCCGATCTCGAATACACAGCCCTCAAGATGCTGATCGAAGGCGAGAAGAGGCAACGGGAGCGCGGGGTGGCGCTATGGTTGGTGGGGCTCAATCCAGAAGTGCTATCTGTGATTCAGCGGTCGTCGCTCGGCAAGGTCCTGGGGCGAGAGCGGATGCACTTTAATCTAGAGCTGGCCGTTACGAATTATTTGGCAGCTCCTGTAAGCGAAAGTGGAACCTGATATCGGCCGCCGGGCTCAAGCAGAGCGGACAAGTGGTGGTCATGGTGCGAAATCGCCGACGCGAAGGAGCTGGCGAGCATACTTGTGGTCTTCATCTCCAATGACGACACACAGCTGACAATACCACGCAATAGCCGAGGGAAAGGATTTATCATGGACTCCGCATCTATTTCGGGTCTTGCCGTAGGAGGAGCTCTTATCGGTGGCCTGACTTCTTTCGCGGCCTCTTGGGTAAGCCAACAAACTCAAGCCAGGGCGCAGCAGGTCGCACACAAGCTAACCAGGCGGGAAGACCTGTATAAAGAGTTTATTGAAGAAGCGTCAAGATTATATGCGGACTCCCTTGTACATGACACACCCGACGTCTCCCAGCTTATTAGACTCTACGTAATGATCAGTAGGATGCGGGTCCTCGCATCGACGACGATTGTTGAACACGCGGACAAAGTTGCTCGAATGATTGTTAACAACTATCTGGTGCCCAATAAGACTTTCCCCGAATTGCGGGACATGGTCAACAGCGGCGCGATAGATCCGTTGCGAGATTTTAGCGAAGCTTCCCGCGAAGAATTCCAGAGGTTGGGGTATTTATAGCGTTGCGCGCGTCGGCGATTGCGCCTGCAGAGCGCCAGCAGGTACGGTGACAATCGGCGTTTAGAAGAACTCTTCGACGAGCTCAGGGTGAGCGGTCAAGGAGAAGTCATTCGTGGTGAGGCTCACGTGCTAGCCAACTTTTTCGCGCAACCGTTTTACAAGCTCTTCGTAAGAGGAGCTGGAGATAACTCGATCGAACTGCGAACGATAATTGTTGACGATACTGATGTTATCCACGATGGCATCGTAGACTTTCCATTGACCATTCACTTGCCGCAACTTGTAAACGACGGCGATCTCCTCACCTTTGGGCTGAATAATCGTTGATTCAACCTGCGCAAATTCGTTATCCATGACCTCGCGGCCGAAGCGCACCTTTTCACCGCCATAGAGATCGATCTTATCCGAGTAGACTCTCTCCAAAAAATCGTGGAATAGTTTCACAAACTCCTGCTGCTCCGCCGGGGTTCTCTGCCGCCAATGGGGACCGAGCGCTCGCTTGGCCATCTCCTCGTAATCAAAAATTGCATCGAGTGCCTCCCTCAAGCGATCTACCCGTTCATTCTTCTTATCGCGGGAACTTAGTTTGGGATCTTTCAGAATTTGAATCGCTCTATCGACGCTCGTGCGCACGAGATCCAGCGGCGCGCCTGCGTGAGCGCGTGTAAGAGAGGCGAGAGAAAACACAAAAGTGAAAATGCAAATCTGGAATCGGCGTGTCTTTTGGCGCATGCGAGTCATCCTTTTAAAAATAACCTAAGCGGAAAAAAATATAAAAAAGCACCCGGAAGCGTTGCTTGCTGATTTGATCCATCGCTACTTCGATTGCGTAACACTCAACTCACGACAAATCTTTTACTTCCGAGTTGCAAAGCACGTTCCAAAGCCTCGATTGCTAAAATGAAGCGACAGCAGAACCGGTCAAAAGCAGCAGCAGCGCTTTTACGTTTTGCATGAAGCTACCCGCGCAACTGCGCTGGGATCGACCTACCTTGGGAAGTGGAGTTGTGGTGGCAAGGGCGAATCGGCTGGCAACTGCTAGCTTGTTAGCACCACACGGAATGCATTTCTCTAGCAGTTCGAATCGTTTAAACGTTTTCAACGTTTTAAATGGATCGAAGGTTAAACTCCGCACGCTAGTCGGCTCCCGTACTCCACGGGTGTTGCATCGCCCGGTACGTCAAGCCAACTCAGACGAGACGTGATTTCGGCTTTTGACGACACCTCGTCACGCTCTTTGTGGTCGCGTCGCATTATCTCGACGCGACAGCCTGTAAGTGTTTTTAATCTCGTCACTTATAAATCGCACTAACGGAAAATGCGGCGTGGCACGGTTGTTGCCTTTGCTGCCTGCAGAAACAAAGAAAGGTAGTCATAATGAAGATCGACATTTCATTTTTAGCAGCGTTCCTTCTCATCGTAACTGACCTGCTGGCACGCGCGGCCGTTCAAGGTGTCGAGCAGGCGCTTGTTTCAACCGCGATTGAGTACGGTTCTGCCGGCGTGATGCACTTATCGAAGTGGACGAGAGCGAGCAGGGAATTATGCTTTCAACGAAGAATGATTGTAGACCGTGGCTTCCTTGATGGCAGAAATGATCTCGAAGGAATGTTCACGTCTCTGGTAGGAGGCGATTCCGTATAAGCCCGGCCCGAAGTCTAGGTCGGTGTTAAAAATCTCCACTAAAACGGACGCGACAGGAACTATTTTTGAGCATAAATGAGTAAAAGTTTACGGAGGACCGGTTATGAGTTCGTGGCAGCTTATTTTCATACAAAGCAAAGTGAATAATTGTGCATACGACGGAGATCGCCTGTTCGCGCAGAATTGGGATTGGCCTAAAGAAACCTGGTTTCAAATGCGGTTGCGTGATCTCCGGCGAGGTAATGGCAAACGCTTTATCTCGCCACGCGCTGGAGACGGCAGATGAGCCCGCGTGTAACGCCGTTGTTTTCAGTAAGCCCAAGCCCAATTCGGATGATCGTGGTTCAACTCAACGAAAGGCCCCGGAATCGCGCAATTTGGATGGGAGCTTTGATTCGCACCGCGGGTGCCAATTGGCTGACAAATGGTAGCCCGTTAGCATAGTAACCTTGGCAATAGTCTAAACGAGGAGAAGCAGGTTGCTGAAAAACTCCCCGGAGTCCTTCGACGCGCTCAGGACGAACGGAGGGGACTTTGAAATAATTGAGAAAATTCCGTTCGTGCTGAGCCCGCTGGGTTGGCGCGCGTATGATGTTGTCGTCGAGGGTATCAGCTTAGCGAATAACTATCGCGCTCAGTTCGATAGGTTCTTAAGCAAGAAGTCTTTCGATGAACTCCTGCAGGAGATGAGCGACAAGAAGAAGTTTAGCCTCGCCGAGAGATGACTTCACTCTTGCAAGAAATCTCCTGATTTGTTGGTGCCGCGGGCATCGGTCACGTTCTTTCATTCATAGCCGTTCCCAATTGAAAGGGTACAATCTGAAACGCCACCGACCATTGATCGTTTTTTAGCGCCGCTTTGGTTTGGCACAAGCCTTGCCACTGGACGGTAGCAGACAGAATAGCAGGAGGACAGCAAATGAAATGTCAGAGATGCTGGAGTGATCAAGAGCCCGCATACCGCGTTTTTACGGATGCACTAAATATAAAAGTATGTGCGACGTGCGCCAAGGAAGCCCTTGGACTGGGGATTGCTGTTGAAGTTCTTGCTGGCGGAAAACGGAAAGGCAACGTGGAACAGGTGAGTTTGGACTCCGGGATCGTCGGTCAGAACTTTTGACCTATTGCCGGTAGAGCGGTCCTTCGCCTCATAGGCAAGCAATATGGCTGAACAAGATCACGTCTCTTTTCAGCGCGGCGATGATACCAAGCTTCTGGTGCGCTCTTCCGGCGCCTGGCGCTTGCGAGGCGGACTTCCTTCCGTGTCTTTGGTTGATCGCGAGCTTCGATCAGCCGTGCAGGTGCGTGGTGTCGCCTTCGACGATTTCGTGGGATAGCAGCGTTCTAGCGTTTCTCGTTGAACTCTCGGCACTGTACCGCCAGCGCGGAATTAATATGGACCGCGCGGGCTTGCCTGCCGGGGTGCGCCGGCTCCTGGAACTGGCCGAGGCAGTGCCGGAAAAAAAGGCGCGCGTTTAGTTCCAACTGACTTGCCTATACAGCACGATTTTCTCCCCAATTTCGTCGACTTCAATTATTGGATCACACCAAAGAGATCCTAATCTAAGTGCTTAAGACCGACCGGCATCTCCACCGGCGCTATCGCAGGGAAAAGCCATGTGGAGTTCAGGAACAACAAAGTGGGGCTCCTTCTTGCTTGATGACTCCAGCTCGGTTCGCCATCCAAGGATGACGACCTGTGACGTGTGGGAAGGGCCATCGACCAAGCGGCAGTAGGCATTTCGAATTCCGGTGCCAACGAAATGGTGCTAACGGGTTGGCAGTTGCCAGCCGATTGGCACCGTCTTCAGAGCAAGCCAATTTCAGTAGTGCTGATATCGTGTCACTGATCGGCAA
>VBKY01000480.1 GCA_005879255.1 Deltaproteobacteria bacterium
ATCGAGGCCTCGATCAAGAACAAGATCAAGCTTCTCTGCGGCCATACCCAGAGCTTTGGTCCGCATATTCGCACCATGCGCAAGATCATTCGCTCGGGCGAATTGGGCAGGCTCTGCGCGCTTCACGTCTGGGCCTACACGGACTGGATGTTGCGCCCGCGCACAGCGGAAGAATTGGACATCAATCAGGGCGGCGGCGTGCCTTACCGCCAAGGACCGCACCAGATCGACACGCTTCGCTTGCTCGGTGGCGGCCTGGTGCGCAGCGTGCGTGGGTCCACCGGCGGATGGTTCAAAGGACGGCCGATCCCTGGTTACTACTCGGGGTTTCTAGAATTCGAAGACGGTACACCGGCGACGCTCATGCACAACGGCTATGGCTATTTTCTCGCTTCTGAATTGGTGCCCTGGGGCGGGCAGAACAGCCGCTACAGCGAAGCCGAACGCGCGGCGATCCGCAAAGCGCTCTTGGACGGATCGCGCAACGAGAACGCCGACAAGGACGCCATGCGCATCGGCGGCGCCAACGAAAGCGAAGTTCGCGACCGGAGCAAGGTAAAACCGTGGCTGCCCAACGACCTGGGTATCCTGGTCGCCACCTGCGAGAAAGGCGACATTCGTCAATCACAGTATGGGCTTTTCGTCCACAGCGATGAAGGCACCAAGGACGTGCCTCTAATCGGCGGCGGCGGACCATCCCGCCGCGGCGAACTCATGGAGTTATTTAACGCGGTCGTACTCGATAAACCGATTCGCCATACCGGCCCGTGGGGCATGGCGACATTGGAAGTCTGCTTGGCGCTCATACAGTCGGCGAAGGAACGAAGAGAAATCTTATTAAAGCACCAGGTTCCCGCGCCGGAGGAGGATTAAATCTTTACGGCGTCATGGCTTGCAGAAATAGCAACGAAGATGAGTCAGAGGAGCCGTTCCGTCATTCCGGCGGCGGCCGGAAGGGAATCCTTTTTTTGCGTTCAGCTCACAAGCGAAGAACCTGGATGCCGGCCTGCGCCGGCATGACGATACTCGATAGCCAATCGCTTTTCTGAAACCAATAGCAGCAATAAACAAGGAGGCAATATGCACAACGGACAAAAAGTCGTCGACGTTCACGGTCACATGACCACTCCCGCGCCGTTTCGCCAATTTCTCGCGGAAACAGTGGCGCAAAATACTCCGGGCCGCAAGCTTGAAATGACCGACGAGCAATTGGAAAACGCTCAGCAGCGCCATCTCAAGTTCATGGATGATAGAAACATTGACGTCCAACTGATCGGACCACGACCGATCGCCATGTGGCACTGGATGCGCCCGTTCCTGCAGGACTTCTGGGCCGTCACCGTGAACAACGTTATCGCGCGCATCGTCAAGCTCCATCCCGATCGCTTCTGCGGCATGGCTCAGTTGCCACAGAGCAAGGAAAAGGACACACGCAACTGCGTTGCCGAGCTGGAGCGGTGCGTTAAGGAACTTGGTTTCGTCGGCGCCTACCTGAATCCCGATCCGGCCGGCGACAAACAGACCCCGGGAGTGCACGAAGAGTACTGGTATCCGCTATACGAAAAGGCCGTGCAGCTGGACGTGCCTCTTATGATCCACCCATCGATCACGTATGACCGTCGTCTGGAGGTTATCCCGGCGAACTATCAAATGAACAACTACTTGGAAGAATTCGTCGCCATGCAGCTCTATTCGCACAGCAAAGTCTTCGCCACTTTTCCAAAGCTGAAAATCGTGATCTGCCACTGCGGCGGCGGCCTTAACCGTTTTATCCCCACCGATCACCATGTCGGGAAGGCGGGTCTCAATACCAATCTCTTCTACGATGCCTGCTGCTACGACGTTCACTACCTCGAAGCCGCCATCAGACAGCGCGGCGTCGATCAGATGCTCTTCGGCAGCGAATCCCCTGGTTCGGGCGGCGCCGTTCGTCCGGAAACCGGCAAACCGTCGGACGATTTGGTTCCCGTGATCGACAGCCTGGGGTTCCTGAGCGCGGAAGATAAACTGAAAATCTTCCAAAAAAATCCGTTGAGGGTCTTTACTAAGGTGAAGATCTAGGATGACCGGGATGACTTTTCAATTCGATTTATGATAAACGTCCGGTTCTCTCAAGATGGACGAGAAATTTTGAACGACTATCGATGATGATTCATTTCCACAACAACTACGGAGCGCGATCATGAAGGACCGGCTAAAATTCACTTTTTTGGTTCTCTTGGCGATGGCCGTGGGACTCTCGTCATGTAAAGAGAATCCTCCGCCGCAACCGAAAGCAGAAATTAAAAAGGAGGCCGCGGAACCAGAGCCCGCCGTCGTCGGACGCTTAACGTTCATGGAAAAGAACGTTTTCCGTTATCTTCGGGATGCCAAGGACTGGGCCTTGGCCATGGTCGATGTCCCGGTGGGCGATGGCGACATTCTGTACTCCGATGTTCAAGGTCGCTCCGAGCTAACTTTTCCGAACGACACCAAGCTCCGCCTCAATGATAAAACCAAGATCCAACTGGACGGAGTCAACGGAAACCTGACCTCGCTCTTCGTCAATTCCGGTGTGGCCAGGATCCAAAATCGCAGCTCGGATACCGTCGTAAAAGTCGACACCCCTTATGGACAAGTATTATCCAAGCAGCCGAGCACATTCGACGTTTACGTCGGCGACTCTTCCGTTGCGGTGACTGCGATAAAAGACGCGGTCAGATTTGTCGATGCCAAAGGGAATAATTATGACGTTAAACCCGATTCGGATTCCTTGCTTGCGAACGACAGCGCGGTCGTTTCCTCGCGCCGATTCTTGGACTCGAGATGGGACAGTTGGAACAATGAGCGGGACAACGAATCGAAGCTGTGGGAAAACAATCCTTCACCGTATTTACCTGCCCAATTGAGATCGGAGACCCAAGTCTTGGCCGATAACGGCAATTGGGAAGAACTGTCTTATGGCGGTGAAACCGCCCATTACTGGACTCCGAGAAACGTCGCACCCGACTGGTCGCCATTTACCGTTGGTCAATGGACAAACTGGTCGGGCGAGCAATTGTGGGTGCCCTACGAGCGCTTTGGTTGGGTCACTCATCATCACGGCGGCTGGATTTTTCTCAATAACCATTGGTACTGGCGACCTCCGGTGGCGGGCAGATGGCGGTACGTGCCTTGGTATCCGGCGCGTGTCGCGTGGGTTCACAGTGACCGCCATATCGGCTGGGTTCCGATATCGCCCTACGAAGTGTATTACGGCCGGCGTTATTGGGGACCCCGGAGCGTGATCTACAATGAACACATCAGAAACGTCGATATCCGAAGATACGTCAATATCAATCGCGTCGTGGTTGTCGAAAAAGATCGGCTTTACGGCGTCCATCGGCGATACGAGACCATCCGGGATGTAACCGTGATCAAAAACGTCGTGAACAACGGACGCGCCGCACCCGTTGTGACGCGGGAGGTCGTGCAAGGGGCTGATTTGAAAATGGAGCACCACTTCGCCCGATCCGGTGATTTTTCTCGTAAGCCAAACGCCGATGCGGCAGTCGAGTTTGCGGCGCGGCGGCGCGGCGCCGGCGGCGGAACCGAAAACGCTCAAGCGGTCACTCCCGGAATCCAGAAGGCCAGCGCCAAGATGCCTTTGGCCGGAACTGGCCAACCGCCGCCGGTTGCAAAGCTGGGTGACGAGAATAAACGTAATCTGCCCGAAACTCCGCGAGAGCTGCGCCGCGAGCAACGGCAAGAAAAACGCTTGGAGGCAAACAAGGAGCGAAGCACTAAAGAGGCGTCGGGGCCACAACAGCTCCAACACCAGCAAAAGCAGCAACAGATCGTGGAGCGCCAGCAGCAACAACAGCAACCGCATCAGGACGCACAGCAGCAGCGCCGCCAGCAGCAGTTTGAGCGTCAGCAGCAACAGCAGTTAGCACAGGAGCAACAACGAGCGCTGCGGCAGCAACAACAAGCCCAACGCCAACAACAGCTGCACTGCGGCAGCAACAACAAGCCCAACGCCAACAACAGCTGCATTCGCAACAGCAGCAACAACAAGGGCAACCACGACAAAGTCAGAAACAAGCGCATCAGAAACAACCGCAGCAGTAGCAAATTCTATTGGGGTCGAGGATCGAGAATGGAGGATTGAGGATCGCGATTCTCTATCCTCTATCATCCATCCTCGACTCGTATTTGACGCTCGCAGGCGTGACATTAGAGAAACCGAGGTAGAGAACATCGATGGCATACAAATTCGTCGGCAAGCCGATTCCACGGCTTGAAGGAGCGGAGAAAGTTTCCGGCAAGCTGCGTTACGCCGCGGATGTGGAGATCCCCGGCGCGCTCTGGGCAAAGATTCTGCGCAGCCCGCTGCCACATGCACGCATCGAGAAGATCGACACGTCGCAAGCCGCGCAGCTGCCGGGTGTGCACGCGGTCATCACGGGCGCCGACATACCCCCGGTGATGGTGGGATTGAGGATGAAAGACATGCCCCTCCTCGCCCGCGAGCGCGTGCGCTTCGTTGGCGAACCCATTGCGGCAGTGGCGGCCGACAGTGTGGAGATCGCCAATGAGGCGCTTAACCTGATCGACGTGCAATACGAAGAACTTCCCTATGTAACTGACCCACTGAAAGCGATCGAACCTGGCACACCGGTGCTGCACGATAATCCGGCCGGCTATAGGAACGCGCCCGAGCGCGCGACAGAGCTACCCAACATTCAATCCTACGGCCAGTGGAGCAACGGCGACGTCGAGGCAGGTTTCAAAAAGGCCGCGCGGATTTTCGAGCACATTTTTCGTACGCCGTTGGGTTTTCATGCCTACATCGAGCCGAATGCATGTACGGTCAGAGTCAATGATGATGGTCAGATTGAAATCTGGGCGTCCAATAAAGCGCCGTTTACGCTCCGCGATCGCGTGGCGCGTGACCTCAATCTCGATGCGGCGAAAATCAAAGTGCATATTCTTCCCGTCGGCGGTGACTTCGGCGGCAAGACTTCCGTCGTCGAAGTGCCGGTTTGCTATTTCTTGGCTCAACGAACGGGCAAGGCCGTCAAGATGGTGCTCGACTACAGCGAAGAGTTAGCCGCGTGTTCGCACCGTCACCCTGCCGTAATCACACTACGCACCGGCGTCGATGGGGAAGGCAAGCTTTGCGCCCTGCATGCGCGCGCGGTATTCAGCGGTGGCGGTTACGCGGCGCTCAAGGCCAACGCCGAAGTCACCGTGCAAGGACCGCGGCGCGTGGCAAGCTACTATCGGATTCCTGCGATACAAGTTGAAACGATCTGCGCCTATACCAATCAGGTTCCGTGCACACAAACGCGCACGCCGGGAAGCCCGCAGACGACTTTTGCAATGGAGTCGCAAATCGACATCATCGCCCGGGAGCTAGGTATAGACCTGGTTGAATTTCGCATGAAGAATTTGCTCAATGACGGTGATGCCACGCCGTTCGGCCAAAAGTTAAAAGGGATCGTCGTCAAAGAGACTCTTAAGAAGGCGCTCGATATTTCGGGCTGGAAGAAACCCAAATCAAAAAATACTGGCCGCGGCGTCGCGGTTTATGAACGCCCGTCTGGCGCGGGACGTTCCGGTGCAGCGATCACAATTGCATCAGACGGCATTGTCACTGTGAACCTGGGGGTGCCCGACGTCGGCCCCGGCATTCACACGGTCGTGCAACAGATCGTCAGCGAAATGCTCGACCTGCCGCGAGAGCGGGTGAATATCCGCGTCGAGGATACCGACAATTCGCCCTTCGATTCGGGAACAGGTGGCAGCAAGTCCACCAACAGCGTGGGCACCGCAGCCTATCAAGCCGTGTCCGAATTGAAACAAAAAATCCTACCCTTAGCCGCTGCACGGCTCGGCTGCAAGACCGAAGAGTTACAAGCGGCAAAAGGTCGCTACACCGCGCCTGAGCGCAAGTCCATGTCGTTCACCGACCTCATGCGTCTCGCCGTCGAGGAAAATGGCGGGCCCATTACGCATCTGAGCGTCTACGAGCCTTCGCGCGCGCCAATCACTTCATTCGTAGCGCAAGTGGCGGAAGTCGACGTTGATGCCGGTACCGGACAACTAAAGGTGAGAAAACTGACGACAGTGCACGATTCCGGCACCGTATTGAATCACTTGAGCTACCAGGGACAAATCGATGGTGGCGTTGTCACCGGCCTGGGTTTCGCGTTGATGGAAGACAGTTCGTTGGTTGACGGCAAGATGGCCACCGCGAATCTCGGCGAGTTCAAAATGCCGACGGCCGCCGACCTTCCGAAGCTAACGACAATATTGATGGAAGACGCCACCGGCCCTACCCCGTTTCAGGGCAAGGCGATCGCCGAAATCCCCAATGTCCCCACCGCGGCCGCTATTGCCAACGCGATCGAAGACGCCGTCGGCGTGCGGTTGTGTGACCTGCCGCTGACGTCGGAGAAAATTTATGCGGCGCTGAATGGAAAAAAATAACGTAGGATGCGGTGACCGCAGGGAACCGCATCGCTCGTGTCATTCCCCAGCATCAAGATCTGGAACACTCTTTCCACCCCAAGTCGTTTCATACACACCGCGTCGTAAATAGGCATGAAAGCTGGAATGGGGCCAGTCCACAACCTTCTGCACCCAGCCATGCTTAACCGGGTTCCAATGAATGTAGTCCGCGTGGTGCTTCAAATCCTCTTCGTCTCGAATGAGATGTTCCCAGAAACGCCGTTGCCATAATCCTCGTTCGCCTCTCTTTATCCGGCTGGGTGAGAGTCGTTCTCCCTTCTGTATGGAGCGGGAGAAAGCTCCTTTGACCAAGCCCCACCGCGTGGAGAAGTCAGAATCCCCACGAGGCAAAGTCCAGATACAATGCAAATGATCCGGTAGGATAACCGCGGCATCGATCCGAAACGAGTGCGCGGCCTGCACGGCGCGCATCGCGGCGCGCAGTGCATCGACCTCATCGACCAGCAAACGATTCCCGTTTCGCTCGGCCAGGTTGACGGTGAAGAACCAGGTCGCGCCCGGTACGTACGCACGCCGGTATTGCGTCATTTAAGTTTGGCCAACAGAAAAGAGATGCGGTTCCCTTCAGTCACCGCCATCCTACGTAACCTGTCGGAGTAGGAATCATGGTCGCCCACAACCCCCTCCACGGATCCGGACGTGCAGCATTGCTGCACCCGGCTCTTGCCTTAGGTAATAACGCCAAAGCGCTGCCAAGGATAAGGGTGACAAACGTGAGTTTGCGGGACCCAGCGAG
>VBKY01000481.1:0-3991 GCA_005879255.1 Deltaproteobacteria bacterium
TCAAGCGTACCTGGGCAAGAGAGACGCGGCTGCAACGGCAGGAAAAAGGGTTGGAAGTTCCCACGCCGCAGCTCACCGGCAAGTACGCAAAACAAAAAGAGTAGAAACCGTGAGTCGTGAAGGGTGGGCGTGCTAATTCCGAAACGTGTTCGTGGCTCGTGTTCGTAATTCGTCCGCGATCACGTATTACGAGCACGATCGGAACAGCCTGAGAGAACTCGAACATCCAATGTTAGTTGGGGAGGAAATCCGGTGAAATCAACAGTTGCTAGGAAGCTACCCCAGACAAACAATCGACAGTCCAACAAGTCCAAAATTGACCGGCCACAGAATCTGGGAAAGCCGCAAATGAAGTGGGGCAGCGATGTCGTTGCCGAAGTGACCCGACGGCTCGACCTCAAGTATATCGCCCTGGTGCCCGGCGCGAGCTATCGCGGATTCCACGACAGCATCGTTAATTATCTCGGCAACAGCAATCCGCAAATGGTTATCTGCCTGCATGAAGAACACGCAGTCTCGATCGCCGACGGGTACGGCAAGGTCACAGAGGAGCCGATGGCGGCCGCGCTGCATGCCAACGTCGGTCTGATGCACGCGAGCATGCCGATCTTCAACGCCTGGTGCGACCGCACTCCGATGATTATCTTCGGCGCCACCGGCCCCGTGGATGCTCATCGGCGCCGTCCGTGGATCGACTGGATCCACACGTCGAAGGATCAAGCATCGATCATTCGTGATTACACCAAATGGGATGATCAGCCGGCCTCACCGCAGGCGGCGGTGGAATCGGTGCTGAGGGCCAACCAGATCACGCGGAGCGCGCCGTACGGACCAGTTTATATTTGCCTCGATGCCGGTCTTCAGGAGTCGCCGCTGACGGAAGAGGTCGCGATTCCGAATGCGGCGCGTTTTGCCCCGGCGCCTTCTCCCGCGGCGCCACGCGCAACCGTGCTGAAGACGTTAAAGGCGATTGACAAAGCGAAGTTTCCTTTGATCCTCATGGGCCGCGTCTCGCGCAAGCAGGCAGACTGGGATCGGCGCGTGCGATTTGCCGAGGCGATCGGCGCCGCGGTGTTGACCAGCAGCAACGACCCCTCGGCGTTTCCGACCACGCATCGGCAACATTTTGCCGCGCCATGCTTGCGACCGAGCAAAGCCGCCACAGCGCTGATCGAAAAAGCGGACCTGATTATGAGCCTCGATTGGTTGGATCTTGCCGGCGTATTTCGCCTGAGCATCGGCACCGCGCAAACACAGGTTCCCGCAGATAAGACGATCATTCATTGTTCCGTTGATAGCATTCGCACGAATGGATGGAGCATGGACCATCAAGCGCTTCCGGCTGTCGACATTCCGATTTTTGCAGACCCCGATCAGTTCGTCGCGCAGCTGCTCGACGAGATGGAGGTTAAGAAGGCTCCAAAAGTCAAACCACGACCAGAAATGAAAAGCCTCGCGCATTGGAATGACGCGACCTTGACCAAGTCGTCGACAACTCGCGGGCAGCCGATGACGTTGTGGGACATGGCAATGACCGTGCGCGAATTTGCCAGGGGGCGGTCCGTGACATTTGCCCGTCTGCCGATCGGCTGGCCCGGTGAAGCCTATGAATTCGACGGTCCGCTTTCGTTTATGGGAAATGATGGTGGTGGTGCCGTCGGCACCGGACCAGGGCATACCATCGGCGCGGCCTTGGCGCTCAAAGACACAGATCGGCTCACCATCGGCGTCCTCGGCGACGGCGACTATCTCATGGGAGTGAGCGCGCTTTGGACGGCTTCCCACTTTGAGATTCCCGTGATGATCGTGGTCGCCGACAACCGTTCATATTACAACGATGAGATGCATCAGGAGCGCGTCGCTCAAATGCGCAGCCGTCCGCCGCAAAACCGCTGGATCGGTCAGCGCATCGACGATCCGCGGGTGGATTTGGTCGCGATGGCACGCGCCCAAGGCTTTGAGAGTGAAGACCCTGTCTCGACGACGGAGGCGTTGGCTATGGCGCTCAAACGAGGCGCCGAGATCGTCGCTAAAGGCGGACGGTATTTCATCGATTCAGTCGTGCAACCGGGCTATGCCGATAGCGGTCCGGATCAGCGCGCTGGCAATGGGAAAAAAAGTTGAGCGAATTTCTTGCTTGACCCGAGCAACTTGCAAATGCTAAAGGGGGCTAACTTTTGCCGAGTCTTCAGGATAAATCTCGAGTCGATTTCAAGAGGTGTCCGATGTTGAAAAACACTTTTCTGGCAATAGCCATCGCAGGTGCCGCGGTAACGATATTATTTTGCGCGCCATCCAATGTCGTCGGAGCTGCAAGCTCGGCCGATGTCGCGTTGACGGGGCAGATTAGCTCCCAGGAAGAAGGCCGCATGGAAGGAGTGTTGGTCAGCGCCAAGCGAGACGGCTCGACAATTACAACCACTGTGGTGAGCGATGCCCAGGGACAGTACAGCTTCCCGAACTCTAGGCTGGAGCCCGGGCGTTATACTGTACGCATTCGCGCGGCGGGATATGAGTTGGAAAATTCTCAGTCAGTAGACGTCACAGGGCAAAAGACAACTCAGCTTGATCTAAGGCTCCGTAAGGCGCAGGACCTCGCGTCTCAGCTCTCTAGTGGGGAATGGCTGCTCAGCATGCCGGGAACCGTTGAGCAGAAGCAGGGTTTCCTCGGCTGCGTAAGCTGTCACACGGTGGAACGCATCGCCCGCTCACGTTACAACGCCGAGGAGTTCGTGCAGGTGCTAAAGCGGATGAGAAACTACGCGCAGGGGAGCACACCGCTGCGCCCGCAGCTGCGACCCGGCGGTCGTGAGCCTAACGCAAACCAGCTTCAGCAAATGACTAAGTTCGCCGAGTACATGAGCACGGTTAATCTCAGCAAGGTTGCCAAATGGGAATATTCTTTAAAGACACTCCCCCGGCCTAAGGGCAAGGCAACCCGCGTGATTATCACCGAATACGACCTGCCGCGTCCGGAGGCGATGCCGCACGACGCCGCCGTCGATGCCGAAGGCATGGTTTGGTATTCCGATTTCGGTTCCCAATATATAGGGAAGCTTGATCCCAAGACGGCTAAAGCAGTCGAGTATCCCGTTCCGGTAACGAAACCCGGGGCGCCTGCCGGCGCTCTCGACCTCGGATTTGATCCGGACGGAAACGTTTGGTTGGGCATGATGTACCAGGGAGGCATCGCGAAATTCGACCGCAAGGCGGAAAAATTCCAGACCTGGAACGCGCCGAAATTCATGGAAAACAATGAAGCCCGGCTTGCGATGGTCGATGCCAGAAACTTCCATCTCGACGGCAAGGTGTGGATCGGCGGCGATAACGAGTATCAGCTCGATGTGAAAACCGGCGAATGGTACACCGTCGATTATTCGAAGGGGTTGCCGAAGGATGGCCCGCGGGCAGATCGGCTTAGCTCATACGGCGTCATCTCCGACTCGAAGAACAATTTTTACGGCACGAACCTCAACGGGCAATACATCATCAGGGTGGATGGCAAGACCCGAGACGTCACTCCCTTCCCGACCCCGACTCCCAATTCGGGTCCCCGGCGAGGCCACATGGATCCGCAGGACCGGCTGTGGTTTGCCGAATTTCGCGGCAACATGATCGGGATGTTCGATACCAAGATCGAGAGAACCCGGGAGTGGGCGGTCCCTATCCCTTGGACCAATCCTTACGACGCGGTTGTCGACAAGAACGGATTTGCGTGGACGGGCGGAATGACCAATGACTATGTCGCGCGGCTGAACACCAAGACAGACGAGTTTGTCGGCTATTTACTGCCGCGGACCACCAACATTCGCCGGGTGAACGTCGATAACTCGACGGCCCAGCCGACGTTTTGGGTCGGCAACAATCTCGGCGCGGCGATCATCAAGATCGAACCTCTGGAATAGCGCTTCCGCACGTTTTATCACTAAACCTCATACAGCGCTCTTGAAAGTCAGGCAGCGTCCGCGGACGGCGCAATAAACTCGGCGAT
>VBKY01000481.1:4121-4699 GCA_005879255.1 Deltaproteobacteria bacterium
GACCATGCTTGAATATACAGCAGAGGAAATATCCCGGCTCTCCGATGATCGTCTGGAGGATGCCTGGAAGCGCTATATGGCTTTTTCCACCCAAAGACAGCGCCTGCGCGAGGACGTCCAGAGGATGATGCGTAAGAAATCTCCACAGCAACGGGTAAAATCCGAGGATATTCCGGAAGGTGGGATGACGACCACTAAAGCAGGGACGAGAGAAATTCTCTTGGCAAGAGTGGACGGAAAAATTTATGCGATCGACAACGCCTGCGGTCACTCAGGTTATCCACTCCACAAGGGCACATTGGATGGTTACGTCGTGACCTGTGGGTGGCACGATGCCAGATTTGACGTGCGGAGCGGTGCCGTTCTTTCTCCGGGACGCGACCTCAAGCCGATAAAACGGTTCCGCGTCGTGGATGCCGATGACGGCACGATCAAGATAGGAGAGGAAAAATGAAAACGCCTACAAGGGCCGAGTTAGAAAAAATGTCTTACGATGAGTTGGACGAGCTAGCCAGCGAACTTGCCGAAGAGGATGAAGAAATCAAAACGATACGGCACTATTTTATCGATGAGTTCTG
>VBKY01000008.1 GCA_005879255.1 Deltaproteobacteria bacterium
TGTTGAATCGCTGGATTGTCCCTCTGGAGGGACGCGTCGATTACCTCACACTGCATACAGGCAAAAAAATCGAGGTGCCGTTTGAGCAGTTACTGATCTTTGCGACCAATCTCGATCCAGCCGACCTCGTCGACGATGCCTTCCTGCGCCGCATGGGGTACCGCCTTTTTGTCACTGCGCCGTCAAAAGATCTGTATGCGCAGATTTTCCGAAGGTACGTCGAAGGGAGCGGGTTCACCTACGATTCCAAATATCTCGACTTTCTCTTCCGGCTTTACGCCGAAGAGAAACGCCCACTGCGGGGTTGTGAACCTCGAGATATCATCGAACGCTGCGTGGACCTCTGCAAGTACGAGAACCGATCGAAAGTCTTATCCCCTGAACTGCTCGAATTGGCCTGGAACAATTACTTTGGGACGAGGCTGACGACGAATTAACGCGAGATTGTCAAAACTTCAGAAAGAAAAACGATTTCAGCGTCAGGAATACTTACATGAAATCCATCGCCCGACGATTAATCAACTTCAACTGGGGAACTTTTGTCCTGAGCGGATTAAAAAATGCGAATCGATCGTGTTGCCAAAACAGCTACGCGGGGATTTTGATCACGCTATGATCCGCCGGCAGCTGCGCGCAGATGCTCGATTAGTGCGGTAACCTCTTCAAGTCGAGCGCGGACTTCTCCCTCGGCTTGGCTTAGCTCCTCGACAGACGCTCCTTTGTGAATTGCGTCCTCATATCCCGTCACGGCAACGCCAAATACCTTTAGCACCCGGCGGGTTTCATCACTTGGCATTGCTTTCCTCCTCTCGGAGCAGTCGGTATTCCCAGCTCCCGTAGCTTCGGTTCGGGGATCAGTCCATTTTCATCCCATTGCCTTGCCTGGTAGTAACTTTGAATCATCTCCCGGAGCTCTTCAGTGGTTAAGCCGACGCCACGGGCAACGCCGGTAGGAAGAGTCTCGCTCAGTACTTTTACTAAAAAATCGATTTGGGCAACGGATTGTAAAGATTTGGCCCCTGAATTGTGCGAAATCCCCTCGCCCGTCACGGCTTGGCGCCAGCCTCGCGGGCTTTATTCAATTTGGCCAGGGCGTTGTACGCCGCGTATTTGTAGACGTCGCCCAGCGTCGGATAGTTGAACACCGTGTGGATGAAGAAGTCTATGTCGCCGCCGAAGCTCAGGCAGGCCAGACCGATGTGAACCAGCTCCGTAGCCATCTCGCCGATGACGTGCACGCCCAGGAGCTTGCCGCTGGGGACCTCGAAGATCATTTTGATCATCCCCTCGGTGTCGCCGATGATCTGGCCGCGGCCGTGATTAGCGTATTTGTCCGTGCCGACGACATACGGAATATTTGCGTTCTTGCATTCTTCTTCGGTTTTGCCCACCTGGGAAATCTCCGGGATCGTGAAGATGCCGGCCGGCAGAATCGGGGCGAGCTTGGTCTTGTAGTGCAGGCCAAAGGCGTGGCACATGGCCAGGCGGCCCTGCTCCATGCTGGTGCTGGCCAGGGCGGGCGCGCCGATGACGTCGCCAGCGACGTAGATGCTGGGGATATTGGTCTGATAGGTGATCGGATCGAACCCGTCGGGGCTTTCGCGCTTGGGATCGGGGCCTTTCTTCATCAACAAGCCGTATTGATTGATCGGGATGCCCAGTTCCTTCAGTCCCAGGTCCTTTGTGTTGCCGTCGCGGCCGAGAGCGTAGAGAACCGCATCGGTTGTCAGCACCTTGCCGCTCTTGAGTTTGACGTTGACCTGGCCGTTTTCGGAGACGATCGCCGCCGGGTCTTCCGTGGCGTCGGGGAGGCTTTCATTCATGCACAGTTCGATGCCGTCGCGGCGCATGCGGCTCATGAATTCCTCCCCGATCTCACCGTCGAGCAGGGAATCCAGTGCCCGCGGTTTGGGATGGACCAGCGTGGTCTTGACGCCCAGAGCGTTGAAGAGACAGGCGTATTCCGAACCGATGACGCCGCCGCCGATCACCACCATCGACTTGGGAAGCTGCTTCATCTCCAGCACGGTGGTGGCATCGAAAATATTGTCATCGTTGAACTGAACATTTTTGGGCCGCGCCGGAGTCGAGCCGGTGGCGACGAGAATGATCTTTCCGCGGACCTTTTTCACGGAGCCGTCGGGACAGGTGACCTGGACCGTGTTGGGATCGACGATGCGGGCGACGCCGGTCATGCGCGCGATGTTGTGCCAGGAAGCGGCGAGGTTGCGGGCGGCGCGCTCCTGTTCGCGGCGCTGGACGAGGTTCTTGCGGTGCATGAAGCTGTTCAGCGTGATGTCGGCTTTGAATTGTACGTTCAAGCCTTCGCCGAGCTGGCGGGTGCGGAAGCCGGAGAGGAACAGGGCCGATTCGCGCAGGGTTTTGCTGGCGAGAGTGCCCCAGTTGATGCAGGCGCCGCCCAGCTCGCGATAGGCTTCGATGACGATGGCCTTGTGACCGAAATAGGCGGCCTGCGCGGCGCCCTTTTCGCCGGCGGGTCCGCCGCCGATGACAACCAGTTCATAGTCATAATCAGACATGAGACACCCGATTATAGAGCCGCCACATTTTCAACAACGGCCGCATCCTAACGAAGGAGAAAAAGGCATGAGTCAGGATGAGTCCAATATTTTCTATTCGTCGTTGCGTGGTCGCCACTTGATCACAACGTGGACTCTAAACCTCAGCCGTTTACTATCCAGGTTTCATTGCTAATAAAGAGTAACCCGAGATTCGATCAGTGACACTTATTATCTTAATAATATTGTCGGGAGCGGACATTTATATTAGGCTACGTACAAATCTTTTTCTGTACAAGATGATGAACATTTTTTATTGAAGGAGCGATACAATTCGCTACAGTTCGACCGGCAGAATGCTTTCGCTGCCACGCCGCGGCCGGATGGAGGGCGCCAGACGGCCGCCAATTTCACTCTCGACCCGCAAGGAGGTACCAATGCTGGATTGCATAATCACCGAGACCAAGGACATTGAGCCTGTCGTTTACGAGTGGGGAGGGGTCAAGTGGGTCGCCAACAACGACTTGGCCCCGGGCTGTGAGCAGAGCTTTGGGTTCGTGCATATCCTTCCGGGGAAAACCAACCCCGAGCACTGGCACACGGCTGCGGAGGAGATCGTGTTCATGCTTCAAGGTGAGTGCGACGTGCGCTTGGGCGACCGAAACTTAAAGATCGGGCCCGGGCAGACGCTGTACATCCCGCAGGGTGTTAAGCACGAGGTTGCGAATCACGGCTGGGAACCGGTTCTTTACGTCTGCTCCTTCTCGGCGAGCATGCGCGGCACGCTCTTCGAGAATCCTGCGGGTGCGGGTGTGCGGCCGTTATCCGGCAAGAGCGGAAGCCAGCCCTGGTGAGCCCGACGCGCGCATGGCGGCGAAGTACGACCTAGTCGTGCTCGGTGCCGGCCCGGCCGGCGAGAAGGGAGCGGCCCAGGCCGCGTACTTCGGAAAGCGCGTCGCCGTCGTCGATCCCAATCCCCGGCCAGGCGGGATCGCGGTGAGCACGGCCGGGATCCCGACCAAAACCCTGCGCGAGGGAGCCATCTATCTCTGCGGCCTCGGCCAGAGCGCGACCGGCGTGCCGCCGGCGAGCGCGCGCGACTCGTGGCACTTGCTCATGGCTCGAAAACTCGAGGTCTCGGAGTTCATGACCAAGGCCGTGGAGCGCAACCTGGTGCGCCACGGCATCGAGCGGATCCGCGGTCGCGCGTGCTTCCTCCCTGATCGCCGTGTGGAGGTCGAGAAGCCAGGAGGTGAGCGGGTCGTGCTCGAGGCCAACGTCGTGCTGCTCGCCTCGGGGTCGAGACCCAGGCATCCCGCTGGTATTCCCATGGACGATCCCGATGTGCACGACTCGGAGAGCATCCTTGAGATCGAGGGAGCGCCGGAATCGATTCTCGTCATCGGGGGCGGCTCCTTAGGCTGCGAGTACGCGTCGATCTTCGCCGGGCTCGGCGTGCAGGTGACCGTCGTGGATGCCGGCAGCCATCTGCTGCCGGCGCTCGATGTCGAGATGGCGCGGGTCCTCGCCGAGTCCTTCAACTCCATGGGAATTCGCGTGATCCCCATGGTCTCAGTGTCCGGTGTCGCGCGCGAGGCCGGCGCGCTCGAGGCCAGGCTCGCCGACGGGCGCACGCTCCAGGCCCAGAAGATTTTGATCGCCGCCGGCCGGCACTCTCAAATCGAGGGCCTGGGACTGGCGGAAGCCGGAGTCGAGATCGACTCCACCGGCTGGGTCCGGGTCGACGACCGGTACGCGACCACCGCTCCGGGGGTGTTCGCCGCAGGCGACGTGATCGGCCCCCTCGGTCTTGCGTCCATGGCGATGGAGCAGGCGCGGGTCGCGGTTTGCAACGCCTTCGGCTTCGATTACAAGAAGGAGACCGATCGCTTCCGGCCGAGCTACGTTTTCTCGATCCCCGAGGCGGCTTGGGTCGGCCTCACAGAGGAGCAGGCGCGTGCCTCCGGGATCGCCTACGAAGTAGGTCGATCCTCCTTCGGCACGAACGCGAAAGCCCGGATCTCGGGCTTTCCGGACGGCCTCGTAAAGCTCGTGTTCCGGGTGCCCGACAAGACGCTTCTGGGAGTACATATCGTCGGAGAGCTCGCCAGCGAGCTCGTCCACATCGGGCAGTTCGTGATGCACGAGGGCGGCACCATCGACCGCTTCATCGACGCGACGTTCGCCGTACCCACGCGGAGCGAAGCATACAAGTACGCCGCCTACGACGGGCTGATGCGCCTTGCTCGCCGCGCGAGGCCGAGGACGGCCGGCTAAGGTCGCACGGATGCCCCAGGGATTCGACGCCGGCCACGTCTTCGCCGCGCGGCTGCTGTCTTCCCGGGTCAGGAACGTCACGATCGCTGCCGAGTCGCTCGCAGGCTTTACCTTCGAGCCCGGCGCAGACGTGGCAATCCGGTTGCCGCGTGGCGACGGGGGTGCCGACGAGCGCCACTACTCCGTGTGGAAGAGCACCGCGGAGGGCAAGTTCGATGTCATCTCTCACGTTTATTTGGAGGATACGGCTCCTCCGAGGCCTCCCCGCCCGGCTCGAGCCTCTCCGCGCCAGCGGCCGGCCGAAGCCTCTGCTCGATGAGCTGCTGGAACATGCGACGAAGAGGTGGGTGGTAGGCGAACAGGGCGTGAAAGCCGTTGCGGTCCACGGTGAGAAGATTCACACTGGTGACGCTTCGGGCCGTGGCCATCCGCGGGTTGTCGTTCACTAGCGCCATTTCTCCGAAGCACTCTCCCGCCCCGAGACGAGCCAGGAGCTGCTCGCTCTGGGGCCCTTCCTTCACCATCTCTACCTCGCCATCGACGACGATGTAGAGGCGATCACCGCGGTCGCCCTGGCGGAAGATGACTTCGCGCGGCTCGAAGTGCTCGCGCCCGAAGCCCACGCTCTTTTCAATCTTTAGCTGGACGATGTCCGGTGGCAGCACCAGATCGAGGAACCAGTCTGTGGCGACCCGGAGCTTGCGATCGAAGCCAGGGAGCTTCATTAGATAGATCACCCGCCACAGGAACCAGGCGACAAAGCCGGAGAGTTTGAATCCGAGGATGTCGGCGACGGCGGACCGATGTCCGAGCCCGGCAAGCTTTCCGCGCGCCTGGAACGCAAACGCCCGCTTCGGTTCTCCGCGCAGTGTGGCGACGAGGTTCCTCGCCAGACACACGCCTTCCCGGATGGCGTGCTGGGCGGTCGGCGCACATGGCTGTCCGGTCTTGTCATCCACGATCCACGCGCAATCGCCGACCGCCCACACACCAGGGTAATCGAGCACCTCCAGGAATTCGTTGACCACGATCCGCCCACGCTGGTTCTTGCACGGCAGCGCGGCGACCAGCGGGTTCGGGGCGCCAGGAACGGTGCTGACGAGGGTCTTTGTTGGGATCCGTTCCCCGTTGCTGAGGATGGCCGATTCGGCCGTCGCCGCGGCCAGGCGGGTGTCAAGACGAATGTCGACTCCTCGGCGCTGAAGAAGGTTCTGCGCGAACTGGGCGAGGTTCTCGGGCAGCTCGGGGAGGATGAGCGGCCCGGCGTGAAGCAGGACGACGCGGATCTCGGTCGGGTCTATGCGCCGAAAGCTGCGCGCACCCGCGCGCACGAAGTCGTTCAGCTCTGCGACGGCTTCGACGCCGGAAAACCCGCCGCCAGCGACCACGAACGTGAGGAGCGCGCGGCGGAGCTCGGGGTCAGACTCAATGTCCGCTTCTTCGAGCGCATGGATGGTGTGGTTTCGCAGGACCAGGGCATCGCCAAGGTACTTGAAGGGCATGGCGTGCTCGGCGAGCCCCGGCTGGCCCACGAAGCTCGTGATGTTGCCGACCGCAATGACGAGGTGATCGTATTCGAGCTGGTAAGGCCGCGGACGAAAGCCGGCGCTCGTCGTCACGGTCTTATTTTTGAGGTCGATCGACTCCACCTCCCTCGTGTAGAGGTTGGTGTTCGGGCAGAGCCGGCGGATCGGCGCGATCGTGTCGAGGATTCCGATACTCCCCGAAATGACCTCGGGCAGCATCGGCTGAAACACAAGGTAGTTCTCCTTGCTGATCAGCCCTACCTCGACGCTCGGGTCGTTTCTCAGGAGCTTCTCGAGCGTGATGGCCGTGTAGACACCGCCGAAGCCCCCGCCGACGATAAGGACTCTCGCTCGCTTCTGATTCATCATTGAACTCCCCACGGCGAGTCAGCCCGGCCGGGTTCCGACAGAGCCAGCCAGACCGCCGAACTCTCGAGACCGCCCTCCTTCATGATCTTGATGAAATGCTGTCGGACTCCTGGGAGGTTCGTGTCGAGGGCGGCGGAGTTGGTGGGGCTCATCTTGAAGACCGGCCTCGTGAGCGGCTCACCGCTTGGAGGTTGGGATGCCTACTGTGGTGTTTCACTTCTCGGAGAGGATCCAGACGCCATCCCAATTCTCCGGCAGCGGCTGGGCTGACAGCAGTGGGATGCGGTCGAGGAAGACACGAGCGGGGCTGTCGCCGGGCGCCAGCTCGAGGCAGCTTCGGAACGCCGCCAAGGCGTCCATCCAGGCCTGCCGCCGGTACGCGACAAGCCCCAGCGCGAATCGCGCGGCTAGATCGAGCGTCGATTGCGCCACCTCACCCTGACGTCCGAGCAGCTCGAAGACTTGCTCCGGCTCCTCTTTGCCGACCACCAGAATCGAGTCGATTTCACGAAACTCGTAGGCGTCCTTCGCCATCTCTTGGGTCATGGCACTGACCAGTATGTGCGTGCCGTAAACCTTGTTGACGTTCTCAAGTCGTGAGGCCAGGTTCACGGCGTCTCCCATCACCGTGTAGCTCATCGACAGATCTGGGCCGATATTGCCGACCACGACATCGCCGGAGGCGATGCCGATGCGCATGTCGACGTGCGGCACGTTGCGCTTGATGCCAAGTACCTCCGGCAGGCTCTGCCGAAAGCTCGGCAGCAGCCCCAGCTGCCCCAGGGTGGCCTCACAGGCGAGGCGGGCCTGCTCGTTCGCGGCTGTGAAGGGCGGACCCCAGAAGGCCATGATCGCGTCGCCCACATACTTGTCGATGATGCCACCGCTCCGGCGGATCGGCTCCGACATGGTCGTCAGATATTGGTTGACCACACTGACCAGCGCTACGGGGGTTACGCCCTCGCTCAACGACGTGAAACCCTTCATGTCGGTAAAGCACACCGTCATCACCCGGCGCTCGCCCTTGCTCCCAAGCAGTTCCGGCCGCTCGATCAGTCCCTCCACGATCCGCGGATCGAGGTATTTTCCGAAAGTCTCGCGCACCCGCGCCTTGGAGCGGAGCTCCCGCACCATCGCGTTGAAGGCTGCCGTCAGGTCGCCAATCTCGTCGCGCGAGGTGACGGGAAGTTCTGTGTCGAGGGAACCCCCCTGCACGGCTATCGCGCCTTTCAACAGCCGCCGCAGGGGCCGGACCAGATTCATGGTCATCGCCGCTGCCACGACGAGGCCGATGGCCAGGGCAGCGGCCAGCAGTATGATACCGTATCGTACGGAACGGCTCTGCTCCGTGATCGCGTCGCGCATCGCCTGATCGAGCAAGCCGAGCATCTCGCGCCGGACCGCCTCGCTCTCGGCATTGAGGGTATCGCGCGCCTGGTCGAGCGAGACGAGGATATCGCGAAACCGAGCCTCATCGTGATTCGAGAGCGCACCTTCGACCTGACTGCGCACTTTCTCATAACTCGCATGATAGCGCTGGACGAACCCGAGGCGTGTATCCAGCCGGCCCAACAACACCTCGTCGCCGAAGCTGGCGCGGTCCTCGATCGCCTTGGCGATGGCCCTGCGGGCGGCGCGGATTTCGTCGTCGGCTTCCTTCGCCTTCTGCTCCACCAAAGATCGCAGCCGCGCGACCTCGGCTCGGTCAATGGGGGATTGGAAACTGACGATCGCCAGACGACGCAGATATGCGGACTGCTCGAGCGAGCGAATATGAGCTCGTGCGAGCGCCGCGTAGCTCGGCACGTAGGTCTCTTTGACACTGATCAGCAGGCTTTCGACCTCGGCCGATTTTCTGGCGTTAACCCAGGCAACAGCGCCCGCGATCAGCGAGAGCAGGGCGACAATGCCGAGGATCTTCAGGCCGACTGTGTTTCGCATGGAACCGTTCCGACGTCGAGTCAGTCGATCATGTCCGGCCACCATGAGCGGTTTCGACGACGATCCTTCTTACTCGACATAAATCCCGGCACCTACAAGGATGGTTTCTCCATTAGGCATTTTCGCCTGCTTGATGTAGCTTAGCTTCTTGGAGGGTTTTTTTTCACCCGGTTTAGGCCACATATAATCCACCCAGCCCGAGCCTTTTTTGGCTGCCTCTATAAATTCCCGCATGAATGGCTTGCCATTCGCATCCTTCATATCGAGTATACTTTTTGTCTCAAGTTCCGGATTGGCAGGATGCATAAGAATGGTACCGTTCATATCCGCGATAAAGATGTAGGTTTCTCCTCTAAGCCATTCACTGCCTTTCTTCTTGAATTCCGGGAAGGTGGCTTTTCCTTTACTCTCAGTTAAAGCCGCTGCCTTGTCGACCAGAGTTGCAATTTGCTTGGCCTCTTTCGATTGCGGAGCTTCTGCAGAAAAAGCGCCGGGAAAAAACAGGCATATAACTCCACAAACGATTAAAAGAGTAGTTAATGTTCTTTTCATTAGAAACCTCCTTTGAGCGACTTTCGGGCGTTTGCTTGCTTGTTCACTGCAGCCTTTTTTATTTTTTCCGTAGACTAATATCCCCGGAGACGCGCTGTCAAACCAGAATCGGCAATGCGCGTGTCTAGTGTGAAGATAACGGAGACAGAAACAGGTTTTGTGCCGGGGCCGCAGAAGGACAGCAAGGGGATGATCAGGCGTGATATTCGCTATTCGGCGAGGAAATAGCACCTCTGCCTTAGAGAATAGCAAATATCACGCCTGACCCAACTCGCCGCCTGACTGACGAGACCCGTCGCAATAACCGCTTTCGAAGATGCCGTCGATAAAGGCGCATCACCCGAGGAGCTGAAAAAGACCGAGACTGAGGTTGGCAACCGCCTCGAAGAAATCACGGCACTGATCGAGCAGCTACGAGCAAGAAAGAAATCATGAGGCAGCTTGTTTCTGGAACTGGAATCACTCTGTTTTGACGGCTCCCGCACATCTTCTACCTGCCTATCGTACTGGCTATTTAGTTTTTTGCTGCAATCAAGATCGAGTCGGGATCGAAGGATAACGGACTGGAGCGAAGCGGTCCTTGGATGCCCGAGAATCCCGCCTGATGGAGCCAGTCGCGCACTTCATCCAGCGCATGACAGCGGCCGTTGGGTGTGTGCAAAAGAAGTGAAACGGAAAAGAGCGCGCCCCACTCCGGATCTGTCCCAGCGCGCCTCATTAATACATCGCGCAAGATAATCCGTCCTCCTCCGTTCAGACAGCGGTACGCCTTTCTTAGTAGTGCGCGGTTTTCGTTAGCTCCCTGTCCGTGAAGGACATTGGAGATTAGGACTAAGTCGAATCCGTCCGGCAACGGATCATTCAAAATATCGAGGCCGATCACTTGCACTCGGTTTGCCATCCTTGCGTTCTTGACCGCGCGGCGGACAACAGGAATCATTCTCGGATGTTCCACCACGGTCGCCCGAAGGTGCTGGAAACGGCGACAGCACGCAAGAGCAAAGGTCCCAAGCCCGCCACCGATATCGAGCAGAGTCATCGAGCGGCTTAACGGCAGTCGCGCGATCAAATAAGGTGCAATCTTTCGGGCGTCATGATCGAGGGATTGAAGCAGCCGCTCGGCGCGCTTTCGATCGGTAAAAAAAGGTTGTGAGATATTAGGCCGTTTCCGCGTCGTCAGAAGATCAGGGAGCCTTCCCCATAATTCCCACGCATCATGGTCGGGAAGAAGAAAAGATCCCTTGCCGGAGCGAAGGTGACGCAGGGCGAAGAGAGAATTCTCATACCTCACTGACTGTTTTTGGAGTAACCCCATTGCAGAAAGCGCATCGAGAAAGATCTCCCATACTTCCTGAGTCCCGCCAAAATGGCTCATTGCGGCTCTCGAGCCCTTTGCTTCTTTTCCGAGCCAATCAAAGAGTTCCAAGTGGACCGCGGTGCTTAGGATACGCGCTTGCCCATAGCTCCCTTCGCTTCGGAGCCTTTGAGGAGTCCATCGTTTGTAGCGCATCGGATCGGTCCGGCGCCGCTGCTCACTATCGAGCACTACCCGCGATTTGCCGGTAGAGCCTTTCATACCCGTTTACCATCTGCTCTACTGAAAAATTCTCTTCGACCCACTCCCTGCAGCGTCGCCGATCCAGGCTCTCAATCCGGTGAATCGCTTCGACCATTTCGTCCTCGGTGCGTAGCAAATATCCGCTCTCTCCGTGTTTCACCAGCTCCGGCATGGAGCCGCGCGGATAGGCCAGGACCGGAGTCCCGGCCGCCATCGCTTCTGCCACCGCGAGACCAAACGGTTCCTCCCACTGGGGAGAGAAGAGAAATCCTTTTGCCCGTCCCACCGTTTTCATGAGTTCGTCGTGGGGTAACCGTTCGATGTGCCTGATCCTGTCGCCGTCGATGTGAGGCTGAATCTCATTCGAGAAATATTTTTCGCTCCATGGCAGATGCGAAGTAATCTGGCCGACGATCAGAAGCCGCGCGTTTGCTCTTTTAGCGATGCGGATGGCCTCGGCAATACCCTTTCCCGGTGTCATCCGCCCGACGGCGATGAAAAAATCCTCCGGCTGGCTATTGAAAGGAATTTCCCCCACCTCGATTCCGTTATAAATCACCGGCAAGGAATCATCTCCGAGCATTCTGGCTTGAGTTCGGCTGATGCACACAGGGAAGCAGCGGGGGAAGTGGGTCCGATAATATTCGTGGAGCTGCTTCTCAATATACGCGTAGGTGATCACCGTGGGCGTCTGTGAAAAAGAGGAGAAGTAAGGGGCTAGCGTCGGCCAGTGAGCATGAATGAGATCGAACCGTTCAGCCTGGCGATAGAGGTTGTAGGTGTTACGCGCTTCGAATTCTTTTTCTAGATAGAACGTCGACTGTGGATCATCTGAGCTTGCCACAGGCAGCACCGACTGCAGAGAACAATCGACCTGGGAGTCTCCCGAAGCAAACAGCTCCACTTTATGCCCGCGCTTGGTGAGGTGCTGGCACAGATCAAAGACAATTCGCTCAGTTCCGCCATGGGTTTTCGGCGGAATCGAAAGATACACGCTGGAGATCTGAGCGATTTTCATACGGTCAGGAATATTTGTGCCGTCGCAAAAAATCCAAGCTCAACGCCGATGAGTTTTGTCGCCTGGCAGCTGATCGCTCTCCGTCTCATCCCATGCGGTGGAGCCATCCAGGCTTTCCACGTTGAACTGGTAGTCGTAAACTAGGGAGCCGCCGTAAGTAGCGCCGTAGGAAACGAGCGCTCCCGCGAGAACCGATAAGATCATCGTTGAAAGCTTGGCATATCCGTCATGATATTGTAAAAGGCGCACGATAATATCCGCAATCACGAGCCCCGCGACGGTAAGCATCACGGTCATGTGCCAGTTGGCCGTGCGCCAAACCTGGGTGTGTTTGGCTTTGCCTGGAAACCCGCTTGAAGGTTGCCGCTCCATGCCCTTCCACCAGTCCCAGAATCCAGTGAGCGCGGTCCCTAGAGAGACGATGGCGCCAGCCACAATAATGTAAGTACCAGAGACAAAGAAATCTCGGGCTACCGTATCATCGGCCGCGAAGTAAGAGATTACATCGAACACGGCTGCGAGCAGATAACAGACAATCGGAAAGTCGGTAAGAGGTGGATGGAGTGGCTTCCCTGCCCAACCACGTAGGCCTCTAAACTCCCGGCCTTTGAGAGTCATTCCTGGCTTGACTGAAAACAACCTGGTCATCTTTTCCTTCCTTGTTACATTGGCGTTGTTCGGTAGCGTCGGTCTGGGGAGCGATTCGCTTGGAAATCGTCAATACGGATTTTCTTCGGCAAGTTCGGAAGATTGCTGGAACGAATTTAGCAGTTAGGCGCATCTAGTCGGCGTATAAGTTAATTCTTCTTCCAGTTCTCTTTTTAGTTTGCATGACAACCAGTACGGCGACCAAGGCGGGGCATACCCCGTTTCACGCCAGACCGCGGCGAGTATTGGGTCGCACCGCGGAGCCGGCATCGGCATCGTCGCTGGGCGCTCCACGATCGAGCCAGGCTTTGAAATCGCCCAAAGAATGCGCCAGGCGCCATTCGTCGAGCACCGCTCTTGCCATCGCCGATACGGCGCCTGCGGAATGCTGGCCATCGCTTTTTTGAGCGTAGGAGAGGAGCCACCCCTCGAACATCTCTGGTTCCGGATCATCTTCGACAACGCGTTCAAGGACCT
Organism: Deltaproteobacteria bacterium; assembly: GCA_005879255.1. Next base: position 12,886 of record VBKY01000008.1, read on the forward strand.
CCCGTTTGAGCGATAGTCCGATCGCGTCGGGTGTTTGATCGCGCTTGCGTCTTTTTCTACGCCCCTCGGCAGCTTCGAGCGCGGCGAGCAAGGCTCGGCAAACGTCGGCAGGTCGAAAAGATTGCAATGATCCCTTATCTGCGTTCATGTTTCATGCAAAGAGGTCGCGCCGCTCGCATTTTCAGCCACTGTTACGTTTAGAAAATAGCCGAGGCCCTGAGGACGCTTGTAGCCCTGCTCAGCGGCGGCGACATCCAGCTCGACGCTGGCAAGATCATCGAGGATAACCTTGGCGGGCGGGCTCCCTTGGAGCGTGGTAAAAGTCTTGACGTAACCCAGACAGCGCGTGCAGGCGTCGATCGCTGAATTCAAGCCGCTATTCTCCGCCACCAGCGATAGCAATTCCTTGTGATCGGTCATGCCGCAATAGGGACAACATAAACAGTGCGCTTGCCACTCGCCGCCACAACGGCCGCAGCGCAGGTAGCGGCTCCGCTCGATACCGCGCACCTCGGTAAATGCCGGCCAGGCGCCGCACACAGGGCAGTACCCTTCCATCCAGCTTGCCACTATGGAGCGCGCCCAATGGCGGTTGCAAGCGTGCAGGAACGGCACCGGCATTAAAACCGCAACCGCTTGGAACGCCTCGGGATCCGCCATCCTGGTTCAGCGTTGCTCTGAACAGAGTGAAAACATCCAACTCGGCGTGTAACGCCGCTTTCAAGGTCGCCATCTGCGGCGTCCCGCTCCGGCAAGCGATGCGCATCAGCTGCTCCGAGAACGGCCGAAGCAAACTTGTTTCCAACTCCAGTTTGGCTTCGGCGAGGAGCGGAACCTTGCTCTGTGTCTGTGTACGAAGCGGCACAACCGCGTCCCATTTGGGATCAGCGGTTTCGCCTAGAATTGCCTGAACGACGGTGAGCCACGGCTCCCACTCCGGATGCTGGCGCTTTAGATTTTGCAGGCCAGTATCGATTGCCGTCATCTGCGGCTGAGCTGATCCGCCTGACTGGCGGGGTCTAAAGGTGCATGTTTGGCGGGAATAATCTTCGGCGTTTTCCAGAAAGGTTGTGAGCCTTCGTGCATTTCCACGACTTTGCTTCGGTTCCCCACGTCAGCTCCCGGACCGCCGCCGCGCATCCGCGTCGTCTCCGGGCTCGCGCAGCCGACAAGGTAGAACGAAAGAGCGGTTAGAAGAATCACCGCAGGATTCACATCACACTCGTTGGGCCGAAAAGACGATGACCAGGCGGAGAATAAAGCCGCCGACCAGCACCAGCGCGGCAGTGGTCGTCATGTCATGCACGCCGTGCTTCTCGCCGCGCCAATAGAGCAGCAGCGGCAGCAACATGCCGATACCGATTACGCCGATCAATAGGAGCAAACCCCAGGCATTCAGCCAGGCACGAGCGACCGGACCGAG
>VBKY01000009.1 GCA_005879255.1 Deltaproteobacteria bacterium
AGACTTCGCCCGACCAGCGCTTGCATCGACAGCGTGCCGCCGGCGATGTAGATCACTTCGGCGTCCAGCTGATGCTGTTTAAGAATACCGGCGTCCTTGACGATGCTGAAGAGCACGGCTTCGGTGCTCGCGGGCGAATTGGTGCCGACGCGCAGAGTCGTCAACTGTGCCGCAGCGACACGCGGTTCGATAAGAAAGAGCACGGCGGCGAGGAATGCCCAAGCATAGCGCATCGATGGAGAAAGACGTTTCATTGTAAAAGTGATTCTCGCTGCGGTTACGACGCTAGAGCTAGAACAATTGCCCGGACCTGTCAACGAGACATCGTCGGACGATCAGTTTGCAGGCAAAGGGTGACTTTGCCTATATAGAAGCAATCAAGTTTCGCGCTTCTTAGGAGGATTAGGTTCATGGCGACGATCAAATTTCTCGATCCGAGAGTGACGATCAATCCCAAAGACCGGCCGCTGGTGCCGGGTCTGGATACGCTCGAAGGAAAAGTTGTCGGCATCATCGATAACGGGCAGGCCAACTCGACGACGATGTTTCAAGAGCTGGCGCAACTGATGCAAGAACAATTTCATACCAAGGAAGTTCTGTTCAAAACCAAGCCGACCCACATGCAGGGCGCACCGAAACCGATCATGGAAGAAATCTTAAACCGCTGCGACGCAGTGATCACCGGTTTAGGCGCTTGAGGGTCGTGCACGTCGTGGAGTGTCCACGACGCCATCGAACTGCAGAAGAAAGGAAAGCCGACGGTGACGCTGTGCCAGTCGATTTTCATGGAGCTGGCGCGTACCGAGGCTAAGTTTTTCGGCATCGCTAAATTACCTCTGGTCGAAATCCCGCATCATCCCAGCGGCGGCGCGCGGCCCGGCGAGCACCGGGCGGATGCGGAGGGGGCAATTAGTTTGGTTAATGAGCAGTTGACGTGTGGGGGAGTATTGAAAAGGACGCGGGTGGGGTGACAGCGAAAATGTGTTGCAAGTTTACAATTAGTGATTGAATTGTGTGTCTTGATCGTGCCGGCTCCTTTCGCCCTTGCGGGGAAAGGAAAGGATAGGGGGTATGAACACAAATAGAACGCGTGCCCGCCAGATGCGGAAAAACCCAACCGAAGCCGAACGATTGCTCTGGCGAAGATTACGGTTCTGGCAAGTTGACGGGTTTAAATTTCGTCGCCAGCAGCCTTTGGGAAACTACGTCGTTGATTTTGTCTGTTTAGAGAAACGATTGATCATTGAAATAGACGGCGGACAACATGCCGAACATGCGCATTACGATTCGGTGCGAGATGCTTGGTTGCGAGACACCGGATTTGTTGTCCTCCGATTTTAGAATAACGAAGTACTAAAAATATAGACACCATAACCGAATTGATTGCCAAGGAGTTGCAAAACACCCCCTTCCTCATTCCTTCCCCGCAAGGGCGAAGGAGGCGGGCGAGAAAGCAAAAGTATTCAGCACAATTCAACCCTTAAGCGATCATTGGAGCTTTCAACCTATGAACCTCACCTCAAACCTCATCGAAGTCGAAGATAACTGGGAAGCGGTCAATGACTGGTTCTGCAACGAAAAACTGAGCGATGGATTGCCGATCGTGCCGCCGACGGCAGAGCGCGTCGCGCGAATGCTCGATGCGACTACTCGCGAACCGCAGGAAATTATCGGGCCGATACCGCCCAAGTGGGCGCCTTGCTCGATTGAGAAGATCGCGATCAACGCGGTCATGGCCGGATGCCTGCCGGAATATCTGCCGGTGATTATCGCCGCAGTCGAAGCGATCTGTGAACCGCGTTTCAATCTCTACGGCGTGCAGGCGACGACGGGTTACGTCGGTCCGGCGCTGCTGCTCAACGGCCCGATCAGAACGCAGCTCAAGGTCAATTGTGATTCCGGTGTGTTCGGCCCCGGGTTTCGTTCCAACGCGACCATCGGCCGCGCCATGCGATTGATTTTAATTACCGTCGGCGGCGGTTACCCCGGCGATACCGATCGCTCGACTTTTGGTTGGCCGGGGAAGTACACGATGTGCTTCGGCGAGAATCAGGAGAAGAGTCCCTGGGAGCCCTACCATGTCGAGTTCGGCTTCAAACCCGACGAAAGCGCCGTCACGGTGTTCGGCATCAACGGCTTTTTGCCGATACACACCGCCGGCAATCGCGGTGAGCAGGCGCTTTCTTCATTGGCCGAAGTGCTCAAGATGCATCACGGCGTGAGCCATCTCGACGTCGGCAGCTTCGGCGGCGGCACGCCGCTGATCGCGCTCGGCATCGAAGACGCGGAGATCATGGCGCGCGACGGCATTACCAAGAAGCAGGTCAAAGATTACTTGTGGGAGCATGCGTCGCTCAAGTTCGCCGAAATTCCCGCGCGCCGCAAAGGGCACAAGAGCGACGACGAGCTGCTGAAAGACGCGCCGCATGTCACGCCGGACATGGTCGTTCATCTCTCGTCAAAGCCGGAAGATATCATGATCATTGTCGTCGGCGGCAAGCACCGACATTCCGTCTTTCTACCGATGTGGACAGGGCGCAATACCCTGTGCGTGATCAAGGGGATTGGGTAAGGTTGGAGTGATGGAATGATGCGGGAGAGGATCGAGGATGGAGGATTGAGGATGGTTCGAGCCGCGGGGGTTCTCATGCTTGCATTTGTGTTAGCGACACCTTGCGCGGCGGGCCCGCTTTGGGTTGCTGGGAAAATGGGTTTCTTCGACAAGGAAGGCTTAGAGGTGCCCATCGTTACCATGCGCGGGTCGCCGTTGACGATTCAAGCGTTGACCGCCGATTCCATCTACATTGCCAACGCGACGGTGGACACTCTTATTAGCGCTTATGAGCGGGGCGCGGATATCACCATGATCGGCGGCCTGATCAACGGCCTCGGTTTGAGCATGATCGGCGGCAAGCCGTACAAGACTTACGCCGATCTGCGTGGCACGACCATCGGCACGCAAACGTTGACTTCCGGCACCGGCTTCGCCTTGCGCTTGGTGCTGAAGGTTCACGGCATGGAATATCCGCGCGATTATAAGCTGCTCAATATCGGTGGCGCTGCCGACCGCTATCAGGCATTAACCTCCGGCCAAATTTCCTCGGCGCCCGTCGGCGTGCCACTCGATCTCGTCGCCAAGCAACAGGGCTTCAACATCATCGGTTACTTCGCCGATGACCAGCCCAATTTTCAGTTCAACGTCTATATCGTCAAACGGTCATGGGCCGAAAAAAACCGGACGCTGGTGGTGCGCTTCATGAAAGCGATGGTGTCGACGATGCGCTGGATGATGGACAATCCCGAGGCTGCGTGCGCATATCTGTCGAAGGAAATGGCGATCAGCGTCGAACACTGCCGTTATGCGGCCGACTACAACTGGAAAAGCCGCATCTGGGACCGCAATGCCGATCTGAATGTGGAGGGCGTGCGCACGCTGATCAAAATCACCGCTGAGCAAGGCATTTTGAAAGAACCTTTGCCGCAGCCATCGAAGTACATCGATCAGAGTTATCTCAAACAGGCGCTGGCGGAGTTGAACAAAAAGTAAGGGGTCAGGAGTAAATAGTAAGGAGATCAGATGCTTCAGCGCATCCTTATCGGATGTTTGATTTTTCTCTTCGGCGCTATTTGCCAATCGCAGCGAACGATGGCCCAGGATAAGGTTCGCATGGGGCTTAGCTCCGTGAGCGCTTTGCACAGCGCCACATGGGTGGCCGAGGAAAAGGGATTTTTCCGCAAGTACGGCATCGATGCCGAAGTCATTGTCACCGGGCAGGGCGGCACCGCCGGCATCGGCGCGTTGCTGGCTAACGATATCCAGATGGTGAGCTCCGCGGGCGATGTCCTAGTCGCGGCGGCTTTGCGCGGCGGCGACACGGTGATGGTTGCGGGTGTGGTCAACAAGGGGCTGCAAAGAATCACAACCAAACCGGAGATAAGAACTCCCGCGGATTTGAAAGGCAAGCGGGTGGGAGTGACCCGCATCGGTGCGGTTTCCCATTCGGTCCTGCTCATGATGCTGCAGCGCTGGAAAATGACTGTAAACGATGTCCAGGTCATGCAGGTCGGCTCCTCGCCGAATATGCTGGTGAGCCTAGATAAAAACGGTATCGACGCGGCGGTGCTGACGATTCCGTCGATGTTCGTCGCCGAAGACCGCGGCTATCGGGTGTTACTCGATATGGCGGATACGGATATTTACTATCTTCATACGATGATCGCGACGACGCGCAGCTACATCAAGAACAATCGCGACAAGGTTTCGAGATTTCTCAAGGGCTATTTGGAAGGGCTTGCTTTCGTCAAGCAACACAAGAGAGAGAGCATCGATGTGGTCAAGAAAAAGCTCCGCATCGGCGCCGAGCAGGAACGGAACCTCGAACGGTCCATCGATCTCTTGAGCGCAAAATACTACGAACAGATACCGTATCCCTCCATGCGCGGTGTCGAGACCGTGCTCGGCTTCGTCGAAAAAGATAATCCGAAGGCAAAGACCGCGGATCCGAAATCCTTCGTCGACGATAGCCTGCTGCGCGAAATCGATCAGAGCGGTTTTATTAAGACACTTTACCAGAAGTGATTGCAAAGCGATCGGTCGACGACTGTTTCTGATCGTCAATGCGCTCGCTTATCGTCGAAACTTTTTCTCGACAACGTTCGTCTTACTATTTTACAACTCGCGAAGAAAATTCTCTTGTCGTGCTTGTGCGTTACTGTGGTCCCCCCTGGTTCGTCGAGTTTCCCTGCTAAACCATCCTGCGATTCTACGGTGTTCAAGATTCGTCTATCCCGTCCGAACATGGTCAGGATTTATATAAATGGCATAGTTTCATCGTGTTCCGTTAGCATTTTCCTTGCCTAATCAAGCAAGCAATTAACGGCCAGCGCTGTCCCTTTTTGTCACAATCTAACGTTCCGTCGCCTCAGACAAAATTTCCCTTCGACCGGGCATAAGCGTTGCTATCTTTTAGCACCCGCCGGGGGCCAGTTATTCGTCTCGCTGACCGGTGCGTCATTTTGTTGACAAGTGTGCTCGATTCGGTCTTTTCCGGCCGGAGGGGCAGCCTTTATTGAGTCGAGGGACACGTTGTATACGCGCCAACAAAGTAAAGTTAATGACATTCTGGGTCGATATTTACCTGGGGCAAGAGTAATCGAGCCGGGTCAGATCTCCAATTTGCTGGCGCTGCTTATCAGAAAAGTCTTTCTCTCGCGGGTGGTTCAATAAGGATGATCAAGATGTATCGCTTCGGCCTTGCACCGAAATTTACGGCAATCGTCCTAGCGGCCGTGCTATCGACGGGAATTTTGGTCAGCGCGGCGATGTTCTTTGAGGGCCAAAATCGACTGCGTGATCAAATCATCGACAACAATGAAGCCAGCGAAGCATTCGCGCCGGTTACTGAAGCGGCGTGGGACAGTGTGATGCTGATGGCTGTGGTGCTGCTCGTCGCCGCGCTGGGCGCCGGTTTGCTGGCGCGCCACGTAACTCGCCCGTTGGCCGATCTACAGGAAGCGGCCAACAGCTTCTCCACAGGAGATCTCACCAGACGTCTCAACTTCACTCGCAAAGATGAGCTGGGCGAGCTTGGACGCACCTTCGATCAGATGGCGGCGACACTAGCCCAGAGGAGCTTGGAATTGGAGAAAGCCAACCGGGAGCTGCAAGAGCAGAACCGCGTTGTCCAGCAGGCCAACCGATTGAAGAGCGAGTTTTTGGCCAACATGTCGCACGAGCTCAGAACTCCACTGAACGCGATCATCGGTTTTACTCAGCTTATGCACGACGGCAAAGTCGGCGCAGTTTCTCCGGCGCATGAAGAGTACTTGGGAGATATTCTCGACAGCGCGAGACATTTGCTTCAACTCATCAATGATGTGCTGGATTTGGCCAAGGTCGAGTCGGGCAAGGTGGAATTCAATCCTGAGCCGGTGAGTCTCACCAAGTTGATCACCGAGGTACGGCAGATTCTCCAGAGTCTCTCGGCAACCAAACGCTTGAAAATCGATCTCGAGGTGTCACCGGCGGTGGAACAGTTGATGATCGATCCCGCGAAGCTGAAGCAGGTTCTTTACAACTATCTCTCCAACGCCATCAAATTCACACGAGAAGAGGGTCGCATCGCAGTGCGCGCGCGACCGGAAGACGCCAATTACTTCCGTTTGGAGGTCGAAGATACAGGAATGGGAATTCCGAGGACTTGAGCAAACTATTTGTCGAGTTTCAACAGCTCGAAGGCGCGACGACGAAGCGGCACCAAGGAACCGGGCTTGGCCTCGCCTTGACCAAGAAGATTGTTGAAGCACAGGGAGGCCGCGTCGGCGTCCAAAGTGCTCCCGGGCAGGGCAGCACTTTCCATGCGATTTTACCGCGCCGCTCGCAACAGCGAGAAGAGTTCAGCGTTTTGGATCTGCTGCCTAAAATGGTGACTCAAGACGGCGCAAGCGTTCTGGTGATCGAAGACAACGAAAGCGACCGTCGATGGCTCGCCAAGCTTCTCGAAGAAGCGGGTTACATCGTTCACAGCGCGGCGACAGGAGCCGAAGGTATTGCAAAGAGCCAGGCAACTAGTTTCACAGCCATTCTACTTGATCTCATTTTGCCGGACATGGGCGGATGGGAGGTCCTTCACTCGATCCGCGCCGGAGGTCCCAATCAGCGGACAGCCATGATCGTTGCTACTGTCGTCGCTGAAAAAGAAGTGGCCAAAGGATTCCCGGTGGAAGACTATCTTGTCAAACCGATAGTGCCCGAGGCACTCGTGCAGGCGCTCAAGAACGCCGGCGTCGTTGCCAATGGCGACAAGAAAAAAATCCTGGTCATCGACGACGACCCGAACACGCTAAAGATGGCGAAGGCAGCGCTTCAAGCCGGTGGCTATGAAGCGATATGCCACGCGAGCGGCGCAAGCGGTCTACAAGCGGCCGCCGAGTCAAAATTTAACGCCGTGGTGCTCGATCTCGTCATGCCTGAGATCGATGGCTTTGAATTTCTGACGCGCTTTCGGGAGCTGTCCACTTGCAAAGAAACGCCGGTGGTTGTCTGGACCAGCAAGGATATTACAGCGCACGATCTGCAGCGGCTTAGGAATTCGGCTCAATCCATTGCAGTGAAGTCGGGTTTTAGCATTGAAGCTGTCTTGCAGGAGTTACGGCGCTACGTCGGTCCAACTGGCGAAAGCGAGAAATCTCCCCCGCCGGAGATACGCGAACTTTAGCCGGAAGGAATCACGATCCACGACTCATGCCGTCTTGCCGCGAAACTTTTATTTCCCTGGACAGATCGCCGATGATGCGAAATGTCACGAAGTCGTGGTGGATAGAGAATGGTGAGATGAGCCGGAAAATGTTGCCGATCGACGATAACTTGACTTTGGAAAAGTTGGCAACGTTGCACTTGAAGGGGAGAGCGATTGCGCTATCGAGGCGGCAGCGAATCTAGTGATGGCCGTGTAAGTCAGGCATGAGATCTTTATGAACGCGCGTGTCCAGCTGATACTTTTTGCCCTTGAGGAACAGCTCTTTGCACTGGCGCTCGCTTCGACCGAACGCGCCGTGCGCGTGGTCGACGTCACGCCGTTGCCGGCGGCGCCGCCGACCGTTCTTGGCATAATCAACGTGAGGGGAGACGTCATACCGGTGTACGACCTGCGCCGGCGATTTCGACTGCCGGCGCGGGAAATCGATCTTGGCGACCAGCTCATGATCGCGCGAACGTCACGGCAAAAAGTCGCACTGCTAGTGGATTCCGTCAGCGGTATTCTTGAAGTATCTGAAGAGGAGATCGCCTCAGCTAAACAAATACTCCCGGAGATCGAATACGTGCACGGGGTCGTGAAGCTCCAAGACGGTTTGGTGCTGATTCACGACTTGGATCAATTTCTTTCTCCCGAAGAGGAACGAACTTTGGGCGAGGCACTGAAGGAATATCCCGAGACCGGAAGATTCGGTGATGCGAAATGACTGAGTCTCTGTCCAGTTCGTCGCTCGCTCGATTCAGCGAATTTGTCGCCGACCACATGGGCTTCTATTATCCGCGCGAGCGTTGGCACGATCTCGAGCGCGGCATGCGATCGATCACCCGGGCCTTCAACTTCGACGACATCGAGTCCTGTGTTCAATGGCTCGTGTCATCGCCGGTGACACAGAGCCGAATCGAGATACTGGCCAGGCATCTGACGGTCGGGGAGACTTATTTCTTTCGCGAACGGCAAAGTTTCGATCTCCTCGAAACACGCGTTTTGCCGGAGTTGATCGCCAGGCGCCGGGCCACCGAGCGGTGCCTGAGGATCTGGAGCGCCGGCTGTTGCACGGGTGAAGAACCTTACTCCATCGCGATTCTGCTCAAACGAATGATTCCTGACTTGGATGACTGGCAGATCACCGTTCTGGCCACAGATATCAATCGCCAATTTCTCGAAAAGGCTGCAGACGGGATCTACGGGGAATGGTCGTTTCGCGGCGTGCCGGCGGGAGTCAGAGAAAGATATTTCGCCAAGAAAGCCAATGGCCGTTTTGAGATCGTGCCCGAGGTCAAGAGGCTCGTCACCTTTTCCTATCTCAACCTGACGGAAGATCGCTATCCGTCGCCGTTGAGCAACACCAACACGATGGATTTGATTTTGTGCCGCAACGTTTTCATGTACTTCAGCTGGGAGCGGGTTAAACAGGTCGTCCACAAATTTCATCTTTCACTCTTGGACGGCGGCTGGTTGATAGTCAGCCCGTGCGAAACATCCCATGTCCTCTATCGGCAGTTTGTCGCGGTAAATTTCCCGGACGCCATCCTCTATAAAAAAGACAGCCAGCAAATCTCAGTGGGGTCGCATCAACGCTTGGAAGTGCCGACGCAAGCTTCCCTGGAGTCGATTCCGCCACTGTCCTTCCGCGCCGACCCCGAGTCCCAAAGCCGCATCGTTGAGCCGCTGAAGGAATCCGCTGCGCTGGACAGCCCTGAGCCGAAAAATCCGGAGTCCGAAGCGGCCCTCTATAGCAAGTGTCAGCTTCTCTACGAGCAGGGTTCCTATGAGCAAGCAGCCGAAATGCTTTCGAGGCTTGTGGCGCGGGACTCGAGCGACGGCAAAGCCGCGTCGCTGTTGGCGCGCGTCTATGCCAATCAGGGGAAACTTGCTGAAGCCAGCCGCTGTGCTGAACAAGCCGTGGCTGCCGACAGAATGAACCCATCCTGTCACATGCTGCAGGCCACCATCCTCCAAGAGCAAGGCGCCGTCACCGAAGCCACTCGAGCGCTGGAGCGGGCGCTCTATCTCGATCCAGACCTGGTGCTGGCTCATTTCGCGCTCGGCAACGTCGCTCGACGGCAGGAGAAGGTCTTGGAAGCAGCCAGGCACTTTAACAACGTTAGGACGCTGTTAAGCGCCTATCCCCCCGAGCAGGTTCTGCCGGAATTCGACGGGATGACGGCCGGCAGATTGATCGAAATCATTTGCTCGACCGCGGGCGTTACAGCATTGCCAAAGCACGATCAACGGACCACAAAAACTTTGACTTGGATGGATAAAAACTTCTCGTGAAGGACATTGAAAGAAGAGCTTTGATGAACCGGAAAATAGCACCTCCTCAATCCATGGGATCTGGGAACGCGGAGACGCGAATCCAACACCCGGCGCAGACATAGGAAGGAGTCCGGTAAGAATTCACGTCACGGATAGTATCAAGTTTAAACCGGCATGAACCTCTATTGATGAAAGTTCGATCAGCTGTCAGGAGCATCATGAACGCTGTCGTTTGTAGAGACGGGGCAACTCGAACAGCGGGCCGTTCGGCCGGCAGGTTGGGCCGCGTTGTCGGCGTTCTCTGCCTCGCGCTCCACGCCGCCGGCGTTGGAGCAGCGGACACCGTAGCCAAACCGACTTCAGCCGCCGACCTAACGCGCTTAAGTATTGAAGAGCTGGCTGACATCGAGATCTCCTCGGTGTCGAAGAGAGCTGAGCCGCTGGCTGAAGCGCCTGCGTCGGTTTACGTGATTACACGCGAACAGATCCGTCGCTACGGCGCCACCAGCATTCCGGAGATACTACGCCTGGCGCCGAACCTCCAGGTCGCACGAGTGGACTCCAGTCAATACGCGATTACGGCGCGAGGCTTCAATAGCACCACTGCCAACAAGCTTCAGGTGCTTATCGATGGGCGCAGCGTCTATACGCCGCTGTTCTCCGGAGTGTTCTGGGACGTTCAGGACACCTTGATTGCGGACATCGATCGTATCGAGGTCATCAGCGGCCCGGGTGGCACTCTGTGGGGCTCGAACGCCGTCAACGGCGTCATCAATATTATCACCCGCAATTCGCGCGACACGCTCGGTGGCTTGGCGAGCATCGGCGGAGGGCCCGATAACAGCGGCGCATCCATTCGTTACGGCGCCAAGCTGGGTGAGGAAACCACCTACCGAGCCTACGCCAAGGGATTCGGTCGCGAAAATACCGAAACCAGCAGCGGCGCGAGCGCGCGCGACTCCTGGGGCAAAGGGCAGTTGGGATTCCGGATGGATTGGGCGCGCGCGGGCGACGCGCTGATGTTCGATGGCGCGGGCTATAACGGAGCCATCGATCAAAGGGGCAACGACGACAAGTCAATTTCCGGGGCCCATTTGCTCGGACGCTGGAACCGAACTTTGCAAAATCAATCGGCCATCCAACTCCAAGCGTATTACGATCTGACGAAGCGGGTTTATCCCGGCACCTTCGGCGAGGTGCTGCAGACCTTCGATATCGACGCGCAGCATCGTTTCTCGTTGGGTGGACGGCATGATCTTGTCTGGGGCGGCGGCTATCGCTTCTCGCACGACCATGTAGACAACGAACCGGTTCTTGCGTTTTTTCCGGCGCGGCGAAATTTGCACCTTGCCAATCTGTTCGTTCAGGACACCATTTCACTCGCCGAGCGTCTCGAACTTACGCTCGGAGCGAAGCTGGAATACAACAGCTACACCCGATTCGAAGTCCAGCCCAATGCGCGCCTCGCGTGGAACCTGCGCGAATATGGACTGCTGTGGTCATCTATCTCGCGCGCAGTGCGGACACCCTCACGTCTGGATCGCGAGCTTTTTGCTCCGTCGAGCGCGCCCTTTTTGCTTGCCGGCGGCCCGGATTTCAAGTCTGAGACACTGATCGCCTATGAGATCGGTTACCGCGTCCAACCGGTGCCCGCGGTGACGTTTTCGATCGCCACTTTCTACAACGTCTACGACGACCTGCGCAGCATAGAGCCGACAGCCGGCGGTCTGCCCTTTGTTATCGACAACAAGATGGAAGGCAGCACCTACGGCGTCGAGATGTGGGGAAGTTACCGTGTGTTTGACTGGTGGCGAGTGAGCGCGGGGTACAACTATCTAAATAAGAATTTGCGTCTCAAACGTGACAGCGCCGACCCAACCGGCGTGCCGGGTGCCGGCAACGATCCCGAGCACCAGTTTTCGGCGCGCTCGGCGATGAATCTGCCGTATGACCTGGAGCTCGATTTTGCGTTGCGCTGGATCGATCGCCTGCCGGCTCCGAATGTCCCGAGCTATGTCGCGCTCGACGCGCGGCTGGGCTGGCACATGTCAAAAAGCACGGAACTTTCGCTGGCGGGATATAACCTGACGGATCGGCGTCATCCGGAATTCGGCGGGTCGCCCACGCGTAGTGAATTACCACGAACCTTCTATTTGAGGCTACGATGGAGCTTCTAACCATTCTGCCAGGCGTGGCGGCCGGTTTAGGGTCGCGCGCGCGCTCGGCGTCTCGCTATGCGCTCCGTCTTGTTGCGCTATGGATGGTATTCGCGTTCAGCGTGTCGACCGCGGCTGAAAACGAACCTCTGGAATACGCCGTAAAGGCTGCATACCTTTCAAAGTTCGGTCTTTATGTCGAATGGCCGCGCGCGGCATTTTCCTCGCCGAGCAGCGCGCTCAACCTGTGCATTGCCGGCGAAGATCCGTTCGGCGCGACACTCGACAAGGCGGTAGCCGACCAACGCATCGGCAACCGAGCGATCGTCGTCCGGCGCTTGAAAACAGTGGCGCGCGATTCCGGTTGTCACATCCTCTATGTCGGTGGCTCCGACAAGCGACAGATTCGTCAGGTCATCGATGGGGTGCAGGGTACCGCCGTGCTCATTGTTAGTGATGGTGTCAGCCCGGCACCGGCAGGGTCGATCATTAATTTCGTAGTTAAAGATAATCGCGTGCGCTTCGATATCGATGACGAGGCTGCCGAACAAAACGCGCTCGCCGTCAGCTCGAAGCTGCTGAGCTTGGCGCTCAACGTCAAACGGAAACCGTCGAAGGAGTCCCGCTAGATGCGCTGGCTAACCAATATTTCGATTCGTGGAAAATTAGTGTTGGTTACCGTGTTGGCAATCGCGATCGCGCTACTGCTGGCCGCCTCGATCATGATCGTGTACGACAACGTGTCTTACCGGACGCAGAAGACGCGCGAAATCTCGGTGCAGGCACAGATCCTCGCGGCGAGCGTGACAGCTTCGCTGGAATTCAATGATTCCAAGGCCGCGCAAGAATATCTGAATGCCCTCGAAGCCAACTCCGAAATCGCCGCCGCTGGAGTGTACAAAGCGGACGGCGCTATTTTCGCGAGCTATTCCCGCCCTGGCGGACTGTCGCGACCGATACCTGCGCGTGCAGAATCCCAAGTGCAGCGATTCGAGGGCAACGAGTTGATGGCATTTTGGCCAGTGAAGCAGGGCCAGCGGCAAGCAGGCAACGTCTTTCTGGCGGTTGGCACACAGTCGCTGGCGACACGTCTCGCGCGTTACGGCGGCATCATATTACTCGTGATGATCGGCGCGCTGCTGATTACTCTCCCTATATCAATGCGACTGCATGCCGTGATTGCCAATCCCATCCGTGAAATCGCCGAAGCCACGTCGCGTATCGCAGCGGGCGATCTGACTGTGAGTGTCGCGCCGGTACTGCGCAATGATGAGCTGGGTCTGCTTTCGACCAAGATCGCGGAGATGATTAAGAACCTCCGTGGTATTACGCGCCAGATTGGCGAAAGCTCCGATCTTCTTTTGGCATCGGGTTCAGACATTTTGTCGACGACAACCCAGATGGTCTCGACGACCTCGGAGACTGCCACGACGGTGGCGGAAACCACCACAACGGTCGAAGAAGTGAAACAGACGGCGCAGATGGCGAGTCGGAAGGCGAAGGAGGTCTCTGACAGCGCGCAAAAGGCCGCGCAAGTTTCCCAGGCCGGGCGCAAGTCGGTGGAAGAGACGGTGGAGGGAATGAATCGCATCCGGGAGCACATGGAGTTGATCGCCGAAAGTATTGTCAAACTCAGCGAGCAGAGCCAAGCCATCGGCGAGATCATCGCCACAGTTAATGATCTGGCAGACCAGTCGAATCTGCTGGCCGTCAATGCCGCCATAGAGGCGGCGAAAGCAGGTGAGCAGGGAAAAGGTTTCGCGGTGGTCGCCCAGGAGGTGAGAAACCTCGCCGAACAATCCAAACAGGCTACGGCCCAGGTGCGAACGATCTTGACTGATATACAGAAGGCAACCAGCACCGCCGTTATGGCAACGGAGCTGGGAGCCAAAGCGGTGGATGCGGGGGTCAAGCAATCCGCAGAGGCGGGTGAGTCTATTCGAGTACTGGCCCAGAGTATCGCGGAAGCGGCTCAGGCGGCTACCCAAATTGTCGTTTCAAGCCAGCAGCAAGTGGTAGGAATGGACCAGATGACCATCGCTATGGAAAGCATCAAGCAGGCGAGTACACAGAACGTGGCCGGCACGAAGCAGGCGGAGATCGCGGCACACAACCTGCACGAGCTGGGACAGAAACTCAAACACTTGGTTGAGCAGTACAGAGTTTAAAAGAATGACAGCTCCTTATGGCGGAAGTAGAGAAATGCTGCTGTGACAATAAGGACTAAGCTATTACGCGCCGAGAACCAACAGATGAAGTACGAAAAGAACCTTTCTAAAACTGAGCAAAGCGCATCCACTGAACCGATCCGGAGCTTTTCCGGGTTGGCAGGGCGCGAGCCCAACCTTCAACCGAGCTCGCCGTCGGCGGAGGAAAGGAAGAGAATACTCAAAGCCAGAGCGAGAGAGCTGGCGCAGGAAAGGGAGGACGACAAAACGATCGACGAGTCTCTCGAGGTCGTCGAGTTTGTCCTAGCCTACGAAAAGTATGGGATTGAGTCTTCCTACGTCCGCGAGATTCACCCGTTAAGAGAACTGACGCCCGTGCCGTGCACGCCACCGTTTGTGCTCGGTATCGTTAACGTACGCGGACAAATTATCTCAGTGATCGATATCAAGAGATTTTTTGACCTGCCCGAAAGAGGCCTGACCGATCTTAATAAAGTCATTATCCTTCGCAATAACGAGATGGAGTTTGGCATCCTCGCCGACGTTATTTTAGGCGTGCTTCGGGTGCCTCTCAGGAATCTGCAACCGACGCTTCCGACTCTCACGGGTATTAGGGAAGAATATCTCAAAGGCATTACGCCGGGTCGGCTGGCAATTCTGGATGCAGCAAAACTTTTGTCGGATAAGAAACTAATAGTGCATGAGGAAGTAGAAACGTAAAGCGGTTTTAAAAACTAAGGATCACCGGGTAGCGTCGTGACACCGAGCAAACAAGCCAAGCGATTGGGGAGATCATGAATGCGGACGGAACATTCAGGTCTCCGGTGGAACATTACGGGAGGCAAGCGTAGGAGAAATATTTATGCTTAATCGATCTGCGGGGCGTGTTTGGTTAGATCTTTTTGCGCGTAAGGAAGAACCAGGAAACGGCGGAACGAAATAGCCCGTCAATAATTGAAAGATTTCCCATGGCAGAAAAGGACAAGGAGTTTCTGAAAAACCTGCTCTCAATGTTCAAGGTGGAAGCGGACGAGCACCTTAAACTCACGACCGCCGGGCTGCTCGAATTGGAAAAAACATCGACAGCTGAAAAACAAATCATCATCGTCGAGAATATATTCCGGGAGGTGCACAGCCTCAAGGGTGCTGCCCGGGCGGTGAACATGAAAGAGATGGAGACGCTCTGCCAGTCACTAGAAAACATCTTTGCCGCCTGGAAGCGCAAAGAGATCGGTCCTTCCCAGGCGCTCTTCGATGTACTTCACCAGGCCGTCGACAGGCTCGGTCGATTGCTGGCTCCGACAGACAGCGAAAATGCCGCAACCGGAAAGTCGCAGATTGGAGAACTCGGCGCCAGTCTGGAGAAACTACTCAACGAAGCTCGACCGCTGGTCGAATCCGATATCCCAACCAAAGACAAGCAAGAACATCTTGTGATTCAGAATCTCGAGCCTTCTCTCTCGCCGGTTGAGGAGAAGGCGACGCCGACAGAAACCGTGAGGATAGCAACGGCAAAGCTGGACGCGGTTCTCCTGAAAACGGAAGAGTTGCTTGCCGTAAAGCTCGCTACCAGCCAGCATGCCACGGAGTTGCGAGAGATTAACGCCGAAGTTGCCAGATGGAAACGGGAGTGGACAAAAATTCAACCCACGGTCGGGACGATCCGGCGGAACTTGGAAAAGACGTCTATAAACGGCAGCGTGGCAAACGGACACCTCCCGAAAATCACCGAGTTTCTCGATTGGAACCTCCACGCCTTGACAGGATTCGAGAGCAAACTGAAAGCCCTGGAGAGATCGGTGCAACAGGACCATCGGATTCTGGGAGGAATGGTGGATGATCTCCTGACAGACATGAAAAAGGCACTGATTCTCCCCGTCGGGTCGATCCTGGAGAGCTTTCCCCATCTGGTCCGCAACCTGTCCCGAGACCAAGCCAAGGACATGGAACTGGTTATCGAAGGAGGAGAAACCGAGATCGATAGGCGCATCCTCGAGGAAATCAAAGATCCTCTCCTTCACTTAGTCCGAAACTGCATTGACCACGGCATTGAGAAGCCGGAGGAACGAATACAGAAAAAGAAGTCTCCCCGCGGAATGATCCGGATCGTCATATCGCAGAAGGATAGCAGCAAGGCCGAGATCTTGCTCTCTGATGACGGTCGGGGAATCGACCTGGCGAAGGTACGAGCGTCTGCCCTAAAGCTCGACCTGATCACACCACAGCAAGCCGAGAGTCTCAGCAATCAAGAATCGCTGGCGCTTATTTTTGCCTCGGGAGTGTCTACCAGCGCGATGATTACGGATATTTC
>VBKY01000479.1 GCA_005879255.1 Deltaproteobacteria bacterium
TGGCTGCGAATTCTTTCTCTGACGACGATATCGGCTTCTTGAAAAACTTTGTCGATACCGTCCGTCGCGAAATGATATTTGTAAACGATGTTGCTGCCGGCATCTTCATGGACAGCTGGCGCACCCGGCTTCATGGCGGTTTCCGGGTCGACGACCGCCGGCAACTGCTCGTAATCCACCGCGACCATGTCGACCGCGTCTTCAGCAAGGTAGCGATTGTCCGCCACTACGACGGCCAGCGGCTCGCCAAAATAGCGAACCTTATCGACCGCTAACGGATAAAGCTTCACCGGCCGCAGCACCGAGCTGCCGCCAACGCGCAATGGTTTAACGTGCTGCGCAATCTCTTTTCCGGTAAACACCGCGTGTACGCCGGGCATCGACCGCGCCGCTTCGACGTCGATCGCTTTGATTCGCGCGTGCGCGCAGGAGCTGCGCACGAACGACACGTGCAGGGTTCCCGGGGGCAGCAGATCATCGACGAAGCGCCCGGTGCCGGTCACAAAGCGCAGCGTTTCTTTTCTTCTGACTCGTTCTCCAATAGGCGGATTGATCGGAAAATCCATGTTCGGTTTTAAGCTTTCACTTTCTCAATTGTCACACTTGAACTGGCCGTTTTCACAAACCACTTTGTTATCATCCACCACGAATGTCACGCGCGAAGCGATTCCCTCAAGATGATGCCGCTAACCAACCATGCTTCCACGGGCTCAGCATGAATCGGGAATTGTCGTGAATACAAATGTGTTCTCGTTCGCCCTGAGCCCGGTCGAAGGGTGAACGTAGGTTGTTCAGCATAATCCATTAGTCGTCTCCGATGAATTTGCCCCACTTTGCGTTGGTTTCTTTCAACAGCTCCTCATCGATCTGTGTGGTCGCGGGAAATTCGTCGAACCAATGATAGGGGCGACAAGCGTCGATAATCGCGACCGATCCAGTATAATCTGCCACTTCCTTTTTATGCTTGGGCAACCGTGGATCGATCTTGTAACTCCATATCCTTCGGGAGATGTCTAAGGACGTCTCCGGATCGCAGCGGGTCGCAATGGCCCAGAGAACTTGTTCCAGATTGTATGGATCAATATCCTCATCGACGACGATGACGAATCTTCCATGGTAGCCGGCTGTCCCTCCGATGGCCCCATGGGCCGCCCTCATCGCATGGCCTGGATAGGCTTGCTTCAGCGAGATGATGCACATTCCCCACGAGTAGTTGATCGCCTTGATGTCGGGGATACCCAGTGCTTCCAGCTCGTTCCAAACCAAAATCCCGCGCGAAGAAAGAATCCCACGACTGCTTCCTAAGAATGGCGGTGCACCAAGAATGATCGGGTCGTTGCGATAGAGGATGCTCTCAATCATTGTTATCGGCGCCGGCCGCGCGCCACCGCCGTAATATCCTGAAAACTCCCCAAACGGACCCTCGATCTCCGTCCCTGCACCAGGAGGCAACATATCGCCTTCCAACACGACCTCAGCGGTAGCCGGGATCGGCAGGTCCGTAACCGCGCCTTTGGTGATCTCCACGGGCGCGCCGCGCAGCCAACCGGCGAAGCCATATTCCGAAACTCCCCAATTTATGTTGGTACCTGCCGCGATCAAAAGCGCTGGATCTTGACCCAGAGAAATGGCCACGGGACAAGGCTTTCCCTTCGCCCAATATTTTTTTCTGATCACGTCGCCATGATGACCGGAGCCGATATGGGCAACGATCTTGTTTTTGCCCAATAACATGTATCGATATGAGCCCACATTGATGTATCCGGATTCAGGATCCCTGGTTACAGATGAGGTCGCGCAGATGTAGGGGCCACCGTCCCGCTGATGCCACTTCGGCCAGGGAAAACGGGCGAGATCGATGTCGGATCCAAGCAACACGTTTTCCTTGACCGGCCCGTCCTTCACCTCTTTCGGTTCGATGGGCTCAAACTCTTTCAACCTGTTCTTCCAATAGAGCACGGCTTCGGGATCCGTGAGGTCATTCGAAACGCCAAAGACCATCCGTTCTCTCAGTCGGTTCGATACGAAATTGGTAAGAACTCGATAGCCCTTTTTAAAACCTTTGATCGAATCAAAAAGCACGGCAGGGCATGTCTTTCGGAAGGACGCGATCTCGGTGATCGCGCCAATTTCCAGATCGCAGCTCGCTCCCTCGATAATTTTGAGCTGCCCGAGTTTTTCCAATGTCGCGATGTAATCTCTAAGGTCGTTGAAGATCATTTAACCAGCCTCTCTTTTCTTGCTTCGGCCTAGGCTCGCATCCTCACTCGGTTATTGAGATCGCGATCCATAAGCGAACGATCTAAAAAAAAAGCTGTCACGTCGTCGCTTATCACTGTGAAACAAAAACTGTCAAGCATTTGCTGACCTCTTTTTCACACGATCGACATTGCAGGAACAAAGTAGCCGAGCAGACGCGCGACACACAATTTATGCTGCGGCGAATGAGAAAGAATTTCGCGAACTATGTTGCACGGTCTTGAAACGACCGCTCGAGGAAGTTGAAGAAGCCCACACTCCCTTGGTCATAGGAGTTACAAACTTTCCGCTATGTCGATTTTATCGATACGTTGGTGATCGAGGAGGCGCAAAAGCAATTAGGCAGGCGGCCGATTCAGTAGTCAACGCTCGGCCGGTTGAATCCGAAGAGAGATTTCAATTGAACTTTAGGCTCAGTAAGGACTGGAACGAAACGACAAAGCGAGCGCACCGATAGAAAGTAAATCTACTGCCAAGTCACTGCGTCCGTAATCACGATCTCTTCCGATGAAACGAGTGAGCGCGTACCGTCATCCCAGCAGACATTGACCAGCTGTCCCCCTTCGCCTTCGAGCTCATAGGCGATAGTTCCTTCGGTTGCAGCACCGATCGTTCCATCGATATCCGGGATTTCCTGAGCCGCGCGACAGCGAACTCCTTTGAGACTGACGTCTATCATCTTTCCGCTCCCGTCGAACCGTACAAAGATTTGCTTACCCTTTCCTCGGCGATTGGCACTCTAATCAGAATGAATGTCCAAATCAACCACTTTTAAAAAAAATTTCACGAGTGACAAGGAAAACTTTACGAAGTACAAATGCACTCAACGAATGTCTGGGATATGCGTCGATCTGTCAATCACAAGAGACGGAACTATCGTGACCAGTGACCGAGCACAGCTAAGCAACCAGCATCACTTGAAGATCCATGACGTTGGTAAAAGTCGGACCTGTTATCAAGAGATCGTCAGTCGCCTTGAGAAAATGATAGGAATCGTTTCTGGCTAAAAATGCCGTCGCGTCGAGACCCTTGGCTCTGCCTCGTTGAACCGTCGAAGCGTCGACGATTCCGCCGGCCGCATCGGTGGGGCCATCCGTGCCATCGGTACCGGCGCTGAGAATGATCACGCCATCGAGCCTATCTATCTCGACTGCTGCAGCTAAAGCGAATTCCTGGTTTCGCCCGCCTAATCCATCGCCCCGAATAGTGACCGTAGTCTCGCCGCCGGATATCACGCAAGCCGGGCGCCCAAGCGGTTGGCGTCTCCGCGCAATCTCCTTGACGAGCGCGGCATGAGATTTTGCGACGGTACGGCTTTCACCCTCGACGGAGCTGGAAAGCACGCGTGTTTGATAACCGAAGGTCTCGGCTTGGCGCTCGGCCCCGTTCAGCGCCGCGCGATTGCTGCCGATGATAACATTCTGCACTTTCTGAAAGACCGCATCTGAAGGTTTGGGCGTTTCGTCAACTGCCCCTTCGGCGCCACGCCGCAAAAGATTGACTACGGCATGAGGCATCTTGTCGGTCAGATCATAGCGCCGCACAATTTCCAGACAATCCCCATAGGTTGTCGAATCGGCA
>VBKY01000026.1 GCA_005879255.1 Deltaproteobacteria bacterium
TTTCACAACTGACAAGCTTCGGGGCGGCGGTCCCTAAACTCGAATCCGCGTCGACGTGCATGGCGGCGCATGGCACAATCACCCTCTACGCTGCCAAAGGCAATCGAGATCAATTATTCCGTCGCGTTATGCGGCTCGCCGAGTGGCAATGATCTGAGACAGCTCGCGATCCGAAGCTCCGAGAGTAATGAGGGAGCGAATCAGGAGGTCCAAGGAAACCGATGGGTCACCTGCTTCCATCTTGGCGACACGCGATTGACTCGAGTGAAGTTTTGCGGCGAGGTCCAGCTGAGATAAGCCTTTTTGCTGCCGCCGTTGCCTCAAACCTGCTGCAAGCTTAATCTTCAGCTCGATGTATGCGGACTCCTCGTTGGAAAGACCCAAAAATTCTTTGACGGTGCCGATTTTCCAACCCTTCGCCTCCAAACGCTTTTTCTTTTGCTTACGCATTGTCATAATCCTTTAGTCGCCATACGTCGAGAATCGCCTTCGGCGTCGCTCTGCTCTTCTTACTGAAGACCTCTAAGATAGATGATCCGCCAAGTCGCCTGCTCGTCGTTGATGCGCAACTCATGGCATCGTGGACCAATCGAAGGCAGCGGTCGAGAATGAGGCATCCCCAGCGTTTCGCCCTGTTGCAACCGTCGGAGTAAGTAGCCAGCTTCTAATCTTGCTTCCGAGGAGAACGGCGGAGTCTTTATTTCGCCCTTCAACCAAATGAGCGGTTATCCTCAGAAGTCACTTAAATCAGACTGTATGTCATACCTGACATAAGATCAATAGATGGTCGCCCGGTAATTTAGGATCCCGTCAATGCGAATTGAAGGAGTTAGAAACATGGAATTCGAAACTGTCGTAGCGACGCTTAATAGTCTATTGAGAACAAAACAACCCAATGGGTTTGATAGCTCATGGATCCGGCGAAACGCCCCTAGCTGTTATCGCTTCATTCAGGAAAACATTCGTCGCGAATACGGTGGAATCGACTGGGACCGGCTTACCTACGCATTAGACCGGCCCTTTCAAAGGTTGTGGAAACCTCGAAGGATTGCGAAGAAACCGATTCTTTATGGAGACCGTGCTGAAGTTCAAACGGTCCTCAACAAATACCGGGATAAACTGTACGTATTTATCGCTGCTTCGGATAAAAATGAGAGAAGAATCAGAGACGTTATCGGTATCAGCTTCGTGCGACTTGCTCAGAGTGGGAATCTTCTCGCTCGACTAAAGCTAATGGAACTTCTTAGGTATACCATTGACGATTGGATCGAGTGGCACCGTTGCATCTCCCGATGGCGAGGGTATGAACAGGAGATGCAAAAGCAGCTCGAGGGCTGCATTCGTCGCTACCGTTATACTGGCTCATTTTTGACTTACGTGTTTCGAACACTCGAGTACGCCGGGCGAGGCATTATCCCGCCGCGCGTATACTCATTGGATCGATGTCGAGAACCTTTGCACTTCACTTAAGAGGCCGATCGCCCAATTCGTTGAGGAGTAATCTATGACGAAACCATCACACGATACTTTTCGAATAACTCTCCTCGGAAGCGGCGCGCCGCCTCCGCGTCTCGACCGCTTTGGGCCCAGCACGCTGGTCGAAGTCGGCAAGGAAAAATTCATCTTCGACGCGGGTCGCGGCGCTATGCAGCGATTACACCAGCTTGGGATTCCGTTTGGCGATATTACGGGAATGTTTCTTACCCACCATCATTCCGACCATGTGGTTGGGTTCCCGGATTTGTGGCTTACCGGATGGATCGGCCGGCCCTGGGGCAAACGTAATGTTCCGCTCCAGATTTGGGGACCGGAAGGGACTCGACAAATGATGGAGCATCTGCCCAGGGCATTCGCCGTCGACATTCGTGTCCGGAGCCGAAATTATCCACCGGACGGCGTGAGATTGGAGGCACGAGATGTAGGCGAAGGCGTCGTTTTTGACAGAGACGGAATCAAGGTCGTCGCGTTCGAGGTCGATCATGGCGGCGAGGAACTGCCCGCCTATGGTTATCGCATCGATTACCAAGGCCGCGCAGCCGTGCTATCCGGCGACACGACCTTCAATGAAAACCTGATTCGGCATTCCAAAAATGTACATCTCATCGTTCATGAAGTGGCCGCCGTCTCCGGCAGTGCGGTGGAAGGCCAGGAGCAGCTCAAGCGGATCGTCCGCAACCACACCGCCCCGGAGCAAGCAGCCGAGGTTTTCTCACGGGTCAAACCGAAACTCGCCGTCTACAATCATCTTTTGCTTTTCGGCGGCGCTACCGCGGACGATCTCATCCCGGCAACAAGAAAGAAATACCAAGGACCATTGATCGTGGGAGGATTTATTGCGGATCGAAATCACGGACAGGGTTGAGCCATACAGATTTGAGAGTAGACTCTAGCGGAAGGGTGCGGGGCCAAAGAGGTCAAATCTTTTGTTGACAGTTGATCCGTTGCAATCCCGACACACAACCTTTGTCAATGCGGTAGAAGCAGGCGTTCCGATCGGGAATCTATGTTTGGCGCACTCGCCGCTCCGGGATGTTCGCTCGACGGGCGATAAGCATGAGCACCCCGAGCAAAACAAGCAGCGTTGGCAATAACACGAACCAGGTCACATGCCACCGGTCATGGAGCGCCCAGGTGATACCGGTGGCGATGAGAATCGGCCCAGCGACGATCGAGTTCTTGGTCATTCCATCCAGGTACCAAATCGCGATGCCGCCCAGGACAAGCCCCACCGCGATGATCCAGTCGATGTCGGGAAACAACCTGAAGTACAAGAGCAACCACGCGCTGCCAACGACAATCAGAGTAATGGGCAAACCGGCATCTCTCATGAATCCTCCCCGCCAAACGCTTGACCCAGAGATCGCCGTGTCGCTAACTGGGCCGATAAAAAAATACCGGAGTTCATAGCAATATTCGCAACGATCGAAAGATTCGCGGAGTTTATTAAAGACCAGGAATACCATCAAGCAACGGGAAAATGACAGTGATGGGATTCGATGACTTGGCCACATTTTCATTTGGCGTGCCTCAGACTCATACATCAAAAGCACGAGTTGTTGTCGGCAATACAGTTGAAATCACAATCGGTGCTGAAGCAATTCTAGAAAGCACTTGATCGTGCAACGTCATGATCGGAGCGCCAGGATTAAACAAGTTGATACCTGACATAGTGCAATGCCGGTTTTTTGATTAAACGTTATTGCTATTTGCTGACGAAGGGTTAATCAAGAAATACAATTGCCAAGTAATGATTTGACCTGATCGGCGCCATCTAGGAGATCGCCATGATCAAACAGTGCATTGCGACCATTACGGCAATCGCTTGTCTTTGCGGCGCGCGATTTGGTTACCCGGCTGCCGATGACAATTTCTACAAAGGCAAGACGATCCGGTTGATTGTCGCTTTTTCAGCGGGCGGAGGCTACGACGCCTATTCACGCACGATCGGCCGTCATCTGGGTAAACACATCCCCGGCAATCCCAGCGTCGTCGTTGAAAACATGACCGGCGCCGGCGGCATCATTCACGCCAATTTCATGTATCAGGCGAAACCGGATGGGCTGATTATCGGCAATAATGCCGGGGGACTGATCTTGCAGCAAATTATGGGCGCGAAGGGCATTGAGTTCGATGGCAAAAAGTTTGAGTTCCTCGGCGCTCCCGGTTCAGATCACCATGTTTGCACGCTCAGCAAAGCGAGTGGGATCACTTCGATGGAAAAATGGTTTGCAGCAAAAGAGCCGGTCAAATTCGGCGGGGTCGGCCCGGGAGGAGGGGCTTCCGATAACGCCAGAGTACTGCAAGCCGCGCTGGGTCTGCCGATCAGGGTCATAGATGGTTACAAAGGCACTGCGGACATTCGCCTCGCCGCGGAAAGCGGCGAGCTTTCGGGCGCCTGCTTTGCCTGGGAATCGTTTAAGACCACGTGGCGCAAGGGACTCGAGTCAGGCGATTTCAATGTCATCGTGCAGGCGATGCCAAAGAAGCATCCGGAGCTGCCCAATGTGCCCCTGGCCAACGACTATGTGAAGACGGACGAAGGACGGCGGCTCCTGAAGCACGGCATTTACGATACCGCCATCATCACGCGGCCCTATTTTCTTTCTCCCGGTACACCGAAGTCGCGCGTTCAGTTATTGCGCCGAGCCTTCGCCGATGTCCTCAAAGATCCGGACCTCCTCACCGAAGCGAAAAAGGCCAGCCTAGATATCCACTACGTTTCGGCAGAAGAGACCGAAGAAGTTGTTCACGGGCTGTTCAAAATCGAGCCTGCGTTTATTACGAGGATGAAGCAGGTTCTGGTTCCGTAGCAACGGACAGCGAAATGTTTCAATCATCAACAAGAGACTGGGTAACGGTTTTTCAAGCGCTGGCTTAGCAATCCGGCGTTGGCCGAAAAAAAGGTTCGAGAAAAGACTATGGCCCGGAGAAAAAGAGTTTCCTTAGGCGACGTGTTTAAACCCGTTCTTCAAACGCTACTTTGCGTTGCCGGTTTGTTCGTCGGCTTGGTAATAGGCGCATTCGCCATTTATATAAGCGGCCTTTGGAACCAACTTGAACGCGTGTTAGGTATGCCTCTTCGCTCCGCATCAGTGAGTGAACTAATCATGGCTGCGGCGTCGTTCGTTGTCGTTATTGGATGCGGCTGGCTTGGAACCCGGTGGGGTATGACGTGGGCAGCAAGATTTGAAGACTAAGAACCCAAGCGGAATGAAACGGGCCAAATTGTTTGTTGACTAATTTCGCTTCGAGACTGAGCTGTCAGCAACTGACTGTTCAACCGCATCATTCCTTGCTGCAAAAAGTTTTGGCCGGTAAATAATTCAACGGTGCAGACCAAAAAAAATCTAACAATTTTCACTTAACAGAAGACTTTTCCACAGCAACTGTTGATAACTTTGTTGATTACTCGCCTTAGTGTAGGGCGGATCAGCCACCAGTGCAGGTCTCAGCGAATCGCCTAAGTAATCGGCAAAGAAAATTGTTAAATATTAATATGTCACGAAGATACGCCTTTTCCTGGAATTGGGACGGTTTGCCCGATGCGCCGTTGACGCCCAAGTAAACCGCATCCGCTTGATGAGCTCATCTCAAGTTATCCCCAGGTCGCTTTGTGATCGTGGCGTAATAGAAAATATGCGCCAAGCCTTTGGCTTCTTCAGCGAAATGCGGCAGAAAATTTTCTGGGTTGCCAAGTCAAGCCTCACAGATCCGGTAACTAGGCTGGAAGATCGGCGACGGGAACCCCCGTGTCAATCGCTTTGCATTTGGCTTCTTCTGCGGCGGATTTCTGCTTCGCTAGCTCCAACACTTCCCTGGCTCTCGCTCGGGATGAAGCACACTCCGGTGTCATCGGCGAGCACGACATCACCCGGGGCGACCCGAATGCCGGCAATCACTATCTCCCCATTGATCTCGACGGTCTCTATGCGCCATTTGCCGGTAACGGGTGTTACCTCCGCGGCCCAAATTGGATATCCCAGCCGGCGGGAGTGACCGACATCGCGGATTCCGCCGAATACGATGGCGCCAACCTCGGCTTGGCGCTTGCCCGTTTGCGCCGAGATGCCACCCATGTTCGAGATACCGGCCACCCCGTCGATGACCACGACATCGCCGGGTCGAGCCAGGTTGTGGGCCTCGAATTCGGCCATCTTGTTCACGTGCCGGCGCGCGGTTTCATAGACATGATCGCGCTGGATGATGTTGCGCACCGTGAGCGCTGGCCCGACAACACACGAGCCCGGTATCGTCGGCTTCAACACTGAAGCGCCGATGATACCGGTAATGCCGAGCTCATCCATCACGTCTGAAACAATTCCGCTGGCGTCTCCAAGCGCACGGAACCCTTCGATGACACCCTCCGGAGAAAGCGGTGTTTCCATGGATCGAATGCGCTCGCGCGCGATTTTGCCGGTTAGTTTTTTTTCAGCCATTGGCATCCTCCGCTGACGAAATCGCTAGGGTTAAAATAGGACCGCCACGAACTACCGTCAAGTAAAACAAGAAAAGCCGAGCCGCACGCGAGCCCGGCGGTCAGCATCTATGGTCAGTTGTACGTTTCGAGAATTCTCGCATCGCCGCCGGTTATTTTGCAGGCGCGCCATTCGTGCCCGGCCAAATTGGCTCGATCTCTACACAAACGGTAAATTAATCGTTAGAATCCCTTCGGTTCAATTGCTTTTCACTATGGACGCGTCGAAAACTCGGTTGCTGTTGCTCGGATCGGTCGTCGTGGGCTTGGGTATCGTTCTTGGCACAGCGCTTTGGCTCAAACTCGGACCTTCTCCGCAATTTGGCATGGAGCAAACCGACTCATCTGATGGAATCAAGCAGTACGGCTCGGTACCGGATTTTTTGCTAACCGAGCGAAACGGAAGCCCGGTAAGCTTGGCCGAGCTGCGGGGTAAAATCTGGATCGCTGATTTCATCTATACGAAGTGCACCGATACCTGCCCGCTGCAGACCGCGATGATGGCCAGGCTTCAGGAGGAATACTCCAGCAAACCGGACGTTCAACTGGTTTCGTTCACCGTCGATCCCGAGCGCGACACCCCGGCGATTTTGGCGACCTATGGCGAGAAGCATCAAGCCGACACTAAACGTTGGTACTTTTTGACCGGTCAGAGAGATCGAATACTGCGCCTAATCCAAGATGGATTTCACTTGAGCGCGGCGACGGTTCCAAATGACGACGAGCCGGGCGGCATGATCGCGCACAGCCCCCGGTTTGTCTTGGTGGACAAACAGGCGCGCATCCGCGGCTACTATGACAGCCGTGAACTAGAAGCGTTCGTCCGCCTCAAGAATGATATCGATACCTTGGTAAAGGGATAACAAAATGGCCAGCGACAAGAACCAAAGACGCAAACAACCAGCAGCAAAGTCGCTCTTGTGCGACGGCCCTAACTGGCCGCTCTTCGTTCTCGCAGTGCTCGGCATGGCGCTGTCTGGCTATCTCACGTTTACCGCGTGGTCAGGAAAAACTGTGGCGTTCTGCACCGAAGGCGCCGGCTGCGATGTCGTCCTCAGCAGCCGCTGGTCAACGTTGTTCGGCATGCCGACTTCGTTCTGGGGTTTTCTCACCTACGCGCTGCTCGCGGCTGTTGCGTGGAACCGCCACGCCGATAACCAATGGCGTTGGGCATGGGTAATTTCACTTTTCGGACTTCTCTACAGTCTTTACCTGACCGCGATCTCATATTTCGAATTGCAAGCCGCCTGCCCTTACTGTCTGACTTCGCTCAGCTTGATGACGATCATTTTTATCGTGACGACGTTCCAGCGCCCGGAGAATCTGCCGCATTTTTCCTGGGGTCCATGGTTGGCGAAGACCATCGGCGCAGCCCTCGTAGCAATTGTTGCTCTTCATTCATATTATGCCGGGTACTGGGGCGGCGCACCTGGCCCCGAAGATCCCTGGATTCGCGGTTTAGCCGAGCATCTGTCGAAGAGCGACGCCAAATTCTATGGCGCTTCCTGGTGCCCGCACTGCAACGAACAAAAGCAGCTGTTCGGCAGTTCTGTCAAACGGATTCCCTACGTGGAGTGCAGCCCTGGGGGGCAACAGGCCCCCCAGGCACAAGTTTGTAAAGAAAAAGGGATCCAGAGTTATCCGACCTGGATCATTAACGGACAGCGCTACACGGGCGTCCAACCATTGGATGCTCTCGCCCAATCTAGCCAGTATCAGTATCAAGGAGGCAAGCCATGATGTTACCGGTCTTTTGGCATAAAAAATTGCCTTTCCTGCTCGGGGTTGGGGTGGTTGTTCTGCTGTTGCCTCAAGCCACTAACGCCGACCCGTCGAAATATCCGCAATTCGCTCAGGAAAAGCTGCCGGAAAACGTTACACCAGTATTCGTCAATATCGAGGAGCTTGTCGCAGACCTAAAAGCAGGCGCCAAACCGATAATCATCGACGTGCGCACGGAGGAAGAATTCCGCGAAGTGCATATTCTGGGCGCCGTCTCTGCCCCGCTGGCAGAATTCAAAGACTATTTGAAGAGCATCCCGCGCGACCGGCCTGTGGTACTTTATTGAGCGTGCCCCCATCACCTGGCCAGTTTGGCCTATGGCATACTTTACGAAAGCGGTTACCGCAACATGAAGGTACTCGACGAAGGACTAGTCGGCTGGTACCAAAAGCGCTATCCCATGGAAGGTACCAAGGTTCCCTGATCGAAATGGTCGGCAAAAAGGCGGTTATTCTCCTGAGCGGCGGCATCGACTCCGCCACCGCCGCGGTGACCGCAAAACAGCAGGGTTTCGAGCTCCACGCGCTGAGCTATCATTACGGCCAGCGCCACGAGCGCGAGCTCGAGTCGGCCAAGCAGGTCGCGGCATTCTTACAGGCCAACTCGCACCAAGTGATGCGCTTCGATCTCAGAGCCATCGGCGGCTCTGCGCTCACCGATCATATCGAAGTTCCCAAGGGACGAAGCGAGTCGGAAATCTCACAGGGGATTCCAGTCACTTACGTGCCTGCGCGTAACACAATTTTTCTTTCCTTCGCGGTCGCCTTAGCCGAGCGGATCGAGGCTCAGGATATTTTTTTTGGCGCAAATCAACTCGATTACAGCGGCTATCCGGACTGCCGTGACGAATATATACGGGCGTTTGAAAGAATGGCGAATCTCGCTACTAGGGTCGGTGTCGAGGGCAAAAGCCAATTAAAAATTCACACTCCCTTGCTTCACATGACGAAGGCAGAAATCATCAAGACAGGCCTCAAGCTTGGACTCGACTATGCGCTAACATGGAGTTGTTATGATCCGAGCGCCGACGGCCACGCCTGCGGCCTGTGCGATAGTTGCCAACTCAGATTGAAAGGTTTTAAAGAGGCCGGCGCAACAGATCCTATACTCTATACCAGGCGGTAGCGTCATGGAAGATGAAAATTTGCATGCTCTAGCTTCCGTCTTCGATCCTCGATGCTAAATTTGTCGGAGAGTCTTCTCGAGTAGCGAGTTGGAATTAGGAATCATGCTGGCCTATCCGTTCACGGCGCAATTTCTCACTCAGTTGGAAACCCTGAGGCTGCGCACGAGAAAAGAGTTCCTCGGCAGTCATACCGGCAGTTACTCCTCGCCCCGGCGTGGAACCAGTTTGGAGTTTGCCGACTACCGCAAATACTGCCCCGGAGACGATCTCCGCTATCTCGACTGGGGTATCTACGCTCGCACCGACCGGCTTTACGTTAGAATCTTCCGCGAGGAAGTCGACCTGTTTGCGTATGTCTTTATCGACGCCAGCGCCTCGATGGGCTTTCCGTCACGCGAAGAAAAATTTTTGCCCGCAACGCATGTGGCGCTGGCGCTTTCCTACGTCATCTTGGCGAATCATGATCACGTCAAGCTGCACCTATTACAGGACGGAGGCGGCAGCGCATCGCAGTTTTACCGCGGCCGCCGCCGCATGGCGGATTGCATCGATTTCGCCACTTCGGTAATCCCCGGCGGGTCGCTGGAACTGGGACCTTCTCTCAGCGAGCATCTCAAACGATTGCATCGCCCCGGTAAGGCCATTCTGATTTCGGATTTCCTCATGCCCGCAGCCGCCTGCCAACGGGGACTTAATTTGTTACGCGGTTTTGACCTCGATATCGCCGTTATTCAAGTCTTGTCGCGCGAGGAAGTCGATCCAGCTTTCCCCAACGGTAGTTTGTCTTTAGTCGATAGCGAGACCCAAGGTGAAATCAGATATCAGTGGGGCGACGCGGCGCGGCGCGATTATCAGACTAGGCTGGCGCATCACAACCTGGAAATCCGCAGCTTTTGTCACCAAAGCGGCGTCCACTATTCGCTCTACGTCACCGATCGCGATCTGAGCGATTTCGTCTTTGCCACGTTGCCGGCGATCGGCCTTTTCAAGTAAAGAGTATGGAATTTCTCAATCCCACCGCTTTGCTCGGCCTGCTCGCTTTGCCGTTGCTGTTGATTCCGTACTTGATAAGAAAAAAACCGCGGCGCTTGGTATTTTCCAGCCTGTTGCTGTTCATGGAGGGTGGTGTCCAGGCAAGCGGCCGGCCCTGGGGGCGCATGAATCTGCCGCCGATATTCTTTCTCCAGCTTTTGCTTCTCACCTTGTTGATCCTGGCGTTAGGCGAACCGGTATTTTCCGTTCGGCCAACCAGCATCGCCGTCGTTTTGGACAACTCGGCAAGCATGCAAGCATTGGAAGACGGCAAGACACGATTGACCTTAGCCAAAGGCGCAGCGAGTTCTGTCATCGGCGAGCTCGGTGCCACCGGAAAGATTGATCTCTACTTGACCACTCCGCGATTGACGAAAGTCCGGGCGGCGCCGTTAACGCCGGATGAAGCGAAAGGCGCCATCGGCGCTATTACGGCCTACGATCTCGGCGATCCGTCGATCGACTACGATCACGTGCTGAGCCAGTTGGCGCGCGAGCGAAAGTATGAACGCGTCTACCTGATCACGGACCACCCGGCGCGCGGTCAAACCGCGACCGCGCGAGTAATAACCGTCGGGAGACCGCAGCCAAATCTAGCCGTAACGGGTTTCGAAATTCATCGCTCTTCATTGGCTAATGCCCGTTTGGAGGCAAGCGCCAAGTTCACGAACTTTTCCGATCGGGACGAAAAAATCAAAGTTGTTTTAAAGAGTAGCGGTGCGACACTCGCCAGCCGCGAGCTCGCGGTCGGCGCCGACAAGACCGCCACTGCAACCTTCGAAGGATTCGCCGAACAGCCAAGCTACGAAGTTGCCATGGAAGCGCGCGATGCCCTGCCGCTCGACAATCGGCGGTTCGCGGTCGCGCCGGCTTCACGCAATCTGCAAATCCTGGCCGTCACACCGCGCCCACAGGCGATGATGAGCCTCAAGTCGATTCCCGGCGTAAGCGTTGATGTCATCTCTCCTGGCGAATACGAAAAATCCGAGCGCACCGGTTATGGTTTGGAGATTTTTCACTTTTCGGCTCCTGCAGCGCTACCGCAAAACCCCGCGCTATTCATTCTTCCGCCGGAAAACCACTCCTTGGCCAAACTGGGCGCGCCGATCTCAAACCCCATTGTTTCCAGCTGGCGCGAGCCGCATACGCTCACCCGCTATATTAACTTCAGTTTGTTTCGCCCGACCTATGCCCGTCCATTGAAGCCACAGAGCGCGGGCGACGTGGTGATCGAAAGTCCCCACGGCGCCCTCGCTTTCGCGGCCGAACGACAGGGAGTTCGCTATCTCACCCTCGGGTTTGATCCGCTGCCGTTTCTGGGTCGAGACAACTTGCCGATGTCGATTTTTACGCTCAATTTTTTTGATTGGTTTTTTGAGAGCGGCGGCTCGAGCGGTCAGGCGACAGGGGAACCCATCCGACTGGGCGCGGTTCAACCCGGCGACGTTCTCACCACGCCGGCGGATGGCAAAATTTCACTAAAGCCCGAGTTTGGTCATTTCTCGGACACGTATTACCAGGGCATTTATCAGCGCAGTCGCGGCACCAGAAGTGAGCTTTACGCCCGCAATCTACAGGACACGAACGAGTCCGATTTGCGGACGCCCGCGCCGATCGAACTCCGCGGCGAAGCGCCAAATTCGAGCAGCGCCTCCGTGCTATTTTCATTTTGGTCCTATCTGCTCATCGCTTCGCTACTGCTGTTGCTGATTGAGTGGTTCATCAGTCCGCGTATGGGCTCCTCTAGATTTCGTCGTCGCGCGCGGCAGCTCGTGTGAGAATTGACAATAGAGTGGGGCCGATGGGGACCGGAGGTAGGAGACCGACGATGGAAAACCGGAGTCCGGAGATAAGAAATGTGAAATCCCATCTTAATAGGTTCCGCCGGGCATTGGCAGCCAGCGAGGCCGAGGTCTATAGGATCCGGCGGAAAAGGATGGTGATTGAAGGCTAGCGAGCCGGAATCATGAATGCACTTTTCGCCAATATTGAGTTTGCTAAACCGTTTTTTTTGTGGCTGTTGCTCGCCTTGCCGTTGCTGTGGTTTCGCTATCGCGATCGCCGGTTGCTCGTCCTAATTTCACGCACGCTGATTCTCGGTCTCGTGATTTTCACGCTCGCCGACCCGCAATCGACCAGCGAGCAAGCACGCACTCAAGAAGAACGGATTTTCGCCTTTGATTTTTCGGCAAGCATCGCTCCCGGGATGCGTCGCTGGATGAAAGACGCTATGGGCCAGTTGCCAGCGCCTAATCGAAACGATCGGGTTTTCGTGTTTGGCTCGGCGTCGACGGAAGTTTCCAACTGGCGTGAACTATTTGACGGCGACGGAGCGAAGTTTTCGGGTATTGATCCGGAGAAGACCAATCTCGAGAATCTTTTGAACTCCTTATTGGCTCTACCCCCCGCGCCGAGAAGTCTCTATTTGTTTACCGACGGCTGGGAAACCCAGGGCAGCGTCGAACGTCTGCTGCCGGCGCTTGCAGCCGCCGGCATCAAAGTCTATCCCATCCTGCCGGCGCAGCGTCCCGCCATCGCCAACGTCGCGGTAACGAAACTTTTGGCGCCGACTCAGGGCAATAGCGGCGAGAGCTTGAATCTCAAAGTCGTGCTCGACAACCAAAACGACCGCACGGTCGAGGGCACATTAACTGTCACCCGCAATGGCCAACCAATCAAGACCGAGGCGATTAAGCTAAGCCCGGGAAGCCAAAGTTTCACTTACCAAACGACGCCGACCGAAGGCGTCCTGACAGCGTACCAAGCCACTTTCACTGCTCGCGATCGTGATGCCGACCGCTACCCGTCGGACAATCACGCCTTGGCATGGGTCTCGGTTCATGCCAAAGCAAAGATTTTGCTGATCAACGGTCATAGCGGCGCGGGGCGATACTTGGAGGAGATTCTCAAACGTCAAGGGCTCGACATCACCGTGAGAACGGCAGAAACCGCGCCTGCGCCGAAAGGTTACAAAGTCGTGATTTTCAATAACGCAGAGCGCGACCGATTTTCCTCGGGGTACCTAGCCGCCGTCGAGCGCCATGTCGCCGAAGGCAATGGATTTATCATGCTCGGCGCCGATGCGAGTTTCGCCCCAGCAAGTTATCGCCAGACACCGATCGAAAAAATTCTTCCCGTGGACCCTAAAGAACCGCCCAAGCCCGAGGAAAAAAACCGCGCGGTGGTCTTGGTCATCGACAAGTCCGGCAGCATGCGCGATGACAACCGTATTATCTACGCCAAAGAAGCCGGCAAAGCGGTGGCCCGGCAACTGAAAGACATCGATCTGCTCGGCGTCGTCGGTTTCGATGACAGCCCATTCGTCGTCGTTTACCTTGAAAGTATGGCACGGCTTCGCAGTGTCGTCGGTGCCCAGATCGACCGTCTCAAACCGGGTGGACAAACCTACTTTCTACCGGCGCTGCTCGAAGCCAAGCGTCAACTGGAGCGGGTTAACGCGTCGCGGAAGCATATCATTTTGTTGAGCGACGGCGTCACCCGAGGCAGCCAGGGAGAACTGGTGGATCTCGTGAGCGTGATGAAAAGCGACTCGAAGATCACCACCTCCGCCGTTGCCATCAGCAACGAGGCTGATGTCCGAATCATGAAGCGAATCGCCCAGTACGGCGGGGGCTTGTTTCACCACGTGGTTGACCCGTCGACTTTGCCCCAAATCGTCTTGGAGCAACTCCAGGACAAACCGAAAGAAGAGCCGCAAGAGAATCGGCCTCTGGTTCCGCTGCCAAATAACGGCTCGGAACTACTAGCCGGCTTCGGCACCCGGATCTATCCGACGATTTTGGGGTATATGGATACTGACCTTAAACGCGGCGCTCACTCGGACCTCGTAGTCACTCGGGAGGACCGTCGGGCTCCCTTGCTCGCTTCATGGCGATACGGAAAAGGAAAGTCAGTGGCCCTGACGACCGACTTTGAGGGTCGCTGGACGCGAAATTGGATTCCGTGGGGAAGCTTGCAGGGATTCTGGGGACACATTCTCGACTGGCTGAGCCCGCCCGAGGAAAATCTCGTTCCGGCCCACGAAGCGAGAGTAAGTTTCGTCGAAAACCGGTCCATCCTAGATTTGTCGGTCTTCGATGAATCCAGCGCCAATAGTCAATATCGATTCACTGTCACTGGTAAGGCGGGAAAATCAGAAGGCGTCCTTAATAAGTTAGCACCAGGGCACTATCAAGCCGCCCTACCCATCTCGCAACCGGGAGACTATCGAGTCGACCTTTTGGAAGAACGAGGCGGGCGCAAGATCGCTTTTCCACCAATCGGATACTCTTTGCCTTACGATATTAATACCGAACGGCCTCGCCCGGAGTTTAATACCCGATTATTATCTCGCCTAGCCGAGGCGACCGGCGGCGAAATCAATCCCAAGCCGCCGGGGAGCAGTTTAAGTAATAGGGATGTCGTAACCAAGAGCTATGAGCCGCTGAGACAGCCTTTTATAGTCCTGGCGTTTTGCCTGTTCCTACTGGAAGTAGCGCTAAGAAAGTTCCTCTTCGCTGAGTCCGACTAATCTCCGGAGCTAACCGGCGCCACCAGTGAATTAGTTAAATCCTTAAGCATTTTCATTAATTAACTGCGATTTTTTTAATTGACAGATAGCCCAAAACAGACTATTAGAGAACTTCTTTCTATGCATCCGGGTACAAAAAGCGACAGAAGTACTGGCAATATCTTTATTAAACCCGGATGCGGCCGGTTTCTCCCTCGTAGCTTAAATTTCTTCGTCTGGCTTTGGATCATTACGTTCCTGTCGGCGTTGCTTCCTCACGAGGTGCGCGGGGCAAAACAGAAAACCGTCCGCAAGGATACGTCCAAAGGGAAGTCGGCGCCCGCGTCTCCGGTTCGCAAGCTCACGGAAGCTGCGGTTCATAAAACATTGCTCCCTCCGCCGATACCGTCGCCGGTTGATCCGCTAGAAAAGCGCGAACATGTAATGCATCGAGTACGGGCCGGTGAGACACTATCTCAGGTTCTTGCTCGTTACTACGTACCCGACGCGGAAAAGCAGTTCTGGGCCCGCTCGATCATGCGTAATATGGGCAGTCCGGTATTAGCGGCCGGCAAAGAGGTTCATCTTTATTTTGCCAAGCCAGCGTTTAAACGCCCCAGCCGAGTCGCCCCCGGCACGTTAAAAGCCATAGAATTCGATCAAAGCGACGCCTTCACCTTAACCTGGGAAAAAGGCATTCGCGGCATTCTCTTTCAGAAACGTGAAAAACCGTATGACGTCGAGCTTAAGACGGTAAGTGCGTCCCTTGAGAATTCCCTATTCGAGGATGGCCTCAAAGCCGGCATTCAACCGGTATTGCTCTCGCAGTTGGCGGAAATTTTCACGTGGGATGTCGATTTAGAAAAAGACATCCGCGCTGGCGATAGTTTCAAGATCTTATACGAGCAACGAAGCCGAAAAGGCCAGGAAACCAAAGCCGCTCTGCGTATCCTAGCGGCTGAGCTGATTAACGCGGGGCAGAAACTCACGGCGATCTATTTTGAGAAGGACAAAGGGCA
Organism: Deltaproteobacteria bacterium; assembly: GCA_005879255.1. Next base: position 15,445 of record VBKY01000026.1, read on the forward strand.
GGGAAATTATTATAATTTGCAGGGCCGAAGTCTGGCGCGCTCGTTTCTCCGTTTTCCCTTGGAGTTTACTGCCATCACCTCTCATTTTACCGAATCGCGGTTCCACCCGATTCTTCGAACCAATTTACCTCACCCGGGCGTCGACTTTGCCGCCCAAAGAGGAACCCCCATTCACGCAGTGGGCGATGGGATCGTTGCCGAAGCGGGCTGGAATGGTGCTTACGGTAAAGCCATTGATTTAAAGCATGACGCGACGTACACGAGCCGCTACGCTCACATGGATAGCTTCGCCGACGGAATTCACCCCGGTATTGCTGTTACGAAAGGCCAGGTTATTGGCTATGTGGGGTCCACTGGACGCGCAACGGGTCCCCATCTTCACTTTGAGCTCTACAAGGACCAGCAATACATAAATCCGCTCAGCGTCGATTTCCCAGCGGATGAAATTATTGAACCAGCTCTGCAAAAAATGTTTGAAAACCAGATGCGTACTTATCTGGTTGAGCTGACTTCCGCGCCCCAATCATAGTCCTGCAACGCGATTCGTGGTCGGCCATTTAAGTTTCATTCAGAAATTGGCTAGTCTCTAGCAAGAGAACGTGTTCAGCTTGCCGGAACGAAACCTTGTCTTCAGTCCACTCAAACTGCGCCGTCAAGACCACAGTACAGGGAAAATTGATTCTTCTGTGCGCCACAGCTGGAGGCGTCGGTTATGTGCCGATCTTTCCCGGTACAGTGGGCACGCTGGTCGCCATCCCGTTTTCTCTCGGTTTGAACCGCCTTGCTGAGTTCTCGCCGCCGATCGCGACCATAGCTTTGGTCGGCGCGATCTTCTGTGCTATAGCTCTTGCTACCAAAGCCGCCCGGTTGCTGCAACAGAAGGACCCTGGAATTATTGTCGTCGACGAGATCGTCGGATTCTTGCTGGGCAACTTCTCTGCTCCCATGACGCTTCCTGTTATGCTCGCGTCCTTCCTCCTGTTTCGCTTTTTCGACATCGCCAAAGTGTTTCCCGCGTCTCAGTTGGAACGGATTCCGCACGGCGCCGGTATCGTCCTGGACGATATCATGGCCGGAATTTATACCCTGGCTGCCGTGCGCCTGCTACTTATGTGGGGAATACTATGATCGAAACCGCGGTGATTCTCAGCACCGGCGATGAGCTCACGACTGGCAGGGTCGTCGATACCAACTCTGCCTTCCTTGCCGACCGCCTTTCCGCCACCGGCATCAAGGTCGCAGCGGTACTAAAAGTCGGGGATGATCAGGAGAGATTATTCTGGGCGTTTCGTCAGGCGCGCGATCTCGGCGATTTCATCATCGGCACGGGCGGCCTTGGGCCAACCGCGGATGATTTAACCACTGAGACAGTCGCGAAGTTTCTCGGCCGCAAGCTGATCCAGGTTGAACCAATCGCAACGAGTCTAAAAAAGCGATTTGAGGCACGCGGCATTCCCTGGACCCCTAACAATCTAAAACAAGCGCTTTCTCCTGAAGGAGCGACAATCATTCCCAATCCGTTGGGTACCGCCCCTGGTTTTTGCGTCAGCCTCGGCGACGGAAAGAATCTCTTTTGGCTTTCGGGCGTACCCCAGGAAATGATCGCGATGTTCAACGATACGGTGATGCCTTGGATCGCAGAGCAGCAAGGCAAGGCGGCCGAAAATCTCGCGTGCACATTCAAAATCCACGGCCTCACCGAATCAAAACTGGACGATTTAGTGAAGCCGATCGATCTCGGTTCCTACGCCAAACTTTCGTTCCGCGCTCATTATCCGGATTTGACCATGCGCTTAACCATGCCTGCCGGATCGACGCAGCCACAGACGTTCATTGAACTTTGTGACCGAATTCGGGGCATTCTTGGTTCTCATATTTACGCCGAAGGCGACCTCACCTTGGAAGAAGTCGTCGGGCAGCTACTATTGGAGAAAAAACAGACATTGGCCCTCGCTGAGTCCTGCACTGGTGGTTTGATTAGTCGGCGCATCACTCGGATTGCCGGGAGTTCGGCCTACTACTACGGTGGCGCTGTGACTTATTCCAATGACGCCAAAATGAAATTTCTCGGGGTTAAGCCGACGACGTTGGCAGAACATGGCGCAGTGAGCGAAGAGACAGCGATGGAAATGTCTCAAGGCATCAGATCGCGAACCGGCGCCAGTATCGGCCTTAGCGTCACCGGAGTTGCCGGACCGTCAGGCGGGAGCAAAGAAAAGCCGGTTGGCACGGTCTGGATGAGCATCGCTCAGGAGAAGCGCCATGAAGCCCGAACTTTCCACTTTCATGGCGAGCGCGAGCGAATCATCCTTGGCGCCTCGCAGGCCGCGCTTAACTGGTTGCGCATGGCCCTCATGGGTTAGATTTGTGATTCGCGCTTTCATCGCCGTGGAGATCGATCCTCAAGTCATCGACAAAATTTCCGCGGCGATCAATCAGCTTAAATCGCGAGTTTCAGGTGTTCGCTGGGTTAACGAAACGAATATTCATCTGACACTCAAGTTTCTCGGCGACGTCGAAGAGACCCAAATCAATCAAATCGGCGTTGCGCTCGAAGCACAGCTCCACCCCTTTCCGCGCTTCACCATAAATGCTAAAGGTTTAGGGGTATTTCCAGACTTGCGACGGCCGAGAATCTTGTGGGTTGGTTTGACGGGGATTCAGTTGGCGTCGCTGGTTTCAAGATTAGAATCTGCTCTGGAGCCGCTTGGTTTTGCCCCGGAGAAAAGAAGTTTCACGCCGCATTTGACCATCGGCCGATGGCGGCAAACTGACCGGGCGTCTAAAACCCTCGGACAAGCACTGGAGAGCTGGAAGGATTACCAGTTCGGCGCTACGAACGTTGACGAAGTGATTTTATTTCACAGCAAGTTGAACCCTGAAGGCGCGATTCATACTAAACTGCAAATAGTAACACTCACGAACGCACAAACCGGTGAGTGACGGGCGATGTGAAGGAGACTGGCAATGGACGTGAATCGAGAGAAAGCGCTTGATCTTGCGGTAAGCCAAATCGAACGGCAGTTCGGCAAAGGCGCCATCATGAAACTTGGCGATGGCGGCGTGCCGAAAGATCAACCGATTGTATCAACGGGCTCTCTCGGTCTCGATATCGCGCTCGGCATCGGTGGTGTGCCTCGCGGCCGCGTCGTTGAAATTTACGGCCCTGAATCTTCTGGGAAGACGACGTTGGCTTTGCACATTGTCGCTGAAGCACAGAAGTACGGTGGCATGGGCGCTTTCATCGATGCCGAACATGCGCTGGATCTGGGTTATGCCAAGAAGCTCGGCGTCAAGACTGACGATTTGCTAATCTCTCAGCCGGACCATGGCGAACAGGCGTTGGAAATCGCCGAGACCCTGGTACGAAGCGGCGCCATCGATGTTCTCGTTATTGACTCGGTTGCTGCCCTGGTTCCCAAAGCGGAAATCGAAGGCGAGATGGGCGACGCCCATATGGGCTTACAGGCTCGCCTGATGTCGCAAGCGTTGCGAAAACTGACTGCGACGATTTCTCGTTCCCTGACCGTGGTCGTCTTCATCAATCAGATTCGCATGAAAATCGGCGTCATGTTCGGCAATCCGGAAACGACAACGGGCGGCAACGCGCTCAAGTTCTATGCCTCGGTGCGCATGGATATCCGACGCATCGGCGCCCTGAAAGACGGCGATAATGTCATCGGCGGCCGTACGAGAGTTAAAGTCGTCAAGAACAAAATGGCGCCGCCGTTCAAAGAAGCCGAATTTGATATTCTTTACGGCACCGGCATTTCCCGTGACGGTGAAGTCGTCGACCTCGGCAGCGAAATGGGCATCGTCGAAAAGAGCGGCGCGTGGTATTCCTACGGTGGAGAGAGAATCGGTCAAGGACGGGAAGCGGCCAAACAGTTCCTCAAAGAACATCCGGAAACCGCCAGCGCGATTCTCGCCAAGGTGATGGACAAAGCCGGCGTCAAGCGGCCCGAGCACGAAACCTCCGCAGCGGCGGCGCCGATAGACAAGAAGGAAAAAGCCAAAGGCAGGTAGTCCCGATACGTCCTCGATAGCTCTGAAGAAAACTCCCTTTAAGCCGAATCGAGCTCCCCTACCAGCAGACGCGCTGCAGCAGGCATTACGTTATCTTGGTTATCGGCCTCGGAGCGAAGCGGAAATCCGAAGCTATCTACTTCGACGGGGTTACATTCCTGCTGTCAGCGACCGCGTGCTCGAAAAGCTCCGTTCATTAAATTACGTCGATGATGAATCATTCGCACGCAATTGGGCGCTCGCCAAAGCCCAAAGCCGCGGCTACGGCCCGCGAAGAATCGAGCAGGAGCTCAGAGCCAAAGGCATCGTCCAGTCCGTGATTCGCGAGGTCATCCGAGAGACCCTCGACCATTGTGACGAAAAAACGCAAGCCAAACGACTTTTGGCCAAACGATTTCGCAGCGAAAGTCTAGGCGATGTGAAAACACTGCGCCGCGCCGTCGCGTTTCTGCAGCGCCGCGGCTACAGCAGCCAGGTCATCTCGGACCTGCTGCGGTGCCCGAACGAAGAAGCATAATCGCACGATGATCACTGGAAACGACATACGTAAGTCTTTCTTGGACTACTTTATCAAACAGGGTCACACCGCGGTGAAGAGCTCTTCATTGGTGCCGGAAAAGGATCCGACATTGCTTTTTACCAACGCCGGCATGGTCCAGTTTAAAAATGTCTTTCTCGGTCAAGAACGTCGACCCTACGTGCGTGCCGCCAGCGCGCAAAAATGTCTGCGCATCAGCGGCAAGCACAATGATCTCGAAGCCGTCGGACGCGACACTTATCACCACACCTTTTTTGAAATGCTCGGCAACTGGTCCTTTGGCGACTACTACAAAGCCGAGGCGATCGAATGGGCCTGGGAGCTATTGACCAGGGAGTGGGGCCTTCCGAAGGATAAACTATACTCTACCGTGTACCTCGACGATGATGATGCAGCGAAACTCTGGCTCAAGATCGCTGCTCTTCCCGCCGAGCGGGTGATGCGTTTCGGCGCGAAAGAAAATTTTTGGGAGATGGGCGAGACGGGTCCTTGTGGTCCGTGCAGCGAGATCCATCTCGACCGCGGCCCCGAAGCTTGTGACATGAAAGGTGAACCGGGTCATGAATGCCGGGTGAACGGCGATTGCGCGCGCTACATCGAGCTGTGGAACCTGGTTTTCATTCAATACAACCGCAAGGAAAACCGCGAGCTCGAAGAATTGCCGTCGAAGCATGTCGACACAGGCATGGGGCTGGAGCGGATCACCGCCGTCCTGCAGAAAGTCCTGTCGAACTATGACATCGACTATATGCGTGATCTGACGGCGACGACGGAAAGACTTACGGGAAGAAAATACGGCGCTGACCCACTCGCGGACATTTCCTTTCGCGTCATCGATGACCACGCCCGAGCCGTCACCTTTTTGATCGCCGACGGCGTCATGCCGAGCAACGAAGGGCGCGGCTATGTCCTTCGGCGATTGCTTCGGCGCGCCGCGCGCCACGGACGGTTAATCGGTCTAAAAGAACCTTTTTTGCATGAGGTTGCCAAGACCGTGACCGCGGTAATGGGCGATGCCTACCCTGAATTGCGCAAAGAGGAGCAACGCATCCGCGAAGTCATTCGCACCGAAGAGGAACGCTTCAGTGAAACACTGGAGAAGGGACTCGTATTGCTGGAAGAAGCGACCACCAATCTGAAGGCGAAAAAAGGCAAAGTCTTATCCGGTGATGTCGCCTTTCGTCTCTATGACACGTACGGATTTCCGCTCGACTTGACGGAAGACATTTTGCGCGGCGAAAGTATCACCGTTGATCAGGCGGGTTTCGAGAAACTCATGAACGAGCAGCGTGCTCGCGGGCGCGAAGCGCGCGAAGTGGCCAGCATGGAATCGAAGATCCAGCTCGACCGCCAGGTTTGCTTCATCGGCTACGACCGCCTCGAAGGCGAATCCACCGTACTCGCCATCTACGGCAACGGCGGCGGTAAAGCCGAGGCAGTGGAGGGCGAAGAAATTGATCTACTCACCGGCGAGACTCCTTTTTACGGCGAATCCGGCGGCCAGGTCGGCGATCGGGGCGTGATTAAGACGGCGCGCGGTGATGTTATCGAAATTTTCGACACGCAGCATCCGACGCCGCAGCTCATCGCTCATCGCGGCCGGGTCAAAAAAGGCCGCGTGCAAATCGACGATAAAGTGCAACTGATAGTTGACCGCAAGCACCGCCAAAGAACCATGCTCAACCATTCGGCGACGCATATTCTGCACGCCGTATTGCGCAGGGAGTTGGGACAGCAGGTGCGCCAAGCCGGATCGTTGGTCAGTCCGGAAAGGTTACGCTTCGACTTCAGCCACACGGGAGCGATTCCGGATGAAAAACTCGCGCTCATAGAGACCGCGGTCAATGAGCATATTCGAGAAGATGCCGGCGTGTCGATTCAGGAGCTGAATTACGATGAGGCCATCCGTCATGGTGCGCTTGCCTTCTTCGGCGACAAATACGGCGATCGCGTGCGCGTCGTCAAAATCGGCGACTTCTCCACCGAACTCTGCGGCGGCACTCACGTGCACGCGTCCGGAGAGATCGGGCTTTTTAAGCTTCATTTCGAAGGGGGCGTTGCCGCCGGGGTGCGTCGCGTCGAAGCTTTCACCGGCGAAGGGGCCCTGGATCTTATCCAAACCTACGAGCAACGGCTGAAGGAAATCGGCGACCTCATCCGCACCGGCACCGACGATGCCGTGGAGAAAATAAAAAAACTTCTCGATCGCCAAAAGGAGCTAGAGAGGGAAATTGAAAAACTGCGCGGTCAGTTTGAAAAGGACCAAATCCCAGCGCTATTGGCAAAGAAACAATCGATCAAGGGTATTAATCTGTTGATTACCCAGGTCGACAGCGCCGATGGCAAACAGCTGCGCGAAATCGCCGATCAACTCACGGAGAAACTTGGTTCCGGAGTCGTCGTTTTGGCCAGCGCGGGAGACGCTAACGTCAACCTGGTCGCGTCCGTCACGAAAGAATTGACCAAGCGTTACCATGCCGGTAACATCATCAAAGAATTGGCTGGCATGGTTGGCGGCGGAGGTGGCGGACGACCAGATTTCGCTCAAGCCGGCGGCAAAGAGCCGGCAAAAATTGCCGCGGCTCTGAAGCGGGCGGAGGAGCTCATCCGACAAGCAACATGACGCGCAAAAATATGTTCGGAGCATTGCTAGTTTCCCGAATCGGCTGATTGTCTGACCAAGGTACATTTGGTTGACCTGCGAAGGGCAGTTCAATAGCGTGGTCACGATTCGCACCAAGACGTTCACGGAAAAGACCGCGGGTTTCTGCGACATCGTCGATATCACCGCCAAGATAACAGAGTACATCAAGCACGGAAAGATTCGTCACGGTTCGATAAATGTATTCGTGTCCGGCTCCACCGCCGCCATCACAACCATCGAGCACGAACCCGGCCTTGTTCAAGACTTGAAAGAACTCGTCGAGAAGCTGATCCCGTCGAATCGCAGATATCACCACGACGACCGTTGGGGCGACGACAATGGATTTTCCCACTTGCGCGCGTCTCTCTTCGGCCCGTCCGTGATCATTCCGATCGAGGACGGCCGTCCGTTGCTTGGAACCTGGCAGCAGGTGATTCTACTGGATTTCGACAATCGACCGCGCACGCGCGAAATCGTCGTCCAGCTCATAGGAGAAACGGAGTGAAAGACGAAAAGAAACCAATCGCTGATACCGTCACGGAGATCGGCGTAAATCTACTTGAGTTCCATGATCCCCGATTGTTCCGCGATCTGTTGGGTCAACATGACCAGCACTTGAAAATTATCCAAAGTTCGCTGCAAGTAAGGATTCGTGTTCGCGGGTCTTCCATGGAGATCGAAGGAGACCCGCTGCAGGTAGAGCTGACCAGCCAACTTCTCCGTCAACTCTACAGCCTCCTGGAAAAAGGCTACCCTGTTTACGCCAGCGACGTCGATTATGCGATCCGCATTTTGAGCGGGGATAGCCGGGCGAAACTCCAGGATATTTTTCTCGACACCATCTATATCTCCGCCCACAAGCGTACGATCACGCCCAAAAGTATTGCGCAGAAAGCTTACATCGATGCGATCCGCCGTTACGACATCGTATTCGGCATCGGACCGGCGGGCACGGGAAAGACGTATCTCGCCATGGCCATGGCGGTCGCCGAGTTAATGAAAAACAATTACGTGCGAATTATTCTAACGCGGCCGGCCGTGGAAGCCGGCGAAAAACTCGGATTCTTACCCGGCGACTTGGCCGAGAAGGTGAATCCTTATTTGCGCCCGCTTTACGATGCGTTGCACGACATGGTCGATTTCGACCGTGCACACAAGCTGGTCGAACGGGGCACTATCGAAGTTGCGCCGTTGGCGTTCATGCGCGGCCGGACTTTAAACGACTCGTTCGTCATTCTCGACGAAGCGCAAAATACCACGCCTGAGCAGATGAAGATGTTTCTCACGCGTCTGGGCTACGGATCGAAAGCCGTGATCACCGGCGACGCCACACAAATTGATCTGCCCGCGGGTAAACCTTCCGGACTGAAAGAAGCATCACGAATTTTAAAAGGAGTGCACGGGATTCGGTTTATCATGTTCACGGAAAAGGACGTGGCGCGGCATCACTTGGTACAAGAAATTATCACAGCCTACGAGCGCGAAGAAAATGAGAATAGCGCGCGAGATCTACCGACAAAAGCCTAAGCGAGTATTATTAGGCGCACCGGAGCGCGGCGCACAATTACTGAACTCCTTCCAAATTCACTTTGGCCTGAACACTTTTGCCGTCGCGTAGTAGCGTAAGATTGACAGCATCTCCGACTTTGTATTTTTCCAGCATCAAGAACAGGTCGTTCGGCGTTTCAACTTTCTTGCCGTCCACTGCCGTGATGATGTCGCCCAATCGCAGCCGGCCTTCGGCGTCTCTCCGAGTCGGTTGAATTCCGGCCTTTGCCGCTGCGCCACCCCGGACCACATCCACTACTAACACTCCTTTCACACCCAGTCTCTGCGAGACTTGCTCGTTGATTTGCTCGTCAAGCTGAACGCCTAATCCCGGGCGGGTTATCTTCCCGCTACGGATCAACTCCGGCACGAGTCGATTGACGGTATCCACCGGGATAGCGAAGCCGATCCCCGCGGACACACCTGAAGGGCTGAAAATCGCGGTATTGACGCCGATCAAGCGCCCCGCACTGTCGAGCAATGGCCCGCCGGAATTTCCCGGATTGATCGCCGCATCGGACTGAATCACTCCTTGAATCGGCCGGCGCGTTACTGAATCAATCTCCCGATTGAGCGCGCTGATCACACCAGTCGTCAAAGTTTGATCCAAACCGAACGGATTGCCGATCGCAAACACGCTCTGCCCGACCTGTAGGTCTTTCGAAGTGCCGATCGGAATGGGATGAAGCTGTTTAGCCGGCGCGTCAATGCGCAGCACGGCAAGATCTTTATCCGCTGCGACGCCAACCAACTGCGCCTTCCAATTGGATTGGTCCGCCAACGTCACTTGAGCGGCGCTGGCATTCTGAATCACATGGAAATTGGTGATGATGTTGCCATTCGTATCCCACACGAACCCAGAACCGGTACCCTGGGGAATCTGATACAGATTCAACGTGAAGAGATCCTGTTGGACGCCGATCGCGGTAATATTGACGACGGCGGGCGATGCTTGTCGGAACAAAGCGATGGTGGATTTTTCATCGGATAAGAATTCGCCCCGAGGAGACACGGCACGCGGTGTAGACCGCGGATCGTTCAGCGACGCGCCTCCGACCCAGGACTGCTTTGCCAACAGAATCCCTAGCAGAGACAGCGCCACCGCCGCCCAAATATAGGTCCAGGTACGAGACCGAATTGATGTAACCTGCATGAACGAGGGTTGCTTCTCAGCTGCTTTCTCTAAATAAGGCAGTCAACTGAGAAAAAGTAGGTATGCCAAGTCGGTTTGTCAAGTCGTTGACAACTCGGAGACCCATTCTTAATTTTTCACCATCTCATTAAAATCTTTTTGAAAGGAGATTTGATTATGGAACTAGTAAGATGGGAGCCGTTCGAGGGCTTGAATAGGATTCAGTCTCGGATCAATGACCTGTTCGATGACACCTTTGGGCGCGCCCGGAATTATCCCGCTTCGACTGCTGGGGTTTGGGTTCCTCCGGTAGATATTCTGGAAAGCAAGGATTCCTACCTCATTCGGGCAGAGCTTCCGGGAATGAAAAAGGAAGATTTTAACCTGGAAGTAAAAGACGGAACACTGACGCTTAGCGGCGAGAGAAAGTTTGAAGAGACGGCCAACAGCGTCGAATATCACAGAGTCGAGCGAGTGGCGGGAAAATTTTCCCGATCCTTCTACTTGCCCCAGACCGTTAAACCCGACGGCATCAAGGCGAGCTACCGAGACGGCATACTGGAGGTACACGTGCCGAAAGCCGAAGATGCAAAGCCACGCCAGATCACCGTCAGCGTGAACTAATTCAGGTTAACTGGCCAACGTGGACAAGAGGGGGACGCCGATGGCTTCCCCCTTTTTTTCTTTCTGACCCCATTCAGCTATTAAGAGTCACGGTTGAAGTTTGGTTTGCCGGAATGCGAGACTCGGGTATGCCCCCCTCCTTCAATGCCTCTGCGTTGAAGCCAACAAAAAAGGCGCTTGGTATTCCAAGCGCCTTTTTTTCCTGTGACCAGCTTCCGAAACACTTAGTAGTCTTCGTGATCGTGCGGCATGGCCGGGGCTTCTTTTTTCTTCTCCGGTTTATCGGCGATCATCGCCTCGGTAGTGATTAATAACCCCGCAACCGACGCGGCATTCTGCAGCGCCGTGCGCACCACCTTAGTCGGGTCGACGATGCCGGCCTTGACGAGATCTTCGTACTCTTCCGTAGCGGCGTTGAAACCGAAAGCACCCTTGCCGTTCTTGACCTTATCTAAAACCACCGAGCCCTCTGCCCCGGCGTTGCTAACGATCCAACGGAGCGGTTCTTCGAGCGCTTTCTGAATGATCCGGACTCCGACCTTCTCATCCTCCGAAACCCTGAGATTGCCTAGGGAAGCAGAGGCACGGATCAACGCAACGCCCCCGCCCGGGACGATTCCCTCTTCAACCGCGGCACGGGTCGCATGAAGAGCATCCTCAACGCGGGCCTTTTTCTCTTTCATCTCAACTTCTGTGGCCGCGCCGACTTTTACCACCGCAACGCCACCGGCTAGCTTGGCCAGGCGCTCTTGCAATTTCTCACGGTCATAATCGGAAGTCGTCTCTTCAATCTGCGCGCGGATTTGTGTGATCCGGCCCTCGATCGCTGACTTCTTACCGGCGCCTTCGACGATCGTCGTGTTGTCTTTATCGATGATCACGCGTTTTGCGCGGCCGAGATCCTTCACCGTGATGTTTTCCAACTTGATCCCTAGTTCCTCGGCAATCATCTTGCCGTCGGTCAGGATGGCGATGTCTTCCAACATCGCCTTGCGCCGATCGCCAAAGCCTGGAGCCTTCACGGCCACGACTTTCAGCGTGCCGCGGATCTTGTTAACTACCAGGGTCGCCAACGCCTCGCCTTCTAGATCCTCGGCGATAATCAGCAAAGGCTTGCTGGTTTTCGCGACGTTCTCAAGGATGGGCAGAAGATCCTTCATGCTGGAGATCTTCTTCTCATGGACGAGCAGGTAAACGTCGTCGTAGACGCACTCCATCCGTTCTGGATCGGTTACAAAGTAAGGAGAGAGATAGCCCCGATCAAACCGCATGCCTTCGACGAGGTCGAGGGTGGTTTCCAAGCCTTTAGCTTCCTCAACCGTGATGACGCCCTCTTTTCCGACTTTGTCCATGGCCTCGGCGAGGATGGCGCCGATGGTTTTATCGTTGTTGGCGGAAATGGTGCCAACTTGGGCGATTTCGTCTCTGTCGCGGGTAGGTTTTGACATGGATTTGAGCTCGTCCACCACTTTCGCCACTGCCTTGTCGATACCGCGCTTGATGCTCATCGGGTCGTGCCCCGCGGCGACAAGCTTGATACCCTCGCTGAAGATGGCGCGGGACAATACCGTCGCTGTTGTCGTGCCATCGCCGGCTATATCAGACGTCTTGCTTGCAACCTCTTTCACCATCTGCGCGCCCATGTTCTCGAACTTGTCTTCAAGCTGAATTTCCTTCGCGACGGTGACACCGTCCTTCGTGATCGTGGGCGATCCCCAAGACTTTTCGAGAACGACGTTGCGGCCCTTGGGACCCAACGTAACCGTCACGGCATCGGCCAGTAAGTTAACTCCGCGCAAAACTCTGCCGCGCGCCTCTTCACTAAAGCGAATATCCTTTGCAGCCATTGCTAATTCCCTCCTTATTCAATAACGCCGAGGATGTCATCTTCGCGCATAATCAGATGTTCCTCGCCGTCAAGCTTGATTTCAGTGCCGGAATATTTTCCAAAAAGGATTTTGTCTCCGGCTTTTACCCCGAGAGGTATTAGCTTCCCGTCATCGTGCTTGCCCGGCCCGACTGCAACTACTTTGCCTTCCTGCGGCTTCTCTTTCGCCGTGTCCGGGATGATAATACCCCCTTTGCTTTTCTCTTCTTCTTCGATGCGTCTTACTATCACCCTATCGTGTAGGGGACGAATTTTGGTCGCCATAACACCCTCCTCAAATAAAACGTAGATTTAAAATCCTGCAGAACAGGTTGGATGCGCCAAATGTAATCTCGCATCTCCAAACGTCAAGGGGGGAACCGAAGTATTTTTGGAGAATTTTTGAGTCCCGCCGCAGGTCTAAGGTTTATACGACGGAACGGCCAATGTTCTAATGTAAGCGACGATGTCGCGGATTTGCTTTTCATTGAGCGAGCCCCCCCAGGAAGGCATAAAAGTCGACTTCCCAGCCGCGCCCCCGCCCTTTGATATAATCTCTAGGAGAAATTTATCGCTGAGCTGATTCATAACCGCGCCGTTAGTGTGATCGGCCGGCTTCGCCGGCAGTGAAGCGGCAGCCATGCCGTCCCCCTTGCCGGTTTCGCCATGGCAGGTGGAACAGTAGCTAGTGTAAAGTTTTTTTCCTTCCGCCGCATTCTGCGCCCAGCTCGATCCCGCTCCAGTGAGAATTCCCACGGCAAAAACTACCCCGAACAATCGTTTGCTCATGTGATTATCGCCCTTCGTTGAAAGTTAACCTGTATTCCCTAGCAGATCTTGAAAAAAAACGACAGAGGGTCGACCCCGGTTGCCGACCGGTCATTTCCTTTGATCAAGACCCGCTTCATTTGTGACCACAATCGCTAAATGTAATTCCGAGCCGAGCGCGAAAAATTTTGGCTTCTACATACGTCACCACCCGATCCCCAAGCGGCCAGGGCAGAGGCTATTTATTGAGCGGAAACAATGATAAACAGTTTTTGAAAATTAGACATCTCTGGGGGCAGACATGATCAAAATCTGGGGCAGAACCGATTCATCCAACGTGCAGAAGGTGCTGTGGTGCTGCGGCGAACTCGGTTTGGAATTCGAGCGGCTCGACTGGGGCGGCAAGTTCGGCGGCAACAAGGATGAGGCTTATCTCGGAATGAATCCCAATGGCTTGGTGCCAACGATCAAGGACGGGGACTTTATCCTGTGGGAATCCAACAGCATTATGCGGTATCTCAACGCAAAGTACGGTCAGGGAAGATTGCTCCCTACTTCACCTGAGGGCATGGCTAGTGCTAACCGCTGGATGGACTGGCAGCTTTCAACATTCAATTCCGCCATTGTGCCACTTTTCTGGGCGTTGATCCGGACACCCGAAGAAAAGCGCGATCCCAAAGCGGTTCAAGCTGCTTTAGAAAAAACCGTTAAGGCCTGGCAGATGGTCGAAGATCACTTGGCGAAGAATCGCTATCTGGGCGGCGAAGACTTCTCACTGGGCGACATTCCCCTAGGTGTCTGGGCTTATCGTTGGTTTAATTTACCCGTCGAGCGCCCGAATCAGCCGAATGTCGCAAACTGGTTTGAGCGGCTTAAGCAGCGCAAGCCCTACCAGACGCACATTATGATTCCGCTGACATAACAATTCAGGTTGCATACTCGCCCGCTTTCCCCAGGCTTCCAGGTTCCGAGTAAGCCCAGCGGGAAATGTTTGCCAGATCATAAGCGCCAACTCACTCGCTAAGAACTGAGTCGGCAGAAGGCGCCTTGAATTGGGGCGGCGCCTAAATGCCACCAAAGTTCAGTGACTGCTTCAACAAATAAAGCAATGTGGCGTAAACGCTACTGCAGTTTAGCAGTCGGAGTTGCGCCTGCGTCGCGAGGAAGCGTAAACGCGATTTTGGTGCCGGCGCTGGAACAGTCGGAAATAACGATTGTTGCGCCGTTTCTTTCAAGGAATTTTTTTGCCAATGATAGCCCGATACCCGTCCCATGCGGCTTGGTGGTGAAAAATGGCTCAAAGACACGCTGGCGATTCTCAATGGGAATTCCTTCGCCGGTGTCTTCGATCGAAACTTCGACGATTTTCCCATCGCCAATAGGACTGCAAGATCTCGTCCGAACCGTGACAATACCCCCTCTTGGGGTCGCCTCCACTGCGTTAGTGATGAGTCCCATCAACGCCTGCTCCAAGTGATTGACGTCGGATGTAACAGATGGAAGGTTCGCCTCAAGATCTAGTTTCGTGGTGACTTGGGCGTCGCTGAAGCGGGCGCGGCATGTTTCAACGACGTCGCATACGAGTGAATTGATTTCAATTGGAACCGGGCGCGGTTCGAGAGGCTTAGCGAAATTCAACAGAGCTTGCATACGCCTTTGCATCCGATCAACTTGCTGCACGATATCTTGCAAATTTTCCGTCATTTTTTGGTTCTTCGCAGACCCGTCTCCTGCCGCCGTGTCGAGCATGGCAACCTGAGCGGCCGCACGAATCGACGATAGTGGGTTGCCAATGCCGTGGGCTACTGCCGCCGCCATCTCGCCCACCGCGGCCATCCGCTGCGATGCGACAAGTTCGGATTGGATCTTTAGCAGGTTCTCTTGCTGCTCGTCGATCTTTCGCGCGGCTTGCCGCACGATGGCAAACAACGAAACATACAAAAGCAGCCCGCCGCCGACGGCGCCAAAAAGAACGATTGCTCGCGCCTCCCGGACAGCATGGAATATCGAATCGGGGCGCCGATAGGTCTCAAACACTCCTAGGAGCTCTCGTCCGCTCTCCGAGTAGATAGGCACATAGACTTCCACGGCTCCCGATAAGGACTTGGGTTCGAAGATATTCTCGTGCTTCTCCAGCGAACTCATGTCCGCGACTACTTGGCCTCGCAGAGCTCTTTGAAGCTGGGGATTATCGATGAATGATTTACCGACTAACCGTTTATCGTCCGACCAAATGACAATTCCTTTGGGATTGTAAACTTTGAAACGGACAATATCCGGCGACAGTCTCATATGCTCGAGGAGAGCAACAAATTTATGCCCTACCGACTTACGATCCTGGGCTTTGAAATCGTAGTCTTCGAGAAATGTGCGCACGTCCGTCCGCACAATTTGCGCCGTAGTTTGCCATTCCCGCTCAACGATCTGATTGATCAAGTAGTTGGAGACCATAAACCACAGGGCTGAAGTCATAATGCCGATGCAAATGAAACTATTGACGGCAAATCGAACGGTCAGGCTGGCATTCGCGAATAGAGACGTAATTGGCGTGTTCCAGAGCTTCATGGGCGCTCTTCACAATCCCCAAACCGCCGTCACGCTAACATCGACTCATGCAGGGGGTCAATCAATCTGAGTAGATAGAGGTGTTATAATCGCCCCGCCCATTCGCGTTGATCGTTGGTCGATCGCGGCACCAATCACATAGGTGCAGCGACTTTGGCAAATCAAGCTCACGAACAACCGGTTAAATCGCCAATGATTCGTGTGGAGTATCATGGTTTTTTGCGCCGTCGGCGCAAATGGCAAGCTACGGAACCTTTCCGCCTTCAGCCAAGCGCATCACTGCGTCGACGACTTGATCGACGTCTGGAATCATCGCATCGACCAGCGGCGGGCTGTGCGGCGGCGGGATTGGCTGAGCGCCGACGCGTATGATGGGGCCCTTCAAGTCGGAAAATAAATTCTCTTGGAGCATCGCGGCGATCTCCGCCGACAGACCGCCGATCATCGGACCTTCGTCGAGCACGATGGCTCGTTTCGTTTTCCCCACCGAGCGCAGAATCGTTTCTTTGTCGAGCGGCGCCAAGGAGCGCAGATCGACGATCTCGATATCAATGCCCTTTTCTTTCAATGCTTCGGCAGCGGCGTCGGCTTTTAGAACCATGCCGCCACAAGTGACGATTGTCAGATCTTCTCCCTGGCGGCGAACCGCAGCAAGACCGATGGGCACAGTATAATCGCCATCAGGCACGGGACCGCGTTGCCCGTATAGGTGATGGCTTTCGAAGCAAAGCACGGGATTGGGATCGCGGATCGCCGAGAGCAAGAGCCCTTTGGCATCCGCCGGCGTCGTCGGCATAATAATTTTGAGGCCGGGGAAATGAATGAATGCGCCGTGGTTACAGCTCGAATGGCTCGGTCCTCCGCCAGCGCGTGTGGCAAACTTAGTTCTCACGACCATCGGTACGCCGATACGGCCCCCGGTCATATAATGATAGCGCGCCGCATGGCTGGCGAGCTGATCCATAGCCAGAGGTAATAGATCGCAGAACTGAATCTCCACCACCGGACGCATACCATTGATCGCCGCGCCCACAGCCAGACCAACCAAAGCCGCCTCGGAGATCGGCGTGTCAAGAACGCGGCGGTCACCGAACTCTTGGATCAAACCGCGCGTAACACCATAGGCGCCGCCGAAGAGCGCCACATCTTCTCCCATGACAAATACGCGGCCGTCACGCGCCATCTCGTAGCGCAAGGCGTCACGGAGCGCTTCCTGCATGCGCATTTCCTTGGCAGGCGGCTGAGCTTCCGCCGTCATTGGTTTAGCCATGAGCCACCTCGGTCACCGCGTAAATACTGCTCAAATCGACTTCCTTTTTCGGCAACGGCGCCGCTTCCGCGCGCTTGGCAGTCTTATCCAATTCCACCTGGACCGCCGACGATATCTTCGCAAATTCCTCTTCGGTCAGATTTCCCTCTTGAATCATTTTTTCCTTGAAGCGCTTGATCGGGCACTTCTGCTTCCAGGCTTCGATTTCTTCCTTCGAACGATAGCCCGTACCCGGGTCGCCGCCGAAGTGACCGTCCCAACGGTAGGTGACACATTCGAGAAACGTCGCGCCGCCGCCGCTGCGCGCCTTGGTCGCTGCCGCTTGCGTGGCTTCATAAACCGCATCGACGTTATTGCCGTCGATGGTTTTGCCGTCGAATCCATAGGCCGCAGCGCGGTCCGACAATTGTTTGATCGCCACGCTCTTTTCCAAACTCACGGTCATGGCGTATTGATTGTTCTCGCAGACGTAGATCACTGGCAGCTTCCACACCCCGGCGAGATTCATCGCTTCATGCACCACGCCTTGATTGGCCGCGCCGTCGCCGAAGAAACTGACGACGACTTCCTTCGAGCCGCGGATTTTCGCTGAGAGTGCCGCGCCGGTGGCCGTCGGCACCGTCCCACCAACCGTGCCCGTGTTGCCAAGAAAACCAAAGGCCATATCGCCCATGTGCATTTTGCCTCCGCGGCCCTTCGAATAGCCATCGGCCCGTCCCATGCACTCACAAAGGAGCATGTAGAGATCGGCGCCTTTCGCGATCAAATGGCCGGTTCCGCGATGATAACTGGCGACCAGATCCGTAGACTCGAGCGCCGCGCAAACGCCGACTGCGATTGCCTCCTGGCCGCGATAGGAATGGGTGCTGCCGAACATCGCCTTGCGCTGGTAAAGCTCGTCGAGCTTCTCCTCGAAGGCGCGGATAAGAATCATCTGTCGCAGCATCGCTCTCTGCTTTGTTGTGTCCAGCATCGCTATCTCCTTCGCGTCCGAGAGCACGGAAATATCGGCCGCGTTATCTCGCTCTTAGTTATTTGGCCGAGCCTGGGTTGTCAAGGCAGAACAATGCGCCCCTTCATACTTGCTAAGGCTGAGCAACGATGGCGGAGGTCACACCGGGAGCAATGACGATAAAAAGACGAGAGGGAGAGCTCCGCCGCTCTCCCTCTCCGAAAATAATCACATGCGCGTCGCCTTTGGATCGGCGGACGAGCGCGAAGATTTTCTCAGCGCTTATTTAAACGGCTCGCAGGGTGCGGGAGTCATCAACACATTTTCCTGCATGACCAAAAACTCTCGGGTCGGCGGCGGCCATCCTTCCACAGTCTTGGACGCTTCGGCGCGCAGCCGCTCGCGTTCGCCGCCGTCTTTGTACGCCCAGACATGAACGTATTGGTTGAGCGGACCAATCATGGTTTGCCCCGCGAATACGAGGGGTGAGACCTTGGTGCGCGCCGGTATGACCTTGCCGAACCGTTCGAGCACGGTCGGCATTGTTCCCGGCTGGTAAGTATACGTGCGGAACTCATAGAGATTTCCCAACTTGCTCTCGGGTAGCGGGGGCGAGAAAGGCGCTGGCTGGATAATCTTGTTTTCCTGCGTGACGATAAACTCCTGAGTTTTTGGCGGCCATTTGCCGGTTTTTCTAGCTTCGGCGCCGATCCGTTCACGATCTTCAAAACTTTCATATGGCCAGACATGAACCACTCGGTTAAGGCCGCCGACTTCGGACAGCCACAGACCCAGCAGCTTGGAGAATTGCAACCGCGCCGTCAGTCCTTCCGCAAAGCGTTCGACAAAGTTGTTGGTCATCCCAGGTTTCAGCACGTAAGTCCTCATCTCGAGAATCATACGACACCTCCATTCAATTTTTTCTATCCTTCCCACAAACCGTGGAACGTTTGCAACAGGCCAAATTTTCCACGTAATCCCTCTAAAGCTCCGGTAAGACCAGCTGCTTACTTCCATGCCGCCGGTTATTTTCGTGCGGACCGGACAGTGAGCCAAAGGCGAACAATCAGCGTCAACAGCGGGCAATTTTTCCGCGTCACCAATGCTCCCCGGTCCACCCTACCCTGAACATAGTCGTACGTAAGTTGTCATCTTATGTCGGGGAATCGTTTTTCGCTGACAAGAATTCGCCACTAATATTCCAAAATTTGCCACTACCGCCAAGCATTTCGCTGGTATGCATGTTGCTGAATCAATAGGACTCGCGGGCGTGCTGGAAGGAGCGGCCGCGGACGTTAAGGAACAGAACTTTATGGAAGTCCAGAAATCGACCGACAGGGAAACCGACGAACCACAGAGCACCGCGGATCCCCACAATCAAAACCCGCAGATTTCTGATGATGAACTCTGGAGACGCCCCGAAACCGCTGATAAGTTTCCAAGTGAACAGCCAGCAAAAATTAGATTGCCTGGTTGGCGGCGCCAGAAACGGGCGAATTATGTCCCCGTCAAAGCTAAATTCTTAGTTTCAACCGCGTTCTCTTGTCTATGGTCTTATGTTTCATGGGAACTCGCACAGCCTTGGCTGGGCGAGCTCGCAAACTTAGTCGGATATTGGCCGGCGCTTACGATCATTTTCTTTATTGCGTTACTTCCTGGTTTCTTGAATGCTCATATTCTCGCCAGTGTTATTCTGGATCGACCGCCCAAACTCCATTTCGATTTGACCTATCCAACCATTAGCCTGCTCATCGCCGCGTACAACGAGGAAGAAAACATCACCGAAACGATTCGTGGCATCAAAAGCCAAGACTACCCCGCCGGTATAGAAATCATTCTCGTCGACGACGGCTCCAACGATAACACAGTGGACCTTGTTCAATCCCTCGGTTTACGCAACCTGAAAGTGGTTAAGGCCAATCACGGGGGCAAAGCGCGGGCGCTCAACGAAGGGTTGAAACATATCAAGAACGACATCGTCATTTGCATTGACGCCGACACCTACCTGCAGCCACAGGCGCTGAGACGAATTGTCGCGCGCTTTATAACGGATCCACCCAATACTGGCGCTGTTGCCGGGTGCGTGCTGGTGAAAAATTCGCGTTCTACGTTTATGACCCGCCTTCAGGAATGGGACTACTTTACCGGAATCGCATCGGCCAAAAGGCAGCAGTCGCTCTATCAAGGAACGTTGGTGGCCCAGGGCGCCTTCAGTGCATTCCACAGTAAGGCCGTAAAGGCGCATCAAGGATGGCCGTCAGTGATCGGCGAAGATATCGTTTTGACTTGGTCGCTGATAAAAAGCGGCTGGCGCATCGGCTTCGAGCCCACGGCCATTGGATTCACTTCTGCGCCGGAGACGATCGAGGGTTTTTATCACCAACGGAAGCGTTGGGCGCGCGGGATGATTGAAGGCCTCAAGCAGCACGGCCATTTGGTCTGGAGCAGCTCGCGACTATCGGGTTTTTTTGTCGGTATAGATTTCATTATCCCGTTTATCGATCTGTTCTACGCTTTCGTCTTTTTGCCTGGCGTGGTTCTGGCATTCCTCGGTAATTACTACATCGTCGGCCCGATAACTTTGCTTGTGATACCATTCGCCTTTCTGATCGTGATGATCATGTACCGAAAACAGAAAGCTGTATTCAATGAGCTCGGCCTCGCAGTGCGACAGAACTTGGTCGGCTTCATTGTCTACATGCTCATATATCAAGCGATCATGTCGCCCATCTGTGTGATCGGCTACGTCCAGGAACTCATGGGAACGAAGAAACGCTGGTAAGCTTGCTTGCCAATGATGCGCTCCAGATAAGCGGCCGCCTTAATTAGGTTCCGCGTAGCGCGCCACGGATGTCACTTCAACAAATTCGCCGCAAAAACGGTGATTCACTAAAAATTTAGGGCACTTGTCCGAATTTTTCTACACATCAGAACGAAGTTTTGCTAATATTGCGTCCTAATATACGGTATTCTTGACCGCAGAAGAGTCATTTTACCGTAGGAATATGCTGCTATGAAACTTTTGCTGGTTCTGCTTTGCGCGCTTGCCTCAGTTGTCGATTCGTCGGCTCAGACGGTCGACCAGTTGCTGAAATCCGCTCAAACCGCGCCTGACAAAAAGACTCAGGCCAATTTGTACAAACAACTCGGCGACAAACTGGCCGCCCAGGACCAAATCGAACAAGCCGCCGACGCGTTTTCCAAGGCTTTGGCGTCCAGTCGAGAAAATTTTTCGCCAACGGAGAGAGTCCGAATGGCGATTCATTTGTCTTGGGCCGACCGTTTAAGGGAGTCCAGGGATGAACTCGATCGCGTTCTTGCCCAAGATCCCAAAAATATTGCCGCGCGCAGTCATTTAGCTCGAGTGCTTTCGTGGTCTGGTGATCTCAGTGAGGCGGTCGCGCAAGCCGATTTGGTTTTAAACGATCAGCCGGAACATAAGGATGCTCTGCTCGTCAAAGCCGACGCGCTACAGTGGCAAGGCCGTTACGTTGAAGCGATTCCGATTTATCAGAAGCTGGTGGCACAGGATGGTGATTTCGATGCCCGCGTCGGCTTGTCACGCTCGCTAATGGCAGTCGGCAACCGCACGGCCGCACTCGAAAATCGAAATTCACTACAAGCGGGCAATGCGCGACAAAAACGAGACCTTGCGAAATTGATCGATGCGATGGACCAAGAAATTCGACCCACGGTGGAAGCGCGCTATAACTATTATCGCGATTCCGACCAAAACCGGTTAAACCGCTATGCTCTCGCAGGCAATTTCTGGATTGACAATTATAAATTCGGCATCAACTTTCGCCACACCGATGCCAATGATCCGACGCGGGACAATCGAGCTGAAGACCTGCTTTTCAGGATTTATTCTCGTCTGACCGATCAGTTTGGCGCCGAGGCGGGGATCGGTTTCACCCAGCTCGCAGATCGCCACACGTCCGACTTTCTTGCCGGACATATACGCTTCGACGGCAAACTTTTCGCCGGCACAGCAGGCGTCAACGTAACCCGCGAAGTGCTCAGCGACACTGCCGAGTTAATTGAAAATCGCATTCGGATGACCAATGTGGGACTCTACATATCGCAGCCTTTGACCGAGCGGTTTTCGGTCTATGGCGGCTACAACTACAAGAGTTTTTCCGACGGCAACCACGCAAACGATCTGCAACTCACAACGCAGTATGCAGTTTATCTGGCGCCGAAAATCATGATCGGCCATCGTTTTCGCCTGCTCGACTTTCATGAGCAAAGTGGCAGCGGCTTTTTCGATCCCAATAACTACATTGCAAACCGAGTTTTCACATCAGTGTATTACGAGAACAAGTTGCTCTATACCTACTTGGAAGGTTACGTTGGGTACCAAACGTTCCGCCGCAACCAAGTCGCTACCGACAGCTTCATTCACGGCGGCGCCGGCAGCGTCGGCATCAAGCCGATTGCCAATCTCGCTATTGAAGTCAATGTCGAAGGCGGCAACTTTGCTGCTGGTTCGACCGCAGGCTTCAACTATCTCATCGTCGGCCCTAGAGTCTTGTATAGGTTTTAAACCGACTATCCCTTTGTTTGTTGTCAGTTTTTCCATTTGCTGAATTCCTCCCGCAGCGCACCGCTGTCATTTCTCAAATCCAAGCTTATTTGCTAAGACTTGAACAGTCTCAGAGCGTTATCGCTAAACTCGTTCGGGTTTGGAGTCTCGTTAATTCCGGAAGTAGAGGAGGCGTCATGAAATCACGCGCGGCGATTGCGTGGGCATCCGGCCAGCCTTTAGTCATCGAGGAAGTCGAGGTCGCGGGACCGAAAAAGGGCGAAGTCTTGCTGAAAATATCGGCCACCGGCGTTTGCCACACGGATGCTTATACGCTCTCCGGCAAAGATCCTGAAGGTCTGTTTCCGGCAATTATGGGACATGAAGGTGGCGCTACGGTCGTGGAGATCGGCGAAAGCGTTGCTTCGGTCAAACCCGGCGACCACGTGATTCCTCTTTATATTCCCGAATGCGGCGAATGCAAATTTTGCAAATCGGGGCGCACCAATCTCTGCGGGGCCATCCGAGTCACCCAGGGACGAGGCGTCATGCCCGATGGCACATCGCGTTTTTCGGTCGGCGGAAAAACGCTCTTTCACTACATGGGCACGTCGACGTTTTCGGAGTACACCGTGCTGCCGGAGATTGCCGTCGCAAAGATCAACCCAACCGCGCCACTCGAAAAAGTTTGTCTACTCGGCTGCGGCATCACCACCGGGATCGGCGCGGTTTTGAATACGGCAAAAGTCAGAGCCGGCTCGACTGCAGCCGTGTTCGGCCTCGGCGGCATCGGCCTCAGCGTCATTCAGGGATTGGTCATGGCCAAAGCCGAACGGATAATCGCAATCGATACCAATCATGCGAAGTTTGAAATCGCGAAAAATTTGGGCGCCACCGACTTCATCGTGCCGCAGCAAAACGGCCGGCCGGTACAAGAAATCATCGTCGAGATGACCGACGGCGGCGTCGATTATTCGTTCGAATGCATCGGCAACGTCAAGACCATGCGTGCGGCGCTCGAGTGTTGCCACAAAGGTTGGGGTGAGTCCATCATTATTGGCGTCGCTGGCGGCGGCGAAGAGATCAGCACGCGCCCGTTTCAGCTGGTCACCGGAGGCGAGGTACGGCTTTTGGCGGCGTCAAGGGTCGCTCGCAGCTTCCGGGCTATGTCGAGAAATATTTGAGTGGTCAGATCAAAGTCGAGCCCATGATCACGCACACGCTGCCGCTGGAACAAATCAACGAAGCGTTTGATCTCATGCATGAAGGCAAAAGTATCCGCACGGTAATCAAGTTTTAATCCGTTCGCCCTAATCCGGCCTACCAATTCTGGTAGTGACCGATTCGCTTGAGCGCCAGATATAGAATGGCAAATTAGGCGCACATTTATCGGAAATACAGCCGGAATTTGGCGCAAAACGGCTTGCAGTTTCGGGAATTTCTTTCTATAAGAAACCCCTAGTGGGTTTTTCCGGTCTTCACTGAAAAATCCGCCCGACAGATTCTCGAGAAAGGAACAGCGATGGACAAGAAGATCAAATTTCGCGTCAACGGCAAGAAGGTCGAGGTTGAGGTTCCGACCAATCGGCTTTTGATCGACTGCTTGCGCTACGATCTTGGACTTACCGGCACGAAAGAAGGCTGCAGCGTCGGCGTTTGCGGCGCCTGCACCGTGTTGATGGACGGTGACATGATCAGCTCGTGTCTGACCCTGACGGTCATGGTTGAAGGGCGAGACATCACCACTGTCGAAGGATTGGCGAAAAACGGCGAGCTCAACCCCGTGCAGAAGAGCTTTATCCAGTACGGCGGCTTCCAGTGCGGCATTTGCACGCCGGGTCAGGTGGTCGCAGCGACGGCCCTACTCAATGAAAATCCGAAGCCCAATGAAGAGGAAATCAAAGACTGGATGATGGGCAATCTGTGCCGCTGCACCGGTTACTACAAGATCATCGAATCGATCGAGAAGGCGCACCAATTCGCCAAATAAGGACACCGCCATGATACCGTTTGAATACCGCACTCCGAAAAACCTCAAGGAAGTACATTCGACGCTGAAAGAGTACGGCGGCGACGCCAAGATCATCGCTGGCGGAACCGCGTTGGTGATCATGATGAAACAGCGCCTCGTACGACCGAGCTGCCTGGTTAGCCTGCGATACGTGCGCGGTCTCAATGGCATCGAAGTCAGTGACGGCGGCTTACGTATCGGCGGTCTCGCCACGCACCGCGAGGTAGAAAGCTCGCCGCTGCTGCGCCGCCGTTTGCCGATGCTGGCGGAGACCTATCACCACGTAGCGACGCTCCGTGTGCGCAACATGGCGACCGTCGGCGGCGGCTTGGCCCATGCCGATCCGAACCAGGATCCGCCTCCGAGCTTGATTGCCCTGGGCGCGACGGTGAAAGCCGCATCAGCCAACGGCAGCCGCGTGATTCCGCTGGATGAATTCTTCAAAGATTATTACGAAACCGTACTCAATCCGGACGAAATCATCACGGAAGTCTTCGTCCCCAAGGTCGCTCCCAATACCGGCGCAGCATACATTAAATTCTTGCCCCGTACTGCGGACGATTATGCCACAGTTTCGGCTGCCGCCGTGTTGACGCTCGATAAGACGAAAAAGAATATTGCCGATGTTCGCATTGCCCTTGGCAGCGTCGGCGTCACGCCGATTCGCGCCACCGCGGCTGAAGCCGTCCTGCGCGGCCAGCCGCTTAAGGCGGACGCCTTCGCCGTAGCCGGCGAAAAGGCCAAAGAAGCGGTGGACCCGGTCAGCGATTTCCGTGGGTCCGCGGCTTATAAAAAAGACATGGCCGCGGTATTCGTCCGGCGCGCCCTGGAAAAGGCTTTGGCCGATATCCGCCAGCAGGCGAAACTCAAACCAGCGCCGAAGCCGGCTAAGAAGAGGGTCGTCAAGAAGAAAAAAGGTAGAAGAAGGTGAAGTTTAGCCAGACTGCACAGATTCCAGTAGCCCGTGAACCGCTTTGGGACTTTTTAATGGATGTCCCCAAGGTGGCTAAGTCGCTACCGGGGGTTGAATCGGTAAACAAGATCGATGATACCACATACGAAGGCGCCCTGACTGTCCGGGTCGGGCCGATCAAGCTCAATCTACAAGGCAAGATCATCCTTGAAGAGCAAAATAAAAATGATTGGCGAGCAGCCTTGCGAGCGGAAGCCAAGGACCGCATGGCGGCCGGCGCCGTCAACGGCAAAACGACTATGACGCTGAAGGAGCTTAGCGCCGATCAGACCGAGTTGGTGGTCGAAACCGATGTGAATATCTTGGGTAAGATCGGTGAATTTGGTCAGCCGATCATTCGCAAGAAAGCCGATGCCATGCTCAAGGAATTCGTCGACAACATCAAAAAGCAATTAACTGGAAAGTAACTTCGAAGCCGGCTCCCCGGAACTTTCCTGGTCTTCTTCGTCAACCGTTTCTTTTTCAACGATTCGGCCGAGGACCTGATTGTAGCAGTCTTCGGCCAATTTTTTGCGACCCGCCGAGCTATCTTCGTACTGGAAGCACTCGATCTTCGGTTGTATAGTGACCAGCACTTCGACGCTCCGCAACGCCACGAGCTTCCAAAAATGCGATACGAAGTCCATCTCGCCATACCAATAAATTAAATCCTTATTGGCGGCGGTAACCGACTCGTCGTCGATATTCTTGTAGGTGACGGTCGTTGGAACGATGATCGAGCGGCTGCGCAGCGGTGCCGCCAAGGGCACGGTTTGGAAAGGCAACAGCTTTTCACCGTTGGTGGAGGTGCCTTCTGGGAATAAGAGAATGTTCGTTTCCTGCTTGAGCTTTCGCGTCATTTCGTCGACGAGCGAGCCCACTTCTTCTTTCCTTTGCCGATTAATAAAGATCGTACCGCAGAGAATGTTCCACTGGCCAACGATAGGCCAGCTTTTTACCTCTCGTTTGGAGACGAACAGGATTGGGAAGATACTGCCCAGCACAATCCCGTCGACGTAACTGACATGGTTGGCAATGATGAGGTAACCGCCCCGTTCCATTTGGCCCTCGTCACCTGCCACAATGACTTTGATGTTGAGAATTAGTCGGAGCAATAAGGTAAAATTGCGATTTAGGCGGCTGATGATCTTCCAGCGATTGGGAAGCACCAGAATGGAGATCCAAAGATGAACCGTCGCCACCAGGCCGAAGAAGAACGCCCAGAGCGAAAGAAAGGCGGTTAACTTAAGCAGGCGCATCACTCACCGTCACATCCGTAAGGCCGAGGCGTTTGAGATAGGCGTCCTTTAGCGTACCGAAATCCAGCAATAAGAAAAAATCGGCGGTACCGAATTCGGCGTCTAGCGCAGGCGGGCCGCAAACCAGCGCGCCAATGCGCAAATAGCCCTTGATCAGACTCGGCAATTTTTGGAACAGGGCTTGTTCGTCGGAGATCGACACATCGTCGGTTAAACCGTTGAACGTGCATGGGTCGACAGGGAACACGCGATAAGCATCCGGCGCGTAGTACTTGCTCTTGAGCATGGAATACATCGCACTGACTTCGCCGACCGCTGTTGTATATAAACTGGCGCAACCGAATAGATATCTGACCTGATGCTTTTTCACCTGCTCGGCTATGGCGTCCCACATAAGCGGGATGAGCGCTCGATCGCGGAAATCTTTACGCGCGCAGGAGCGGCCAAGCTCCATCAATTCGCCGTCGAGCAATTTAATTTGGGACAAGTCAAATTCTTTCTCGGAATAAAAGCCGATATGTTGGCGCGCTTGAGACCCGCGCATCAAGCGATAGGTGCCGACGACGTCGCCGCTCTTAAGATCACGAACGAGCAGGTGATCACAGAAGGGATCGAATTCATCGATGTCCAAGCCGTGGGCATAGGAAGTCCGTAGCCCTTTGTTGAGCTCGAGGTTGAAGACTTGAAAGCGGAGTCTTTGCGCTTGCTCGATCTCGCGTTGCTCTGTCGCGATCTTCACTTCGAAATCAGCCATGTAGCTAGAAAGCTAACACACAGACGATCGATTGAAAACCAACCGATTGCCAACTCCGCAGTCGCATACCCGTTATCGTGAACGATCAAGGGACGAATGTGTCGCGCCAACCCGCGGTATAAGTGAACCCAAGCCGGTGTCGTGGAATCTTCACGCGCCGCGCTTAGCGGTGCTGCCATTTCGGTTGCCGTTTTTCGAGAAACGCCGCGACTCCTTCGGCGACGTCTTGGGTCTGCAGCAGCTCGCGGCAATAAATTTCTTCGGAACGCTTTAGCGCTTGGTTGAAATCCTGGAGCGACAATTGCCGCAAGCCCTTGAGAGTAAGTCGCAGGACCGCGCCGCTTTTGCCGAGCAGCTCGTCCAAAAGCGCTTTCACCCCGTCGTCAAATTCAGCCGCGCCAAACGTGCGATTGATCAAACCCATCGCTTGCGCCTCGCGCGCCGAAAATCGGCGGCCGGTGAGAATCATTTCGGCGGCGCGGTGATAGCCGATCAAGGAAGAAAATCGCGCGAGAGCAACGGGTGGGTAGCATCCAACGAAAATCTCCGGTGTACCGAACGAACTCTCCTCAGAAGCGACAATCAAATCACACGAGCTCGCGATCTCACAGCCGCCGCCAAGACAGACACCGCGAACCGCCGCGATCGTTACCTGCGGTAGGGCTAAGAGCTTGCGAATGACACCGTGGACGACATCGAGCATTTCCGGCACCTTTTCGGTCGTATGATCTCGAATGTCGACGCCGGCGGAAAACGCTCGCACACCCGCTCCTAGGAGCACGACGATATCGACTCCGGGCTCGCTCGCACAGTTTGCGAGCGCCTGGTCCAGTTCGCGCAGCAGTGCGACATCCAAAACGTTCAACGGCGGACGATCCCAGGTAATTCTTACAACCCGCTCCTTTTTCTCGACCAGCACTTCCATGTTAGCCCCTGATTTGGTTTAGCCAGCAACGCGACAAACCGAATGGTTACAGGCAAGGTTGACCTTTTTCATAAACCACCCCCCCTTCACTTACAAGCAACCAGGCAAAAGATAAGTTTGACAAAGAAAATCGCAGCACCTAAACTTATCTCTCACAAGCCCGCAAGGAGGATTTTAACTATGATATCACGATTCTTGGTGATCGGTCTGATCTGCGCTGCCACATTCGGCGCCAAGCCGTCTTTCGCGGCGCCGGACGAGTATGACGATAGCCAATCGAATCCGTTCAGAATTGCCGCATACTTGATGTATCCCGTTGGTTGGCTGGCGGAATGGATCGTGTTTCGGCCTTTCCACTTTATGGTGAGCGCGACAGAACCCCAGGAAGCCTTTTTTGGTCACCGTCCGCACCCGCCGGTGTTGGCAGAACCTCAGCCATGGCATGACTACGGGCCAGCCCAAAGAACTCCCCTTAAACAAACCACAATGCAGTCCCAAGCGCCGGCTCTGTTGGCGCCTCAGGAAACGGTCAAGGTCGTTGAGGTGCCGGTAGAAAAGATCGTTGTCAAAGAGGTTCCAAGAGTTGTCGAAGTGGAGAAGATCATTTTTCCGGCAGTAGCCTTTCGCTTTGACTCCGCCGACCTCACGGAGCTTGGCAAGGGTCAGGTCTATTTGGCCGCACAGCGGCTCAAAGAGAAGGCCGATTTGACCGTTGTCATCGAAGGCCACACCGATACCGTAGGCAACGGCGACTACAATCAAAGATTAGGGCAGCGCCGCGCAGAAACCGTCATGAGCGAGCTTTCGGCCCAAGGAATCGATCGCGGCCGTATGTCCGCCGCAAGCC
>VBKY01000493.1 GCA_005879255.1 Deltaproteobacteria bacterium
TAATTCCATGGCTATGACCCCGCTCGGCGGCAACGATGGCGATTCTGAAATCGTCGCGGAGATCAACATCACGCCGTTGACCGACATTTTTTTGGTGCTGCTGATCATTTTCATGATCACCAGCTCGGCGATGATCGAGTCTGGCGGAAAAGTCAACTTGCCGAAGGCTGTCGCCACTCAGTCGGAGTCACGCGGCACCACAGTGACGCTGACTCCTAAACGGGAAATTTTCGTTAATCAGAAAAAAGTGGGCGAAGAAAATTTTGAAAGAACTCTGCAAGAGGCGCTGAACACGAGCCCCGACAAGACCGTCGTTCTGCGCGGCGACAAAGACGTGCTGCTCGGAGATACAGTCAAAATCATGTCAATTATCAAGCGGGCCGGCGCTTCGGAGATCGCCATCGCCGCTGAGGCCGAAAGAAAAGCTCGCTAGACAATCGCCGAATCGTTGACGGGCTTAGCGCGGCGGTCCTTCCGTTGGCGGGGGCAATTGTTGTGGCCGTCTCAGGCTGTCTTCTCGGTTTCGCTCGACTTCACGCTGGATCTCGGCAGGACTTCTTCCTAGTCGCTCTACCTCGAGCTTGAGCTTTCGTTCCTTCTCCAGGAAAACTTCCAGCTCCAACGATTTCTGGGTTCCCGTTTGGTAATAGACCGTAACGGAATCACGGCCGTTCGATCCATCGCTCGCGCGCGCTACGACTTCGATTTGGTTGCGTCCCTCCACCACCGGGACAGCAGACGAAAAGAAACCGTCGGCGGCAAGTCGAAGTTGCAGGGCCTTTTGGCCGCTGGTCTGATTAACGACCTGAATATAGTCGACACCCACGACCGAGATATTCTCGAGCACCGCAAGTGCATCCGCCGGTCGCACCAGCGGCGTGTACGTCCCACCGCTTTCTTTGGCGATACCGACCGCTGCGGTCGGATATGAAAGAGCTTCTTCCCCCAGAGCAAACACATGAACTTTGATCCCGGCCTTGCCGGCAAGCCGCGCCGCATTGATCGTCAGATTAATGTCCTCGGGAGTCATTCTTTTGCCGCCGCCAATCGGCAAAGACGGAAAACCATCGGTCAGAAGAAACTGGACTTTGATCGCATCGGTTCTTTTTTCACTGCTTCCCAGCCCCAACAACTCGGTTATACCCATGCGGATGCCTTCGACCATATTGGTCCCGCCGTAGGGACCGGCGCGCAAAATTTCGCTAAGACCTCGACGAACCTGCTCGAAATCATGGGTCAGCGGCTGCACCAGTTTCGCACCCTCACTGAACGTTAACACTCCGACACGCGTAGATTCGCCATTGAGCTGGAGAAGCAGGCGGCGCGCCGCCGCGACCTCTGCCGCCAAAATGGAATTCCTCGGGTTTCGCAGCGGCGGCTTTCCGAGACTCATGCCGCCAATGGTAATCTGCGGCGTGCCGAAACCGGAGCTTTCCGGTGGCTGATCAGCATCTCCCAATTCGGCGCCGCCGTACATAGCCGTGCTCCCTGAGATATCGATAACTAAGAAGATATCGACGTTTGCTGATCGCGCCGCGTCACGAACCACTTTGCCGCTAACGAAGATGGCATTCTGATCTTGGGTGATCCGGCTACCATCCTTGGGTGAGACTATTTGCACCTTGGGTTCCGCGGCTCCAAGGTTATGAGCGATGGCGATGATAGAAATAAATAGCCAAATTCCGACGCGCAATACTCGACACGGGTTCATGATAATGTCTCCGACAGCGCAAACGCTAACACGAATAAACCAGTCGGAAAAGAGGCCATCGGATGTCAAAGGCGTGGATGTCACGGATCGCTCAATGTGCTATACTTGGCGCCATGATGATCGTCATATTCCTCGTTGCGTTTATTGGCATCAGTGGCTGGGATAGCTTGGCCCAGGCGCAGCATGTCATCGTCTTAAAAAATGGCCGGCAAATTACCGTGCAGAGCTACCGAGAAGAAGGCTCGATGATAAAATTCGTTGGCCTGGGCGGAGAGATCGGTATACCCAAAGATCAAATCCAGGCGATTTTGAAGCCTGGACAAACGGATCGAACGGGGCTGAGTATTTCAGACTTGGAAGCATCATCGCGGCAATCTGCGACGGCCCCGCAAAAACCATCACCATCCGCGGCGCGTGATGCGTCGCAACGGTCGAGTTCTGAAGAGACAAAGCCCCTTGGCGACATAGAAGAAGTAAAGGAATACCAAAAAAGACTTGCCGAAGTTACTGAGAAACTCGAAGCAGCCAGGCAAGATTATTTTAAGGCCACTCAAGGAGGCGGCACTTCATCCAACGTCAGTCGGGATGGAATGAGAGCTTGGACAATGGATTTTGCTTCCAGAATACACGACTCCCAGAAGGTTCCGGGAGGGGGTGGCCCGCCGAATACGCCGCCCGCTTCACCCTATGCGCCGAATTATACCCCTAAGGAAAAAGAGCTTTCCGACTTGAGGATCAAAATTGACGGTTTGCAAAAGGAACAAGAAAATCTGATTCAAGAAATGAAGAACAAAAATATCCCTACAGGAGCGCTCTGATCGATTCTACTCGCGACTTGTCATAAATATTCCACAGCCGCCTTCAAGCCTAATAGATAACTCTGCAGTCCAAACCCGACGATCTGTCCCACCGCCACTTCAGCGATAAAAGAGTGATGGCGGAACGGCTCGCGCTTGTGAATGTTAGAAAGATGAATCTCGATGACGGGAATGCCCACCGCCGAAATCGCGTCACGCATCGCTAAACTCGTATGTGTGTAGGCGGCGGGATTGATCAGGATCGCGCCGAATTTCCCCACCGCCTGCTGGATCCAGGTCACTAACTCGCCTTCGCTATTCGATTGCCGGAAATCAACTTCAACTTTAAGCTCTTGGGCAAGAGCGCGCACTTTCTGTTCGATTTCCGCAAGCGTCGCCTTGCCGTAAATTTCCGGTTGCCTTTTGCCGAGCAGGTTGAGATTGGGTCCGTTGAGCACCAAGATTTTTTTCGGCTTTGCCATGGATGCTTCCTTAGATCTCAGCGCCTCAGCAAACGGGAAGCGACTGGTCCGTATAACTAAAGCTCGTTAGCTACGCCCTTCGTCTCTTCGCCGCTTGCCCGCAAACGGCGGCATCTGGTAGGGGCGGGTTTCAAACCCGCCCCTACATCTTCGAAGACACGCCACTAGTTCATGGTCACCATTCCTCGGCTTTGCCTCGGAGTTACAATCTTGCCCTCAAACGGACCCCGCCACAGCTATCTCCGTCCGGACCCTAAACGCCGAGCGCGCTGAGAACCTCGGTGGGCGCCAACCAGTGAAATCGGGTTTTGCCAATGCCTTCGCACATGATGAATTTTATTTTGCCCCCGGCGACTTTTTTGTCGACTTCCATTGCTTGAATCAAATTCTGTGGCAAAACGCCCGACGGTATTTCCACCGGCAAGCCGGCCTTTCTAACCAAAGCAGCGACCCGGTTGAAACTCGCCGTATCGCAGAACCCCTGCTGCACCGATAACGCGACCGCCTTTACCATACCGACTGCAACCGCCTCGCCGTGAAGCAGTTGCCGGTAACCGGTCACCGTTTCCAACGCGTGACCGATGGTATGACCGAAATTAAGCACCGCGCGATAATCCTCCTCGCGCTCGTCTGCCTCCACAACCCGCGCTTTGATCGCGCATGAGACCCCGATGACTTGGCTCAGTAGCTCGAGATCGGAGCCGAGAAGTTTCTCCATCCTCTGTTCTAGCAGCTGGAAAAGCGCCGGATCCTGGATAATCCCGTACTTGATGATTTCCGCGAGACCCGCGACAAGCTCCCTGTGTGGCAGTGTCCTAAGGGCAGCGACGTCGATGAGAACCAGTTTTGGCTGGTAAAAAGCGCCGATCAAATTCTTGCCACTCTCATGATTGATGCCAGTCTTGCCGCCGACGCTTGAATCCACTTGTGCCAGCAAAGTCGTCGGCACTTGGACATACGAGACGCCACGAAGGTAAGTTGCCGCGGCGAAGCCGGCGACATCTCCAACAACGCCGCCGCCGAGTGCCAGCACACAAGATTTCCGTTCAAAGCGCTCGCTGATCAAACGGTCGTAGATGCTCACCAGCGATTTGAGATTCTTGTGCTCTTCACCATCGGGCACAAGAATCGGCGTGACTTCGAATTCGGCGTTGGTCAGCGCTTCATGGATCGCATCAAGATAGAGCTGCGCCACCGTGGGATTCGTCACGACGGCCACTTTGCCGCGCACACCGGCCTGCCGGAGCAGCTCGCCCGCCCGCTCCAAGAGTCCCGCGCCAACATGAATGGGATAAGAGCGATCGCCGAGATTGACAGTCAAGGTTTGCATGATTTCAATTCTTAGACTCGATAAATTGAATAATTTTCTCCACCACCTGGTCCAAAGTCAGTTCGCTGGTATCGATTGTAACATCGGCTTGAGCATATCGACTCTCTCGTTGCATCAACAGTTCCGCAATACGCTCTTTGCGATTGGCTCCTTTGAGCAGAGGACGTTTGGAACCATTTCCCGCCCGGGATAGCAACACATCGACAGACGCAGTAAGTCCGATAAGCAACGTTCGGTCCCGTAGCAACGTCAGGTTCTCCTCATCCATGATGATCCCGCCCCCGGTCGCGATGACCTGTCCTTTTTTTTGCAGAATCGTAGCTAGCGTCTGTTTTTCCAGTTGGCGGAAATAAGGCTCGCCTTTTTGGACAAAAATCTCGTGCACTTTCATTCCGTAGGTTTTCTCGATAAGTCTGTCGAGATCGACGAAACGGCGGCGCAATTTCTTCGCCAGGTTTCGCCCAACAGCGCTCTTCCCCACGGCCATGAAACCGATGAGCGCGATGTTTTGCATCAGCGTTTTCGGCAACGGGCTAGTAATTCTTGATTTGCTCTAGATAGCTTTCATAGTTGCGCCTAATTTCGCGCAACGAGTCGCCGCCGAATTTTTCCAGAAACGCTCTCGCGATCTCGAACGCGACCACGGATTCGCCGACAACGGCGGCAGCCGGAGCAGCGCAAACATCGGAGCGCTCGACCGAAGCATCCGCAGCCTGCTTCGATCGTAAATCCACCGACTGCAGCGGACTCATCAACGTGGAAATCGGTTTCATGGCGACCCGAGCAACCAGTGGCGCGCCATTTGTCATGCCGCCTTCTGTGCCGCCGGAGTTGTTACTGCCGCGGTAAAATCCCGTGGGCACGATCCTCGGCGTTCCTTCGGTTACATCCTTAGCAGGGTCGAAGAAGATTTCATCATGCACTTGCGAGCCACGCCGACGCGCCATATCGAAGCCCAACCCGATTTCGACGCCCTTCATCGCCTGTATGCTCATCAACGCCTGGGCCAATCTGCCATCGAGCTTACGGTCCCACTGGGTGTGGCTTCCCAGTCCGGGAGGCAGTCCCAGCGCCACGACTTCGAAGATACCTCCCAGAGTATTCCCTTCTTTCTTGCACTCTTCGATCAAAGCGATCATTTTCTGTTCGGCCTCACTATCAGCCGTTCGCACCGGCGACTCTTCGGATCGGGCATGAATTTCATCGTAAGTCAGGTGGCTCAAATTCGCCGCCACATTGCCTATGGAGCGAATATATCCGATCACGCGAACGCCGAACGGTGCGAGGAGTTGCTTGGCAAATGACCCGACGGCAGTGCGGGCAACCGTATCGCGTGCGCTGGCGCGCTCGAGAATATCGCGGATGTCCTTACGGTCGTACTTAAGCACGCCGTTTAGATCAGCGTGACCGGGGCGAGGTTTGGTGACCGCGATCTTGTCATCGCGGTCTTCGGGGAAGGCGGACATCTTTTTTGTCCAATTTTTCCAATCCCGGTTTTCGATGCCCAGAGCAACCGGAGATCCCATCGTTTCACCCCAACGGATGCCCGACCGCACTTGCGCTTCGTCTTTTTCGATGAGCATGCGCCCGCCGCGGCCGTAACCCTGCTGGCGACGCCATAGATCGTGATTAATTTTATTGATCTCAATGGGGAAACCCGCCGGCACCCCGTCGATGATCATCGTCAGACAGGGACCGTGGGATTCTCCCGCGGTGAAGTAACGATTCGGGCAGTCTACCCGATTCGATTTGGTGAGGCTAGGGCTTCAGCGAAGACGTCGTCGCAGGCGCCGCTCCGTCCGTCTGTTTCAACTGGTCGCGCCAAAGCTGTTCCGCGGTTGGCAAATTCTCCGACCCCGCGGCCATGATTCGCGGAGTTATGAATACAACGAGTTCCTCGAAATCTTTTTGCCAAGAGGACTTCTTAAATAGCCAACCAAGAACTGGGATGTCTTTAAGATAAGGAACTCCCGTATCTGAGTTAGCGCTGGTATCCTTCATGATACCGCCGATAACTACTGTCTCTCCGTCTCTGACCAAGACATTGGCTTTGGCCTCGCGGGTGTTCTCCTGAGGGATGCCATCTACGGTTCGACCGAAATCCAGCGTGCTGGACTTCGCTGTGATGTTCAGCAAAACGAATCCATCAGCCGAAACTTGGGGTGTCACCTTTAGTATTATTCCCGCCCTGATTTCTCGTAGCGTTCCCGCTTCTCCTACTGTGGCAGCCGACGTTCGAATCCTGATGATGTTAGCGCTCTCGATTTGAGACTCCACATTATTCAGCGTGACCACCGACGGACGAGAAATAATTTTCACGTTACCTTCGGCCTCAGCAGCGGATAAGATCTGGGTAATGTTATTGCCAAAATATCCGAATCGAAACCCGGTAGTCGGAATGATCAACTGGTTTACCGTAGGCGTTGGTTGGGGCGAACCTTCGAAGGGTGGGTCTGCTCTGAACCTGTTACTAGTCCGCACACGGCCGTTGTTGAATAGGGCTTCCATTTCGATGCCAAGGGCGCGTGAAAAAGTCGGCGTTGTTTCGATGAGATTAGATTCGATGAGACCCTGAGCCGTCCGCGTGTCGAGTCTACCGATGAGGCTCTGAACGTCGTCGATGCTGGATTTGATATCGCGCACGATCAACGTGTTCGTCCGCTGGTCCGCTTCTATTTTGCCCCGCGGACTGAGAAGAGCCTTGACCTTTTCAACCAGATCCTTGTCGGTGTTGGTGTCATTTTGGCCTTTCACAACCTTCGCATAATTAACGGTCAAGTACGCCGTTTGTAGAGGTTCCAGGTTTTCCTCTGATTTTTTTGCGGCTGCTAGAGCGTCTCTCTCGGATTTCAGTCGCCCCGCGGTCGAGATGCGGATGACATTGCCGGTTTCGTCTTTCCCTAGGCCGTTGGTGTCGATAATCAGGTCCATCGCTTGGTCCCACGGGACTTCAATCAGGCGAACCGTGACTTTTCTGTTTACGTCATCGGTAATAACGATGTTT
>VBKY01000494.1 GCA_005879255.1 Deltaproteobacteria bacterium
TTTGAGCCTGTCACCGACTCTCATGCTCTTCTACGGCAGCTTTCGCAGCAAGCCGCTAGGTGTGCCTGGCGCCGAGTTCACTCTGGCGCATTACCTGCAAGCTTATAATGACCCGTTGACCTATCAGTTACTGTTTAATTCCTTCATTTTTGCAGCAGGTTCATCAATCCTAGCGACCGCACTGGCCGCCACTCTGGCTTGGATCTCGATCCGGACAAATGCCCCCTTTAGAAAGTTTTTTGAGCTGACGGCAATTATTCCCAACATTTTTCCTCCCGTTATGCTCGCCGTTTCGTGGACGGTGTTACTGAGCCCGCGTACAGGATTGATAAATCGGTTATTGATGGAGCTCTTCAGCTTGGGTAACGCGCCGCTGAATCTTTATTCCTTGTGGGGCATGATCTTCGTCGAAGCGCTGATTACCACGCCGCTGGCCTTCTTGATCGTTTCCGCGTCACTCTATTCAATGGATCCGTCGCTTGAGGAATCGGCGCGAGTGGCGGGTTCGAATAACATTCAGATTGCTTCGCGCATCACTTTCCCGATTATTCGGCCCGCGCTGCTAGCCGCGGTGATTCTGAACTTTGTGCGAGCCATCGAGAGCTTTGATACCCCGGCGATTATCGCGCTGCCGGCGCGGATCGAAGTCTTTACCACCAAGATCTATCGTGAAGCGGTGGGAGCGTTTCCACCAAATCAGAATCTCGCGGCAACCTATGGTGTGTCGCTCTTGCTGATCACGATGTTATTCGTTTATTGCTATCGGCATTTGACGAAACGGAGCGAGCGCTACGTGACGGTCACCGGCCGCGGTTATCGGCCAACCATTATCGATCTCGGCAAATGGCGTTATCCGGCGGCCGGCGTCGCCGGTCTGGTTCTCTTGCTGATCGTTGTGTTACCGTTTCTTGTCCTCATCTATGTTTCTTTTATTTCCTATATTCACGTTCCCGGACCGAAGACTTGGGAGTTGTTGACCCTAGATAACTACCGGGGAAATCTCAGGGATGCGCGTACCTACCGGGCACTGCAGAACAGTCTCTTCCTCGCCGTGGGCGGCGCTACTTTGTGTATGCTCCTTGCTGCGCTGACTGCGTGGGTGACAACAAAGACAAAAGTTGCCGGGCGAGGAGCAATCGAGGCCTTGACCTTCATTCCCTGGGCTTTTCCTGGAACCGCGCTGGCTATCGGGCTTCTCTGGACTTATGTTTACGTTCCATTGCCGATTTACGGCACGCTGTGGATCTTATTGATCGGTTACATCACGCGGTTTCTTCCCTATGGGTTGAGGACGATGACAAGCACCATCGTGCAGCTGCATGACGATTTGGCGCAGGCCTCGATGGCATGCGGCGCCGGCTTCTTGACGACTTTTCGGCGCATCCTGCTACCGTTGTTACGGCCAGGCTTCATCGCCGGTTGGATCATTCTGGCGACGATCTTTTTGCGCGAGTTCAGCACCTCGATTTTTCTTTATTCGCCCGGATCCGAGCCTTTGGGCCCGTTGCTCTATCACTTTTACGTGGATGGTAACTTAGGGCCGATGTGTTCGTTGGCGTTGATCGTTAGTTTGATTTGCATCATTTTGATTTTGCTTGCTCGAAAGATCGGCAAAGTGGGCAGCGAATTTC
>VBKY01000495.1 GCA_005879255.1 Deltaproteobacteria bacterium
GCAAGGGAGATGTACGCGGCGTTTTGGGACCGGGAGCAGCGAACAATTCCAAAGAAGGAGGCGAGCTGATCCCTACGGTTGCGTTCGGTGTTCCAGGTAGCGGTGCGATGGCGATCCTGCTCAGCGGCTTCTTAATTATGGGCCTCGTGCCCGGCCCCGACATGTTGACTAAACATCTATCGATCACTTTCTCCATGGTCTGGACGCTGGCGATCGCCAACATCATAACCGTGCTCTTATGCCTTACGGTGCTCGACCAGCTTGCCAAGATAACGAACGTCCGGGGCGGCTGGATCATCCCTTTTGTACTTCTGCTGGTCTTCGTCGGTAGCTACACTGCGAATGGCCAGATCGCCGATCTGATCGTGACCCTGATCTTTGGCATGATCAGCTATTTCATGGTGCTTTTTGGTTGGCCGCGCCCGCCTTTCGTATTGGGCTTCGTTTTGGGAAAGGTCATCGAGACCTATCTGTTCATTTCGATGTCCCGCTACGGCTTCACTTGGCTAAAGCACCCGATCGTCGTTTTGCTCATCATCCTGATGCTCGTCGTCATTGCCTATCCCTATATTCAACAGCGTCGCGACCGCTCCGGGAACCCGGCTGATGCGTAAGGGGCGTGTGCTGTTTTGCATTTTCTTGATCGCCGTCGCGGCGTACGCGATCCATTCGGCGCTCGGCTGGTCCTTTAAAACACGGCTATTTCCGCTCTCGGTAAGCATCCCACTATTAGTGCTCGCGACGATACAGCTGTTGCAGGTGATTTTCGGCAAAGGAGAAACCGACGAAGGCGCGGGTCTCGACTTGGATTTTTCGAGCGACGTGCCGCCCGAGGTGGCGCGACGTCGTGTGATCAATACCTTCTCGTGGATTATCGCCTTTATTATCTCCGTCTATCTCATCGGTTTTCCATTAACCGTTCCGTTGTTCATTTTCTTTTATCTAAAGTTTCA
This sequence comes from Deltaproteobacteria bacterium, assembly GCA_005879255.1. Next base: position 954 of record VBKY01000495.1, read on the forward strand.
AAGTGAAGTGAGTTGGCTGTACACGATCGCGGCCACTGCGATCACGTGGGGCTTTTTTTACACGCTGTTTCAATGGCTGGTGCACATTCAATTCGAGCCCGGAGTGATTCAGACTTGGCTCGATCTGTAATCGGCCTCATTCTGGTTAATTTTCAAATTGAATCTCCCTAATTTCCCTGTACACACCGGTCACAACCCGAGACGATACGCAAGCTACCGCGAAGGAGAAATGGTATTTTGGCGGGGTCCGCGAAGTCGCCGAGTGCGTCGAGAATATGTTATCAGTCAAGCTAGCCTGAAAAGTCGAGATCTTTCAGGAGGAATTCAATGAGGTTCGGCACGTTCAGTTATAATCAATCGCGCCCCTGGATACCGGAAAAACAAGCTTTCGAAGAACTGCTCGAGCAGATTCTGCTCACCGAGCGTTTGGGCTTCGACGACGCCTGGTTTGCTGAGCATCATCACTCGGATTATGGGATGTTGGCATCGCCCAACTTGATCATCGCCTCGCTGGCCCACCGCACCAAGCGGCTACGCATGGGCAATTTGGTCAACGTTCTCCCGCTCTACGATCCGATGCGGCTCGCTGAGGAGTGCGGCATACTCGACATTCTCACCGGCGGGCGGCTCAACGTTGGGCTGGGCCGCGGCGTGCCCAAAGATGACATGAAGCACAGGCTCGACCGGGAAACGGCTCAGGCGCGTTTCGAAGAGGGTATCGAGATCCTCATGCGCGCATGGACTGGAGAGACTTTCAGCTACTCCGGCAAGGCATGGGGCTATGAAGAGATCTCATGCCGACCCCAACCGCTGCAGAAACCCCACCCGCCGATCTATTACGGTGCCACTTCACCGGACAGCCCGGCGATGGTAGCGCGCCGCGGTTGGAATCTTGCGCTCTCGCGCCAGCCGCTGGCTAACTGCGCGCGGGCGATAAAATCTTATCGTGAGGAGCGAGCCAAGCATGAGAATTTGACCGGTACCGGCGATGCGATCATGGTGCGCGACATCTATGTCGCCGATAGCGATGACCAAGCCTGGCAGGAGGCCGGCCCGCAGCTTTCGCGTTTCTGGCAGCTCGCGACCGATAACTTCTGGCGCGGCGATTCCGTGTCGCTCGACGATCTGCCGAAGTTCACCGAGCGCTTTGCTTACTTTCCCGGTGGCCTGAATGTCAAGCGGCTCGATGAATGGGGCACATCGTTGATCGGCAGTCCGGAGACCGTCACCAAGAAAGCGCGTCAGATGATCGAGACCGCCCGGCCGGATTGCCTCGTCGGCATGTTCAGCTTCGGCGGCTTGAAGCATGAACAAGTCATGCGCTCCATTGAGTTATTCGCGACTAGAGTCATGCCGGGTTGGGAGCGTGAGTCGGCGTATCCATAACAAACCTCTTTTGGCGCTTGATCTCAGAGAGGTTTGTCGTGAAAGCCCTGATCGGCTTGATGATCACGCTGGATTTTGCGCTCGTAACACCGTACTTTTGCACGGCACAGTCCGGAGTACCGGACGATCTTAAATCGATCAGTCAATCACCAACGGGTTCAACGGTCGAACGTTAATCTGCCACGGCATCCCTGATCCATGAAATGTGGGCCCTATACTCATCAAAAATAATAGAGGCGCTGAACAAAGCCAGCGGCTTTCTTTCGGAAAGACGCGTTTTTCTCTATTCGCTCGCCTTGATGATCATTACCTGCACGTTGCTTGTTAAAGTGTATGTGCAAGCGGCACGGATGGGTGAAAAACCCGGAGCTGATTTCGTCCAGTTTTACACCGCCGCAGTCTTGACGAGAGTCAGTCCAGAAAAGGTCTATGACGCCGATGCGCAGATTGAGCTGCAGAGGCAGTTTAGTCCGGCGCAGCTTGAGGGAACTCACTGGCCATATCTTCATGCTCCATTCTTTACGATTCTTTTGATCCCACTGAGTTTTTTTTCTTACGTCGTTGCGTATTGGATATGGATTACCGCAACTGTACTGCTTTATTTTCTATCGATCGGCATTTTATGGAAATGCTGTCGGCCGAAACAGCCACCTCTAGGTTTGGCGCTCGCGATCGGCGGTGCAGCGCCGGTCTTGTATTGGCTGACGACTACCGGCCACTCTACTGCGATTGCTCTCTTTTTCTGGACCGTGGGGTTTTACCTCTTAAAACGGCAACGCGTCTTATGCTCGGGATTCATATTCGCGTTTCTATCATACCGAGCACAATATCTGATCGCCCTATTGCCCTTGCTCATCTTTCGCAGGATGGGCCGCGCAATCGTGGGTATAACCGCAGGCCTCTTTCTGCTCATTGTCATCGGCGGCGTCGTGTTCTCATTTGACTCTTACTTGAAATACATAGACGCGATTACAAACTTTTCACACCGAATTGCGACGCAGGCACAGCCATTATCATTCTATATTACTCTCTACGGGTTTTTCAGGCCGTTGCTTCCTCAGGCATGGGCGGTAACATGCACGATCGCGACCGCTCTGCTCTTGGTCTACTGGCTTCTGCAAACATGGCGGGTAGCTGTCCCACTTCAATCAAATGGTTTTGATCTTCAATACGCCATTTTAGTGACGACCACCCTGCTTCTCATGCACCATGGATTTGTTTACGATCTGCTGCTCCTGACAATTCCCGCCCTGCTTATGTATCCCCACAGGGCCTTGTTTCCACCGTACTACAAGATATTGCTGGCCCTGATTTACATCACTCCATACTTCCTCTTGTTGTTTCGCAGTAAGTTGCGAATGAACCCAGTTCAACCTCTTCTTTTTTGGCTCTGCTTCGAACTATATCGTGCCAATTTGAAGCTGCGGCCCCATCAAGTCGCGGCGTGAACCGTCGAACCGATAACGAGAGTGTTCCCAATCCGCTATAAGCACCGAGGCCACATCGAATCGCAGTCAGAGGAGAATCCCATGGTCGTT